>DASXIW010000238.1:0-9298 GCA_036497785.1 Acetobacteraceae bacterium | reverse complement strand
GGCGACGTCGCCGGTGCGGTAGTGGCCGCCGTCGATCGGAGCGAGGCCGCCATCGTCGTTCTGGTAGCCCTGCATGAGCGCGGCGGGGGGCGGATCGAGCGGGAGGCAGAGCGCACCTTCTTCCGCCTCGTTATGATCGGCGTCGAGCAGGCGGATGCGGTAGCCGGGCAAGGGGCGGCCCATCGAGCCGGGTTTCAGCAACTGGCCCGGGGAATTGCCGATCTGGGCGGTGGTTTCGGTCTGGCCGTAGCCGTCGCGTATGGTCAGGCCCCAGGCGGCGCGGACCTGTTCGATCACCTCGGGGTTCAGCGGCTCGCCGGCGCCGCAAAGCTCGCGCAGGGAGGTCTTCCGGGCCGCGAGGTCTTCCTGGATCAGCATGCGCCAGACGGTGGGCGGAGCGCAGAGCGTGGTGACGCCGTGGCGGACGATGCTGTCCAGCAGCGCGCTGGCGTTGAAGCGGGGTTGGTTGGCGACGAAGACGGCGGCACCGGCATTCCAGGGGGCGAACAGGCAGCTCCAGGCATGTTTCGCCCAGCCTGGCGAGGAGACGTTCAGATGGATGTCGCCGGGAAGCAATCCCAGCCAGTACATCGTCGAGAGATGGCCGATCGGGTACGAGGCGTGGCTGTGCAGCACCAGCTTCGGGCGGGCGGTGGTGCCGGAGGTGAAATAAAGCAGCAGCGGATCGGTGGCGGCGGCGGGGCCGTGCGGCACGAAATCGGCTGGGGCCGCGAGCAGGGTGGCGTAATCCGTGCAGCCCGGCGGGGCGCCGCCTACGGTGATGCGGGCGATGGTTTTGAGGCCCGCCAGCTTCGGGGCGTCCCCGGCGGTGGCGACGATCAGGCGCACACCCGCGCGGGCGATGCGTTCGGCGAGGTCTTCGGCGGTGAGCAGCGTGGTTGCCGGGACGACGACGGCGCCGAGCTTCATCGCCGCCAGCATCACCTCCCACAGGGGTGCGATATTGCCTAGCATGACCAGGATGCGGTCGCCCCGCTTCACGCCCAGAGCGCGCAGGCCGCTGGCCACACGGCTGGAACTTTCCGCGAGTTCGGCGAAGGTGAGGCGCGCCTCCCCTGCCCCGGTGACGATCAGCGCCGGCGTGTCGCGCAATTCGCCGCGCGCGAGTTCGCCGTCGAACCAGTCGAGCGCCCAGTTGAAGTTGGGCTGTTCCGGCCAGCGGAACTCGGCATAGGCGGTGGCGTAGTCGGCGCGATGCGTCAGCAGGAAGTCGCGGGCCGCCTTGAAGCTGCCGGCTTGCATCAGTCGATCTCCCCGCGCGTCTTGCCGGACAGCCAGGGGAAGGCATAGGAGAAATCCCGGCTGGCTTGCCCGTCATCGGCGAGCGCCTGATACAGCCGGGCGGCGTGGGCGCCCAGCGGGGTGGGCGCGCCGGTGGCCTGGGCGGCGGCTTGCGACAGAGCGAGATCTTTCAGCATGAGCGCGGCGGCGAAGCCGGGCGCGTAGTCGCGGTTGGCAGGTGAGCTGGGCACTGGGCCGGGCACCGGGCAGTAATTTGTGAGCGACCAGCACTGGCCGGAGGCGGTGGCGCTGATGTCGAAGAGTTTCTGGCGGTCCAGACCCAGACGGTCGGCGAGCACGAAGGCTTCCGACACCGCCAGCATGGAAATGCCCAGGATCATGTTGTTGCAGATTTTCGCGGCCTGCCCGGCTCCGGCGCCGCCGGCATGGACGATGGTTTTGCCCATGGCCTGAAGCAGCGGCAGGGCGCGGGCGAAGCCGGCGGCGCTGCCGCCCACCATGAAGGTGAGCGTGCCGGCCACGGCGCCGCCGACGCCGCCGGAGACCGGCGCGTCCATCATGTCGAACCCGGCTTCGGCGGCCTTTCCAGCGACCAGACGGGCGGTTTCGACATCGATAGTCGAGGAATCGATCAGCAGCGTGCCGGGTTTGGCCGCTGGCAGGATGGCGGTTTCGTACACCTCCGCCACATGCTGCCCGGCGGGCAGCATGGTGATGACGGCATCCGCCTCGGCCACGGCCTCGGCGGCCGATCCGGCGGCCTGGCCGCCTGCCCCGGCATGGGCCTGCAAGGCGGCGGTTACCAGATCGAAGCCGACCACGTTGTGGCCTGCCTTGAGCAGATTGGCGGCCATGGGAGCGCCCATGTTGCCCAGCCCGATGACGGCGATGTTCATGCGGCCTCCAGCAATTTGCGGGCGATGATCACCCGCATGATTTCGTTGGTGCCTTCCAGGATGCGGTGCACCCGCAGGTCGCGAAGGTAGCGCTCGATCTGGTAGTCCTTGATGTAGCCGTAGCCGCCATGCAGCTGCAGCGCCTCGTCGCAGATACGAAAGCAGATATCGGTGGCATAGCGTTTGGCCATGGCGCAGCGCATGGTGGCGTCCGCGCTGCCCTTGTCGAGCGCCACGGCGGCGCGGTGGACCATCAGCCTTGCGGCTTCCAGATCGGTGGCCATGTCCGCCAGTTTGAATTGCAGCGCCTGGAAATCCGCCAGTTTGCGCCCGAAGGCGCGGCGTTCCTGCACATAGGCGAGAGCCGCTTCCAGGCAGGCGCGGGCGCCGCCCAGCGAGCAGGCGGCGATGTTGACGCGCCCACCATCCAGGCCCGCCATGGCGAAGCGGAACCCCTCGCCCTCCGCACCCAGCCGGTTCGCCACCGGGACCAGGCAATCGGCGAAGATGACGGTGCTGGTGGGCTGGCTGTTCCAGCCCAGCTTGCGTTCCGGCTGGCCGAAGGACAGGCCGGGCGTGGATTTTTCCACGACCACGCAGGAAATGCCTCGCGACGTGTCGTCGCCGGTGCGCAGCATCGTCACGTAGAGATCGGCAATGCCGCCGCCGGAGATGAACGCCTTGGCGCCGTTCACCCGGTACTGAGCATTGCCCTCCGCCACTGCGCGGGTTTTTAGCGCCGCTGCGTCCGAGCCCGAGCCCGGTTCGGTGAGGCAATAGCTGACGAACTGGTCGGCGGCGATGATGCCGGGCAGGAAGCGGGCGCGCTGTTCCGCATTGCCGAAGCGGGCGATCATGCCGGCGACCATGTTGTGGATGCTGAGGAAGGCCGCGGTCGAGGGGTCGGCATAGGCCAGTTCCTCGAAGACCAAGGCCGCGTCCAGCCGGGTGAGGCCGGCGCCGCCATGGGCCTCGTCCACGGTCATGGCGGAAAAGCCGAGGGAAGCGGCTTCGCGCAGTTCGTCGGCGGGGAAATGGCGCTCCTCGTCCCAGCGCCCGGCATGTGGCAGCCATTTCTCGCGGGCGAAGTCGCGGGCGGTCTGCTGGAACGCCTGCTGGTCCTCGGTGAGGTCGAAATCCATGATCCGTTCCCTCCCCCCCCTTTCTTTCCTCCCGGAGGTTGTTTCTAGTCTTGGGTGGGAAGACGAGGTGGCGTCAAGCGGTTACGCTGGTAGCGATCGACCTGGGCAGGAGACATATCCATGCGTGCGCGCATACGTGATACCGAGATCTATTTCGACGTCGAGGGCGCCGGCCTGGTGCCGGACGGTCCGCGCATGCGCGAGAAGCCAGTGGCGTTTGTGCTGCACGGCGGCCCGGGCGGCGACCATAGCGGCTTCAAGCCCGGCATGACGCCGCTCTCGGACAAGATGCAACTGGTCTATTTCGACCATCGGGGACAGGGCCGCTCGGCCAAGGGCGATCCGGCGCGGTACACGCTGGACGAGAATGTCGAGGATATGGAGGCGCTGCGGCTGCATCTGGGGCTGGGGCCGATCGTGAGCATCGGCACCAGCTATGGCGGCATGGTGGCGATGGCGCATGCCGCACGTTATCCGGCCAGCGTGTCGCATCTTGTGCTGGTGGTGACGGCGGCCCATGCGGGGTTCAATGCCCGGGCCCGTGAGATCGTGGCCGAACGCGGCACGCCGGAGCAGAACCTGGTGGTGGAGCAGCTTTGGGCGGGTGAACTGAATACGGAAGAAAAGCTACAACATTACTATACAATTATGGGTCCGCTTTACTCGCGGCGCCATGATCCCGCCGCGGCCGCGCTGTCGCGCACGCGCGGCATCCTGACACCGGAAGCGCTGAACCGTGCCTTCGCGCCGGGCGGGTTTTTGCTGAGCTACGATCTGCGCCCCGAATTGGGGGCGATCACGGCGCCGACGCTGATCCTGGCCGGGCGGCATGACTGGATTTGCGCGCCCGAATTTTCTGAGGAAATTCATCGGCTTATACCTGGGTCCGACTTGCGGGTCTTCGAACATAGCAGCCATTCCATCCGGGCCGACGAGCCGCAGGCGTTGCTGGATGCGATTGCCGGATTTGTCGTGTACCGGACACGCTAGGCGCGGTTGTCCCGGCCGGTGGCCGGGACATGTTTTCAGGCGATTCCTGGTGGCGGGATTCGATTGTCACCGCTGAATTATCACGGTACGAGATGTTTTATATGCGATAAGTCCAGCGTATTGGAGTCGCATTGGAGTCGCAGATCCGTATTTTTAGCCGGTTGCTCCGTCGCGTCGAACAAACGAGTCTTTGAGGGATAGCAATATGAGCGGCGATACAACCACCATTACAGCAGGCAATTTCACGTTGACCGGCATTGACGCTGCGTCCTTGCGAGACCGGCGCGTACGATGCGAGTTTCGGCAGCGGCGCTGGCCAGAATTTTTTCTTTTTGGGTCCGACCGACTTCGAGTTTGTCTTCGATGACGCCACCACGAATGCGGGCACTGGCGCATCGCAGGTCGTCGAGGTGGGCCCCTCCACGGATTCCTGGTCGCTCAGCGTGTCGCTCGACTCCATCAATTCCAGCGATGCGCTCGCCACCGCCAGCGGCATTGCCAAGCCGGTGAAGTGGATCGGCCGCCGCAGCTACACCGCCGCGCAGATCGCCGCGAACCCGCAGCTGCGCCCGGTGATCGTGCGCCAGGGCGCCTGCCCGACAACATGCCGCATCGCGATCTGATTGTCTCCCCTATCCACGGGCTGTTCATCGACGACGTGTTCGTGCCGGCCGCCGCCCTGATCAACGGCGTGAGCGTGCTGCGCAGCGACGCGCTGGAGCCGGTGTCCTATGTGCATATTGAACTCGACGCGCATGACGTGGTGTTCGCCGAGGGCGCGCCCGCCGAGACCTTCGTGGACGATGATAGCCGGCTGATCTTCGACAATGCTGACGAGTACTTCGACATGTTCGGCGCCGACGAGATGCCGCGCGGCTTCTCTGCCCCGCGCGTCGAGCACGGCTATCAGCTCGAGGCGATCCGCCGCCGCCTGGCGGTTCGCGGGGGCCTGCCGGTGGCGGTGGTGGCGAAGGGCGCGCTCAAGGACCATGTCGAGCGGCTCGAGAGCGGTATGCTTGAAGGCTGGGTGATGGACGAGGCTACCGATGCCGCGCCGGTGGAGCTGGACGTGCTGGTGGACGGCGAGATGGTCGCCCGCGTGCTGGCCAACCGGTACCGCGCCGACCTCGACCATGCCGGCTTGGCCGGTGGCCGCTGCGCCTTCTCCGTGACGCTGCCGGCCTCGGCGGTGAGGCTGTCGCAGGTGGTGGTGCGCCGCGCCCAGGATGGGGCCGTGCTGTCTATGCCCAAGGTCGCTGCCCCGGCGGTCTGGTTAGCTGGAGCGCATGCTGGATAGGACGCCGCCCGCGACATGCGGGCGGCGTTTTCCTTTTGGTGCGTGCCGTTCAGCCGTGTGATGGTATCGGAATAGCTGCTTCAGGTGTGTGCGCCAGAGCATGTTCAGGGGTGACAGATGCGCCGGACGCGCCTTAGCCGTTTGTTTTAGCGAGCGGTTTTTCGTGCGGTTGATTCAACCGAACGCGATGCTGCTCTATTCCCATCGGCTCCTCGCGACACCATGTCTGGAAGCACCATGGATGATCCTTACAAGATTCTCGGCGTCCGACGCGATGATTCGGACGAGACGATCCGCGCGGCCTATCGCAAGCTGGCTAAGCGCCACCATCCCGATCTCAATCCCGACAAGCCGGAAGCGTTGGATCGCTTCAAGGCGATCAACGCCGCCAACGACATCCTGTCCGATCCCGACAAGCGGGCGCGGTTTGATCGGGGCGAGATCGACGCCGCCGGCAATGAACGCCCGCCGGAACGACCCTTCTACCGCGATGCCGGCGCGCAGGCCGGCCGATATTCCAGCCATGAGCAGCCGAGCCCGGAAGATCTTGCGGATCTGTTCGGGGCGGCGTTCGGCGACCGGTTCCGGGGCGGCGGATTCAGTACCGAGGGGGCCGACGCGCATTACAGCCTGACCGTCGATTTCCTGGATGCCGCCAATGGCGCGGTGCGCCGGTTGACGCTGCCGGACGGCCGCGTGCTGGACGTGACCATTCCCCCCGGCCTGCGGGACGGACATGTGCTGCGGCTGAAGGGGCAGGGTCACCCGGGCTTTGGCGGCGGGGCGCCGGGCGATGCGCTGGTGGAAATCAACGTGGCGCCGCACAAGCTGTTTCGCCGCGTCGGCGATGACGTGTTGATGGAATTGCCGGTGACGTTGCAGGAGGCGGTGCTTGGCGCCACGCTGGAAGTGCCGACCCTGAAGGGAAAGGTCCGATTGCGCATTCCGCCGAATTCCGGGACGGGCACGAAACTGCGCATGGCCGGGCGGGGAATTGCCGGGGGCAACCAGGTGGTGGAGCTGAAACTGGTTCTACCGCCGGTGCCGGAGCCCGCGCTGGCCGAGTTTCTGACGCAGTGGAAGCCCGAACATCCCTTTGATCCGCGCGCCGGGGGGAGGTAGCATGATGCGTTTCGAGGCGGTGATCGCCTTGTTCCCCGAATTGCCGCCGCCGCAGCTGCGCGATTGGGTCGCGCGCGGATGGGTGCGCGTGGAGGGCGCGACGCCGGAGGAATGGATGTTTGCCGATAGGGATATTGCCCGCATCCATCTGATCCGCGATTTGCGCATCGGCATGGCGGTGGATGAGAATGCTTTGCCCGTCGTCTTGTCGCTGGTCGATCAGGTGCATGGGATGCGCCGCACGCTGCAGGCACTGCGGCGTGCGCTGGCCGAACAGCCGGAAGACGTGCGCCGTTCCTTGCTCGACGCGCTTACCCGCCAGCGCTGAGCGCGCGCCGGCGCGGCGTATTATTCCCGTAGCCCGGCCAGACCCAGACCGGCGGCATAGCGGGCATTGTCCTCCGCGCGCAGCGGCGAGCGGGCCAGGGCCTCTCGCACCCAAAATCCGAGATGCAGCTGAAGCAGCTTGCTGTGCAGCGCCGCTGCCTCCTGCTTCCGGCCAAGATGGCCCAGGGCGGCCAGCATGCCCTTATACGTGGCCTTCAGCGATGGCTGCAGGACCAGCGCCTGCCGGCCCAGCTCCAGTGCCGTCTCGTCATCGCCGCGCGCCAGATGCGAGATCATGAGGCTCATGTCGACGAGGGAACGCTGCGGATCGAATGGCGAGAGTAGCCGGGCGCGGGAGATGCGACGGATCGCTTCATCGTGCTTGCCGAGACAGGTGTAGGCGAGGCCGGACAGCGCCCAGGCGAGCGGGAGATCGGGGTTGAGCGCCAAGGCGCGTCCATGCAGCTCGACCGCCGCCTCGGGGTCGTGATTGAGGAAGGCCCGAACATGGCCTGCGATGGTCAAGCCGCGTGCGTCGGAGGGATCGAGCATCATCGCCCGCGCGGCGTGCTCGGCGGCGCGTTGCTGCGTGGCGGCCGGGTTGGCTGCCCAGTCCTGCAGCGCGAGGAAGACGTGCCAGCAGGCAAACCAGGCATGCCCCGCGGCATAATCGGGATCCCGCGACACTGCCTCAGCCAGTAAAATCCCGGCGGCCTGGAATGAGGTTTCCTCCAGCCCGTGGATGGCCGGCACTGCGCGCAGGACCAGATCATAGGCCGTCAGGCTGCTGGCGGGGCGGTCGATGCTACGCGTGGATTCATGGTGCATCAGCACGGAATCGAGCCGCGCCACGGTCTTCCGGCGATTTCATCCTGAAGCGTGAGGAAATCGGTCAGATCCGGTTCGAAACGTTCTGCCCAAACCACTTCGCCCGCCGTACGCGCATCCAATAGGCGTACCATGACGCGAACCCGGTGGCGGCTGCGTTGCACGGTGCCGTCCAGAACGAAATCGAGATCCAGCGAGTGCCACGGCCTGTCACTTTCGTATCGCATTGGCGTGGTGGCGGCGAGCGATGGGCTGGTGACCAGGAACATCCAGCGAAAGCGCGTGAGCGCCGTCATGATTTCGCTGGCCAGGCCAAGCGAAAGTACGTCCTCGGCGTCGCCGTCCAGGCTGCCGAACGGCGCCACGCCGACGCGGACACGGCGCGTGGCGGCGACTTGCGTCGCGGTGCCGGCGACGATCAGGGGACGCGGCAGGCGTCGACGCTCCTTATCCAGCCAGTGATCGAAGGCGGGATCCAATCCGGCCAGATCCTCCAGCAGTCGCTCCGGTTCGGCCACTGGCTGGTTTGTGTCGAGTGAGATCGCGTCGTGCTGCAAGCCCAGGTGATGGCGGTCAACGCGCAGCAAGGCCCTGCCGAGTGGTTCGAGCAGATGCTGGAGCTCGTAGACGGATTGGCGTAGCGATCCGCGTGCCTGGTTGCGGTCGCGTGACTCCAAAGGAGTGACGCCAGATGCTGACGCAGGACGGTGCGCGGGGCGGCCAGGGCAAGCATGGCGAGGAGTGCCCTGGTCTTGCGGTTGCGTGGCAGGAATGACCGCCCATTGACGTCCCGCTCCTGCATGCTGCCAATCAGATTGATGTGGAGACGCACTGACGTATCGGTGACGGAAACAGCTGCAGCGCGTGATGCGGAGGCGGCGGTGAAGGCGGGCATCCACGTCCTTTCATGGGGCGCGCCGGAGAGCAACATGGCCTGAGGTGGAATCACCTGGCGATGAATTTTTTTGCTGAAACAAAGAGTTAGAAATGATGGCTCGCCGGCCGGCAGTCGTCAGGCGCTAGCGGCGCGCGCCGCTTTTGCTGCCGGCGCGAAACAGGAAATCGATCAGTTCGCGGATGCCGGGGCGATGTGGCGAGCGAACGACATCAGTGAGCTGCCAGAGATCCCGTGCTCCATCGAGCGCTCCGCGCAACGCCGGGTCGTCCTTCAGCACCATCAGGACGGACAGGTCGGGATCGTATTCCGCGACCGACATCAGCAGATCGTAGACGCGGTAATCGACATTCTCGGCCTCGCTCAACACCGCGATAGGTTGCATGTCGCGCAGGGATTGGCAGATGCCCGCGCCATGCGGGAGACGTTCGACGCGAATGCGTAGAAAATCGCAGTTTTCCGCGATGACCGCGAAGAGGGACGGCCGTGGCTCGACCACGATCACGACGGGATCGGTCAGCGACTCTCCACTGCTTAG
>DASXIW010000237.1:0-49534 GCA_036497785.1 Acetobacteraceae bacterium | reverse complement strand
GCAGAAGGAACTCGCAGGCACCTACGACGAAAGCCGCGTGCTGCTGCCGGGCCAGGTGCCATACCCGACCTATCTGCAATTGCTGCAGCGTTCGGATACGCATATCTACCTGACCTACCCCTTCGTGCCCTCCTGGTCGCTGCGCGAGGCGATGGCCGTCGGTTGCGCCATCGTCGCGGCCGACGTGGAGCCGGTGAGGGAATTCATCACCCACCGCCGTACCGGCCTGCTGATACCTGGCCTCGCTCCAAAACAGCTGAGCCAGACCATCCTGGAATTGCTGGAAGACTCCAAACTGAACCGCCGCCTGCGTCAAGGCGCCCGCAGCCATGCGGAGGAACATCTCGACATGGCGGCGCATATCGCCGCCTACGAAGCGGTGATCGCGGAGTTGACAGGAGAAAAGGCGGTGAGGCGAGTGAAGAAAGCCCAGAGCGCCCTCGCGCGCGCGGTGGACTCGGTGAAACCCGCAACACGTACGCCGCTGCGCGCGGTAAAAGCGATGGCTTAGAGCAATATGGCTTTAGGCCGAATCGCCGAGCCATAAAATTGCTCGTCAAAACAAAGAGCTAGAGCATGCTGGCTTCGCCTACCAGAAGCCATCATGCTCTGGAGCAATATAGCCTGAGGTGGAATCACCGGGCTAAAAAATTGTTCGCCAAAACAAAGAGCTAGACCATGATCCCTGCGTCTGTCAGCAGCCATCATGGTCTCACGCCATCTTGCTCTATGCCGCCTTAACAGCCTGGATCGACCGCACGATCTCGGCTTCCGCGTCGGCTCTGTCGCCCCAGCCCGCCACCTTCACCCATTTACCCGGCTCCAGGTCCTTATAAGTCTCGAAGAAATGCGCGATGGCCTTGCGCGTGATCTCTGGCAACTGGGCCACTTCGGTGATCTCGGCGTATTGCGTATGGATCTTGTCGTGCGGCACGCAAATCAGCTTGGTATCGCGCCCGGCCTCGTCTTCCATGTTCAGCATGCCGATCGGGCGGGCGCGGATCACGGCGCCGGGCACGACGGGGTAGGGGGTCAGCACCAGCGCATCTGCCGGGTCGCCGTCCTCAGCCAGGGTGCCGGGCACGAACCCGTACGCGGCGGGGTAGGCCATGGAAGTGAACAGGAACCGATCGACGAACACCGCCCCCGATTCCTTGTCGATTTCATATTTCACCGACGAGCCTTGCGGGATTTCGATTACCACATTGATATCGCTGGGCGCGTTCTTGCCGACGGGGATCTTTGAGACGTTCATGCAAATCTTCCTTGCGGGCGGACCGGTCGCGGCGTAGCCGATCGGCCCGGGAGTGTCCACGTGGAAATGCAACGGCCGTCTTCGAAACCCGAGGTTGCGCTCCGGCCCGGACTGCGGAATGTTGGTGCGGCTATGCGCCTGTAGCTCAGTTGGTTAGAGCGGGCCGCTCATAACGGCTTGGTCGCAGGTTCGAGTCCTGCCGGGCGCATGCCGCCATTTGCGCCGCCGCGCGCGCCCCCGTAAAAGATGCGCGCAAAACACGCCGCAATCGCATCCGCCCGCAGGAGCCAGCCATGGCCAGCTATCAGTATGTCTATGTGATGAAGGATCTGACCAAGGCTTTCCCTGGTGGGCGAGAGGTCTTCAAGGGCATCACCCTGTCCTTCCTGCCCGGCGTGAAGATCGGCTTGCTGGGCGTGAACGGCGCCGGCAAATCCACCCTGCTGAAGATCATGGCGGGCATCGAGACGGAATATGGCGGAGAGGCCTGGGCGGCCGAGGGCGCCCGCGTCGGCTATCTGCCGCAGGAGCCGCATCTGAACCCCGACAAAACCGTATCGGAGAACGTGCAGGAGGCGTTCGGTCCGCTCCGCGCGGCGCTGGACCGCTTCAACGCCATTTCGGCGGAATTCGGCCACCCGATGGACGACGCGAAGATGGACGCGCTGCTGGCCGAGCAGGCGGAACTGCAGGAGAAGATCGACGCCGAGGATGGCTGGGAGTTGGAGCGGCGCGTGGAAATCGCGCTGGACGCGCTGCGCTGCCCACCGCCGGACAGCCCCGTCACCAATCTGTCGGGCGGCGAGCGCCGGCGCGTGGCGCTGTGCCGGTTGCTGCTGGAAAAGCCCGATGTGCTGCTGCTGGACGAGCCGACCAACCATCTGGACGCGGAAAGCGTGGCCTGGCTGGAAAAGACCCTGCGCGATTATGCCGGCACCGTACTGGTCGTTACCCATGACCGCTACTTCCTGGAGAACGTGACCAACTGGATCCTCGAGATCGAGCGCGGCCGCGGCTATCCGTTCGAGGGCAATTATTCCTCGTGGCTGGAGCAGAAGCGCAAGCGCCTGCAACAGGAGGAGAAGGAGGAGAGCGCCCGGTCCCGCGCCTTGGCCGCCGAGCAGGAATGGATCCAGTCCTCGCCACGCGCCCGCCAGTCCAAAAGCAAGGCGCGCATTCAGAAATACGAGGATATGCTGGCGAAGAGCCAGGAGATGGCGACCGGCCTGGCCGAGATCGTCATTCCCCCCGGCCCGCGCCTTGGCGGTACGGTCATCGAGGCCGAGCAACTGCGCAAGGCCTATGGCAACCGGCTGCTGATCGACGAGCTCGACTTCAAGCTGCCGCCCGGCGGCATCGTCGGTGTGATCGGCCCGAACGGTGCGGGCAAAACCACGCTGTTCCGTATGATCACCGGCCAGGACCAGCCCGATACCGGGAAGCTGACCATCGGCGAGACCGTGAAGCTCGGCTATGTCGACCAGAGCCGCGAGAGCCTGGACCCGGAAAAAACGGTTTGGCAGGAGATCAGCGGCGGCACCGACGTGATCTATCTCGGCAAGCGCGCCGTGCCCTCGCGCGCCTATGTCGGCGCCTTCAACTTCAAAGGCTCGGACCAGCAGAAGAAGGTCGGCATTCTCTCGGGCGGCGAGCGCAACCGGGTGCATCTGGCCAAGATGCTGAAATCCGAAAGCAACGTCATTCTGCTGGACGAACCGACCAACGACCTCGATGTCGATACGCTGCGGGCGCTGGAGGAGGCTTTGGCCGAATTCGCCGGCTGCGCCGTCATCATCAGCCATGACCGCTGGTTCCTCGACCGGCTTGCGACGCATATCCTCGCTTTCGAGGGCGACAGCCACGTGGAGTGGTTCGAGGGCAACTTCCAGGACTACGAGGCGGATAAACGACGACGCCTCGGCGCCGACGCGGTGGAGCCGCATCGCATCAAGTACCGCCCGCTGCAGCGCTGAACTCGGCCGCGCGAGCGGGCCTGCGACACCACAAGGATCGGCGATGAATGCGTCCTGGGTCGTGCGGACCGGACGGCTGATCCTGCGTCCGGTGAGCTATGCCGATCTCGACGACCTCACGCGGCTGAAGACCGATCCGCGTGTCTTCGCCGTGATGTTGGGCGGCGTGCGCAACCCGGCCCAGGTGGCCGAGGAACTGGCGGAGGACATCAGCTTCTGGGGCCGCCACGGCATGGGCATCTGGACCATCCGCGAGAGCGAGACCGATGCGTTCCTGGGCATGACAGGCCTGCATCTGCGCCCGGACGGCCGTGGCTTCGCGCTTCGCTTCGCCCTGATGCCAGGCGTGCAGGGCAACGGCTATGCCAGCGAGGCCGCCGCCGCGGCCCTGCGTTTCGGCCATGACCGGGCCGGGCTGACGCGCATCTTGGCCCTTGCGCGCGAGAGCAACGTCGTCTCGCGCATGGTGCTCGGTAGCATCGGCATGGTGGAATGGGAAAGCTACGAACGCGACGGCCATCGCGTTCTGGTCTACGAAAGCGTCCGCCACTCGCCGCCGGATACCGAGACCAACGGATAAAAGTTTTTTGGTTCTTTTTTTCAAAAACGAACAAACTTCTTAAGGCCTTCTTTTTTTTGCAGAAAAGAAGCAAAAAACTCTTATCCGTTTGTTTGTTCCAGCAAGGTTCGGATTGCGGTCACGACGGCTTCGGGCGCTTCGCGCGGGAGGAAATGGCCGGCAACCGGGACCATGCGGTGTTGATAGAAGCCGGTGAAGCGATGGGCCGTGTGGTCGATTGCCGCCGGGGAGGCGACGCCATCGGCCGCGCCCTCCATTACGATGGTTGGAACACGGATGGCGGGTTGGGCGGCCAGCGCCTGCTCGATCGCTTCCAGCGCCGGATCGCCCTCGGCCTGCCCATAGCGGTGGCGATAGGATTGCACGCAGACGGCAACGAAATCCGGATTGTCCCAACTGGGCGCCGTGGCGTTGAAGGTGGCGTCGTCGAACTGCCAGTTTGGCGACCATAGCCGCCACATCAGCCGGCACAGATCGCGCCGATTCCGCTCCAGCCCCAGCCGCCCCCGCTCGGTGTGCAAATACCATTGATACCAGTATCGGTGCTCGGCCGCGGCCGAACCCGGTTCACTGGCTGCTCTGGCGATGTCCTGGATGTTGTAGCCGCCGATCGAGACCAGCGCCCGCACCCGCTCCGGCCACAGCGCCGCCACTATGCAGGCGGCACGCCCACCCCAATCGTACCCGGCCAGCACGGCCCGCGCGACGCCAAGCGCATCCATGAAATCACGCAGATCCGCCCCAAGCGCCGCCTGCTGGCCAGAGCGTGGCGTTGCGTCCGACAGAAACCTGGTGGGTCCGTAGCCGCGCAGGAAGGGCACGAGAACCCGGCACCCTACGGTCCCCAGGGCGGGTGCGACCTCGTCCCAGGCATGGATATCGTCGGGGAATCCGTGCAGCAGCACCACCGGTGCCCCGTCCACCGGCCCATACGCCGTGTAGGCGGTTTCCAGCGTGCCGGTGCGGATGCTCAGCACGGGGCAACCGGGGCGCGGGCGGGCGGGGCTCGCGGGGTTTGGTCAGCCGGGTTGACTGATCTGCTGGCGCATGGCGTTGATCAGCGCCTGGACATTGTCGTTGTTGCGGCTGAGATAGGATGCGTAGTCGCTGCGTTGGGTCACCCGCAGGCTGGTGCCCTCGGCGATCACGTCGATGATCTTGGGGCCACCGCTGGACGAGCTGATCAGCCAGTCCACCTTGTTCGGCGGATTGCCGGGACGGGTCACCTCGGATGAAACGACGGTCGCGCCCTCGCGCTGCTGGCTGCGCCCCACTGTGAAGGTAACGCCCTGATAATCGCCAACCTTCCCGGTGATGTTCTTCATCAGCACGGTGTGGAACAAGGTGGTGTAGTCGCGCTGCTGATCGGGCGTCGCGGTTCGCCAGAAGCGCCCCAGGCAGAACCGGGCGACGTCGTTGATATCCACGTCGCGATCGACGATTTTCGCCAACGCCATCTGTTTCGGCGCCATCGGGCCGTTGCTGTTCACGATCGCGGTCAGGTCGTGCAGCAATTTGTCGACGAACATGCCGGCCGGGTCGGATGTCTGCGCCATGCCCGGGATTGGCAACACCGGCAGCGATGCCAGAGTGATGGCAGTGGCGAGAAGGGCGCGTCGTGTCAACATCGGGAAATTCACCGTCCTGTGGCGTGTGGCGTGGTCATGGGCTTGGCTGGGCAGCCGGTTGTGGAAACCAGGCCGGAACCGTGGCCCGGTTGTCATTACGGGCGTCGTCGATCTGGGAGGCGCGGCGCTGGCGCGCCAGGCTTCGCAGGGTGGCATACGGATCCAACGCCTGAGCCTCGATCTTGTCCAAATCGTCCAGCACACGCTCCCGCGCGTCCACAGCGGACAGACCATAGCGCGCAAAGCCCAGTGCCGTCACGGTCGTGCCGTTGCCGATCCACGTCAGCGGGTCCATCGCTACGTCCGCGCCGAATCCGCTCGCGTCGCGTGGGTTGGTCGGGCCGAGCACGGGCAGGAACAGGAACGGACCATCGGGAAGTCCCCACAGCGCGAGGGTGATGCCGCCGTCACTGTCATGGGCTGGCCAACCCCAGCCGCTCGCCACGTCGAATATGCCGCCGACCCCGATGGTGGTGTTCACCAGCAGCCGCATGAACGAATCGCCGGCCCGGCGCGGCTTGGTCGCCAGCATGTCGTCGAACAACGTGACCGGCTGGCCGAGGTTGCTCAGGAAGTTATGGGTATGTGTCCGAACCGTCTGCGGCACCGCGTAGCGGTACGCCACCGCCAACGGCCGCAGGATCACACGGTCGAGGCCATTGTTGATGGCAAAGAAAACCCGATTGGTTGGTTCCATCGGGTCATTGGTCTGCTTGAAATCCGCCACCGCGTCCGGGTCGCTGGCCGGCGGCGGCTTCGCGCATCCGCCAAGGGCGGTGGCAAGGACCAGCGTCGCGGCCAGGATGCTGGTGGGGAGAACAAGGCGCATGGCGGTCCTCGGTTGCGGCTGGGTGAGGTTCGGCACAGTCATAGCCCGTTGGGCCGGTAAAGTGAAAGCAGGCTGATCCTCGTGCGACAGCACCCCAAGGAAGATGACAGCAAGGAAGATGGCGGCATATGACCCGGTCGACCAGGGGGAACGAACGATTTCTGTCGATTGGCCTGACCGAAGCTACTTGCACCGATACCCGGTTCGGCCATTAAAAGGGTATATGAACCATGCGCCAACCCCCCAGCCCCCGGCCCTGGCCCCGCTGGAACGCTGGCTGACCGGTCCCCGATTCGGGGCCCTGCCGGCCCGCGACCCCGGCCGTCCCGCGCCTTTGCTGTCCTTCGAATTCATGCCGCCGCGCACCGAGGTGCTGGAGGCGCAACTCTGGAACTGCATCCGCCGGCTTGAACCGCTGGCGCCCCGATTCGTCTCGGTCACCTATGGCGCCGGCGGCAGCACGCAGGAACGCACCCACAGCACGGTCAGCCGCATCGTCGCCGAAACCGCGTTGACGCCGGCCGCGCATCTCACCTGCGTCGGCGCCTCGCGCGGCGAGGTGGATGACGTGGCGCGGCTTTATTGGGATGCCGGCGTGCGCCACATCGTCGCCCTGCGCGGCGATATGCCGGGCGGCGCGCCCTACGCCCCGCATCCCCAGGGCTATCGCTTCGCCAGCGACTTGGTGGAAGGCCTGGCCCGCATCGCCCCGTTCGAAATCTCCGTCGCCGCCTATCCCGAAACACATCCCACGGCCGCCAGCCCGCAAGCCGATCTGGACAATCTGAAGCGCAAGCTCGATGCTGGCGCCACCCGCGCCATCACCAACTATTTCTTCGAGGCAGAAATGTTCCTCCGCTTCATCGATCGCTGCCTCGCCGCGGGCATCACCACGCCGATCGTGCCCGGCATCATGCCGGTGTCCAACTTCGCCCAGGCCGTCAAATTCTCGGCCATCTGCGGCGCGAGCGTGCCGGACTGGGTGGCGAATCTGTTCGCCGGCACCGAAGACGACCCGGAAATCCGCCGCATGGTCGCCGTGGTCATGGCCGCCGAGCAGGTGCGCGTGCTCCAGGCCAACGGCATCGACGAATTCCATTTCTACACGCTGAACCGGCCGGACCTGACTTACGCCATCGCCCATATCCTTGGCGTGCGCCCCAAAATCACGCCGGCGCCGGCCGCCTGACGCGGCGATAGGCCGGCCGCAGCAGGAACGGGCTGAGAAACAGCGGGAACTGGCACAGCGCGAAGAACAGGCCGAGCCGCGGGTCGGCCCCGGCCGGCAGCACCGCCAGATACAACGCCATGTTGCGGTTGCCGCTCATCAACCCGAGCGAGGCGGCCGCCCGCCAGCCCATCCAGGCGAAGGCCAAGGAGGTGACTGCATTCAGCCCGAAATCCGCGCCGAACGCCGCCAGCGTCGCCCGCACCACCCAGCCTGGATCCGCCATCAGCCGCGCGCCCAGCCCGTCCATCACGCCGAACCCGTACAGCACCACCAACCAAACTACCGCGCCGTCGATGGCGGGACCGCGCGACGCGAGCCGCTTTGGCCCGATCGCCCAGCGCAGGAGCAGCGACAGGCACAGCGGCAGCCCGACCACCACCGCCAGCCGCAGCATGAAGTCGCCCATGCCGATGGACATATCCACCCCCATCAGCGCGAAAGCCACGGGCGGCGCCGTTACCGGCACCAGCGCCGTGGTCAGCAATGTCGCGAGCAGCGTCAATTCCGGGTCCAGCCCGACCAGTCGGGCGAAGGCGGCTCCCGAGGTCGCGGCACAGCCCGTCGCGAAGATCACCACCCCGGCGCCAATGCCGGCCTCCAGATGCAGCGCCCGCACCGCCGCCCAGGCGATCACCGGGCAGACCAGCAACTGGAACGCCACGATCACGGCCAGCCTGACCGGCCGGCGCAGAAGGGCGAAGGTCGCGGGGATATCCACACGCAGCAGCACCAGCGTCATCAGCCCGATCACGGTGGGCGAGACGGCGCCATGCAGCAGCCGCGCGAGCGGCGGCACCAGCAGCCCGCCAAAAATCCCCACGGCCAGCAGCAGCGAGCCATGCCGCGCGGAAGCCGCGAAGAACCGGTCCAGCCCAGCCCCGCCCGACGCGATACCGCGTCGCAGGTTGGAGACGTTCGCCACTCGTTCTATATCCTCACCCTTGGCCCATGGAATCGCCGCCGAACATGACCGACTACCTTTACCGCCTGAATCCCGAACAGCGCGAGGCCGTCGAAACCGTCGACGGCCCGCTGCTTGTGCTGGCCGGCGCGGGCACGGGCAAGACCCGGGTGCTGACGACGCGCTTCGCGCATATCCTGCTGACCGGTCGTGCCTTCCCCAATCAGGTGCTGGCCGTCACCTTCACCAACAAGGCGGCGCGGGAGATGCGCGAGCGGGTTTCCGCCATTCTCGGCCGGCCTGCTGAGGGTCTCTGGCTGGGCACGTTCCATGCGCTATGCGCACGCATGCTGCGCCGGCATGCGGATCTGGTCGGGCTGACCAGCAGCTTCAACATATTGGATGCGGACGACCAGATGCGCCTGCTGAAGCAGGTGATGGATGCCGAGAAGGTCGATCTGAAGCGCTTCGTGCCGCAGGCGATGATGGGGCTGATCCAGCGCTGGAAGGATCGCGGCCTGACGCCGGAGCGCATCACCCCGGCCGAGGACAGCGATTTCGCCAATGGCCGGGCCAAGAAGCTCTACGCCCAGTACCAGGATCGGCTGCGCACCCTGAACGCCGCCGATTTCGGCGATCTCCTGCTCTACATGACCGAGATACTGCGCAGCCAGCCTGAGGTGCTTGCTCAGTACCACCGCATGTTCCGCTACATCCTGGTCGATGAATACCAGGACACCAATCTGGTCCAGTATCTCTGGCTCCGCCTGCTGGCGCAGGAGCGGAAGAACATCTGCTGCGTCGGCGACGACGACCAATCCATCTATTCCTGGCGCGGTGCTGAGGTAGAGAACATACTGCGCTTCGAGAAGGATTTCGCCGGCGCCCGCATCGTGCGGCTGGAACGCAATTACCGCTCGACAGCGCCGATCCTGGCCGCCGCCTCCGGCCTGATCACCCATAACGAGGGCCGCCTCGGCAAAACGCTGCGCCCCGGCGACGAGAAGGCCGCCCAGGATGCCAGCGCCGAGCGCGTCAGCATTGTCGGCCTGTGGGATTCCGACGAGGAAGGCCGCATGGTCGGCGACCGCATCGAAACCCTCAGCCGCGATGGCCACGCGTTGGCCGAGATGGCCGTGCTGGTCCGCGCCGGCTTCCAGACCCGCGCCTTCGAGGAGCGGCTGATCACCCTGGGCATCCCCTACCGCGTCGTCGGCGGCCTGCGCTTCTACGAACGCGCCGAAATCCGCGACGCCATCGCCTATGCCCGCGTGCTGCACCAGCCCGCCGACGACCTGGCGTTCGAGCGCATCGTCAACGTGCCTCGCCGCGGCGTGGGCGATCAGGCGCTGCGCTCCATGCACCAACGCGCCCGCGAGCGCGGCATCCCGCTCGCCGCCGCCGCTGCCTCGCTGGTCGAGGATGGCGGCCTGCGCGGCCGGGTGCGCGACGGGGTGAAGGATCTGCTGGCCGGCTTCGCGCGCTGGCGGGAAGTGCTGGCGCGCGACGGCCACATCGTCACCCTCGCCACTATGCTGGACGAGAGCGGCTATACCGACATGTGGAAGCAGGACAAATCCGCCGAAGCGCCCGGCCGGCTGGAAAACCTGAAGGAACTGGTTCGCGCTTTGGCCGATTTCGAGACACTGGCTGGCTTCCTCGACCATGTCAGCCTGGTCATGGAGAACGAGGAGCGGGCCGAGAGCGACCGCGTTAGCCTGATGACCCTGCACGCGGCCAAGGGCCTGGAATTCGACACGGTGTTCCTGCCGGGCTGGGAGGAGGGGCTGTTCCCCAGCCAGCGCACCATGGACGAGAACGGCGCCAAGGGCCTGGAGGAGGAGCGCCGGCTGGCTTACGTCGGCATCACCCGTGCCCGCCGCCGCGCCATCATCAGCCACGCCGCCAATCGCCGCATCTACGCCAACTGGCAGAGCAGCATCCCCAGCCGCTTCATCGACGAGCTGCCAGACGCCCATGTCGAACGCGCCGGCTCCGCCTCGCTGCAGCGCGACCGCATGCTGGACGCCCCGTTCGTCGGCCAGTTCCCGATGGCCGCCCGCAGGCCCCGCACCATCGAGGCCTGGGAGCAGCTGCCCCGCGCCGCCCGCGCCGACGCCATCCCCGTGGGCGCGCGTGTCTTCCACCAGAAATTCGGCCACGGCACCGTCACCGCGACCGAGGACGACAAGCTCGATATTTCCTTCGACAAGGCCGGCAGCAAGCGCGTGCTGGATCGTTTCGTGGAGCGTGCCTGATGCGCCTGGATACACCTCATGGCCGCCCGCGCCGCCACGCCACAGCGCTGGAGACGGTTAGCGTCATTGTGCCGGACGAGGCGGTGGAACATTACGAGGCGGCGCTGCTCGCGGCTTGCGGCACGGTCGGGATGTTCCTCCACGAGGATAGCGGCCTATGGCAGCTGGAAGGCGTGAAGGACCAGGGCGAGGCCGAGCCGCAGCTCGCCGCGGCGCTGGCCCTGGCGGCGTTGGTCACGGGCGTGGAGGCGGTGCTGACCCGCCAGGAGACGCCGGCCGAGGGCTGGCTGGCGCGCAGCTATCAATCCTTCCCCGAACAGCTGGTCGGCCGCCGTTTCGCCGTGCGCGGCACGCATCTCTCGGGGCCGGGCACGGCGGGGCGGATGGTGCTGACGTTGGATGCCGGCATCGCCTTCGGCTCCGGCGAACATGGATCGACCCGCGGCTGCATGCGCGCCTTCGAGCGTGTGGCACACCGCAAGCCGGCGCGGATCCTGGATCTTGGAACGGGCTCGGGGATTCTCGCCATGGCGGCATCCAGCCTGCTGCATCGCAAGGTGTTGGGCACGGATATCGAGCCATGGTCGGTGCGGGTGGCCGCGGAAAACGCCGCGCTGAACGGGCTGGGGCGGCGAACCCGCTTCGCCCTGGCCAATGGATGGACGGCGCCGGTGGTCCGGCACGCGGCACCCTATGATCTGGTCTTCGCCAATATCCTGGCGCGGCCGCTATGCCGGATGGCAGCCAGTCTTGCACGGCGGCTCGCGCCGGGCGGCACCGCGATTCTCGCCGGCCTGCTGGACAGCCAGATCCGGATGGTTCTGGCTGCCCACAGGCGACAAGGACTGCGTCTCGACTTCACGCTGCGCGAGGGGTGCTGGGCCACCCTCGTGCTGCGAAAGCCATTTTAGAGCAATATGGCTTGAGGTAGAATCACCGGGCCATAAAATTGCTTGTCAAAACAAAGAGCTAGAGCATGATGGGTACGCCTACCAGAAGCCATCATGCTCTAGCCCATAACGGGAGTGCCGTTGCTTAGCTGTTAACCGCGGCGCGGGCGGCGTAGCGTTCGCTGTTGCGCTGCGCGACGAAGCCTGAGTCGAACACGCGGCTCAGCTCGCCGCGGACCAGGCCGATATCGCTCAGCTCATGGTCGCTCAGCATGTTCAGCTCGTTCATCACGGCCTGGCGGCGCGGCAATTCGGCGATAGCCCGGAGCAGACCGGCGACACGGCCGAACAGGCCGAGGCGCTTCTTTTCCGGAGCCGGCGCCCACATCGCGTCATCCTTGAAATAATGCGAGAGGGTGTTCGGCCGCAGAATGGCGATTTCTTCCTTGGGGACAAATGCGTTCATCTGAGTAAGTCCTTATGCCTCGATATGCCTCGATCGTGGCGGGCTCGGTGCTTTCCTACACCTCGCCACGCGATCGTTGTGCAATGCAACATAATGCCTTTGTTGCCAGGGAAAACTGACGAGTCTCGTCACCAGATATGCGCTGTATGCATACATTGGCGACGAGCTATCGAAATCAGGAATGTGACGAAAAGACGGCACCCGAAAGGTATCCGCGTGCTCTGCCTAGAGCATGATGGCGTCTGGCGGGCGAAGCCATCAGGCTCTACGTATTTGTTTTAGCGAGCAGTTTTATGGCCCTGCGATTTCACATCAAAGCCATATTGCTTGAGCCGAACCTTGTTTTTAGGCCTCGCCGGGGATGCTAGCGCTCGGAAGGGAAACCGCCTTATGTGACAAGAAATTCTGGTAGATCTTCCAAATTACGTTTCCGGTCCGCGGATGCCGGAAAATTCACTCGCCGCAGCTTGCAGGACCGGGGCTCCTTGCCCGATGCTGCGAGTGTTTCGCCACGGAGGACGACGTTCCATGCGTCTGTTGCTCGGCACCGTCTTGATGGTCGCAGCCCTGGCCCGTCCCGTCATCGCGGAGACGACACTGCTGAACGTCTCCTACGACCCGACCCGCGAACTCTATGCCGATATCGACAAGGCCTTCGCCGCCGACTGGAAGCTGAAAACCGGCGAGGTCGTCGATGTCCGCTCGTCGCATGGCGGTTCCGGGGCGCAGGCCCGCGCGGTGATCGAGGGGCTGGACGCCGACGTCGTTACCCTGGCGCTGGAATCCGATATCGACGCCATCGCCGACCGTGCCCGCCTGATCGTGCCGGACTGGCAAGACAAGCTGCCAAATCACGCCGGGCCCTACACCTCCACCATCCTGTTCGTGGTGCGCAAGGGCAACCCGAAGCATGTCAAGGATTGGCCGGACCTGATCCGTCCCGGCGTCTCGGTCATTACCCCGAACCCGAAAACCTCGGGCGGCGCGCGCTGGAACTACCTCGCCGCCTGGGGCTACGCGCTGCGCGCCAATCGCGGCGACCAGTCCCGTGCGCGCGATTTCGTCAGGCAGCTCTATGCGCATGTTCCGGTGTTGGATGCCGGCGCTCGCGGCTCGACCATCACTTTCGCGCAGCGCCGCCAGGGCGACGTGCTGTTGGCCTGGGAGGACGACGCAAATCTCGCGGTGAACATGCTCGGCCATGGCAGCCTCGAGATCGTCGTGCCGTCGGTGACGATCAAGGCCGAGCCGGTCGCGGCCGTGGTGGACAAGGTGGTCGATCGACGGGGCACGCGCAGACAGGCCGAGGCCTATCTGAATTTTCTGTATTCGCCGCAGGGGCAGGACATCATCGCCCGGCATTATTACCGGCCGAGCGATCCGGCAGTGGCGGCGAAATACGCGACGCTCTTCCCCGCCGTGCCGAGCTTCACCGTCGAAGAGATGTTCGGCGGCTGGCGCAAGGTGCAGGCCGAGCATTTCGCGGATGGCGGCATTTTCGACCAGATCTACCAGCCCGGCAAATAGCGGCCACCGCGTGACCCCCATATCCCCTTCCGGCGTATCGGCCGTGTCGTCCTCCCGGCGGCGGCGCAGCGTGTTGCCCGGCTTCGGTCTCACGCTGGGGTTCACCAGCCTGTATCTGGCGTTGATCGTGGTCATCCCGCTGGCGGGCCTGCTCGCCCAGGCGGGCCGCGTGCCGTGGGCGGCCATCGGCGCCACCCTGGCCAATCCGCGGGCGCTGGCGGCCTTCCGCGTCAGCTTCGGCATCTCCTTCCTCGCGGCCCTGGCCAATCTGCCGGTCGGGCTACTGTTGGCCTGGGCGCTCACGCGCTATCCCTTCCCCGCGCGGCGGCTGGTCGATGCGCTGATCGACCTGCCCTTCGCTTTGCCGACCGCGGTGGCCGGCATCGCGCTGACCGCGTTGTATGTGGATGATGGCTGGATCGGCGCGGTCCTGGCGCATTTCGGCATCGCCGTCGCCTTCACCCCGTCCGGCATCGCCGTCGCGCTGGCGTTTGTCGGCCTGCCCTTCGTGGTGCGCAGCATCCAGCCGGTGCTGGCCGATCTGGACCGGGATGCGGAGGAGGCGGCGCTGACTTTGGGCGCACGTCCTGGCCAGATCTTCTGGCGCGTCATCCTGCCGCAACTGGTGCCGGCCGCGCTAACCGGCGCCGCGCTGGCTTTCGCCCGCGGCGTCGGGGAATATGGCTCGGTCATCTTCATCGCCGGCAATCGCCCGGCGATATCGGAGATCGTGCCGTTGCTCATCGTCTCCAAGCTCGAGCAGTACGACTATCCCGGCGCGGCCTTGCTGGCCACGGCCATGCTGGCGCTGTCGCTGGTCATGTTGCTGCTGATCAACCTGGCCCAGCGCTGGACCGCGGCCGGCGATCCGGTGACACATGCCGGCTGAGCGCCGCTCCATGGCAGCCGGCCGCGCCGGAGATGGCATCGGCGAGCCCGCCTGGGCCTGCTGGGTGCTGGTATTCGCCGCCCTCGCCGTGATCGGCGTGATGCTGGTGATGCCGCTGATCGTAATCTTCGCCGGCGCGCTGGCCCAGGGCTGGAATGTCGCGGCGGCCGCCTTGGCGGATCCGGATGCGCAATCGGCGATCCGGCTCACTTTGCTTGTCGCCGCCATCGTGGTGCCGCTCAACACCGTCTTCGGCCTCGCTGCCGCCTGGTGCCTGGTGCATTTCCGCTTTCCCGGCCGCGCTTTGCTGGTAACGCTAATCGAGCTGCCATTCGCTGTCTCGCCGGTGGTGGCAGGGTTGCTTTATGTGCTGCTGTTCGGCCTGCAAGGCTGGTTCGGCCCGTTCCTGCGCGACCACGGCGTGCCTGTGATCTTCGCCTTGCCCGGCATCGTGATCGCCACGATCTTCGTCACGCTGCCGCTGGTCGCGCGCCAGGTGATGCCGTTGATGCAGGCCCAGGGCATTGCCGAGGAGGAGGCTGCCTTGACCCTGGGGGCCAATGGCTGGCAGATCTTCCGGCTTGTAACTCTGCCGAAGATACGCTGGGCGCTGCTGACCGGCATGCTGTTGTGCAACGCCCGCGCCATGGGCGAATTCGGCGCCGTCTCAGTGGTTTCCGGCCGCATCACCGGCGCCACCATGACGATGCCGCTGCAAATCGAGAATCTTTATAACAGCTACAGCCTGCCTGCGGCTTTTGCCATGGCGTCGCTGTTGTCGCTGTTGGCCTGTGTCACCATCTTTTTGCGCATGGCGCTCGAATGGCATGGCGAACGGGTTGTTGCGCGCGGCGCCAGGGCCGTGTCGGTGCAGCGATGATCCGCCTGTGCCGCCTGTCCCGGAATTTCGGCCCCACCAAGGTGCTGCGGAGCATCGATCTGGTGATCGAGACTGGCAGTTTCGTCGCCCTCCTCGGCCCGTCCGGCTCCGGCAAGACCACCCTGCTGCGCCTGCTCGCCGGTCTTGATCATCCCGACGCTGGCAGCATCCACATCGATGGCAAGCCCGCCGACGGGCTGCACCCCGGCGAACGCTCCATCGGCTTCGTGTTCAAAAGCTATGCCTTGTTCAATCACATGACGGTGTTCGAAAACATCGCCTTCGGGCTGCGCGTGCGACCCCGCGCGGCGCGCGGCAGCCGCGCGGACACCCGGGCCGCCGTCGAGCGCCTGCTGTCTATGGTCCATCTGGAGGGCCTCGGCGCCCGGCTGCCGGCGCAGCTCTCCGGCGGCCAGCGCCAGCGCGTCGCCCTGGCCCGCGCTTTGGCGGTGGAGCCGCGCATCCTGTTGCTGGACGAGCCCTTCGGCGCGCTGGACCGCCAGGTGCGGGAGGAACTGCGTGCCTGGTTGCGCCAACTGCACGACCAGTTGCACACCACCACCGTCTTCGTCTCCCACGACCAGGAGGAGGCGCTGGCGCTGGCCGATCGCGTCATCGTGCTGCGCGGCGGCGAGATCGTGGCGGACGCGACTCCGGCCGATCTGCGAGGGGTGCTCGCCTATCGCCTCCCGCTTCACCACAGCGGTGGCGTGACCGCCCTCCAGCATGGATGATTCCGGCATGAGCCTTCCACCGGTGGCGCGCCTGCGCGCGGAGCTGCTTCGCGCCGGCCTCGATGGCTTCATCGTGCCTAGGGCGGACGAGCATCTCGGCGAATACGTTCCCCCCGGCGCCGAGCGCCTGCAATGGCTTACCGGATTTTCCGGCAGCGCCGGTCTCGCCGTGGTGCTGGCGGACCGTGCCGCCGTGTTCACCGATGGCCGCTACGTGCTGCAACTCGCCGCCCAGACCGATCCCGCCTTGTGGCAACGCCGCCACATCATCGACGAGCCGCCGCCGCTCTGGCTTGCCGCCAATGCTCCGGCTGGAGCGCGGATCGGCTACGACCCGATGCTGATCAGCGAGGAAGGGCTGCAACGGTTCCTGGATGCCGGCCTTGCCATGGTCGCGGTGGCGCATAATCCGATCGACGCCGTTTGGCCCGACCGTCCGGCGCCGCCCACGGATCCGGCCACTCCGTACCCTGTCGCCCATGCCGGCCGCTTCTCAGCGGAGAAGCGCGAGGAGGTCGCGGCGGCGCTGCGCAAGGCGGGCCAGGATGCCGCCGTCGTCACCGATCCGGCGTCGCTCGCCTGGCTGCTGAACATTCGCGGCAGTGATGTGCCGTTCACACCCTTCGCCCTCGGCTTCGTGGTCGTGCATGCCGATGCCGCCTGCGATCTGTTCATGGATCCGGCCAAATTGCCGCCGGACACCCGCGATTGGCTCGGCAACGCCGTCGCCCTCTGGGACCGCGCCGCCATGCCGGCCACCCTGGCGCGGCTCGCCGGCAAGAAGGTGCGGGTGGATGCGGCGGGCTCGCCGATGTGGTTCGCCCAGCACCTGCGCGACGCGGGGGCGCAGGTCGTGGCCGGCGCCGATCCGTGCCTTCTGCCCAAGGCGTGCAAGAACCCAGTCGAGCAGCAGGGCGCGCGCGACGCGCATGCGCGCGACGCCGTGGCGGTGTGCCGGTTCCTGCATTGGCTGGATGGCCAGGCCGGCCGGCAGACCGAGATGTCGGCGGCGGCGCAACTCTTCGCGTTCCGCGCCGAACTGGCGGATTTCAGGGGCGAGAGCTTCCCCGCCATTTCAGGCTCCGGCCCGAACGGCGCCATCATTCATTACCGCGTCAGCCCCGCCACCGACCGGCGGATCGAGGCCGACGAGGTATATCTGATCGATTCGGGCGCGCAGTTTCTGGACGGCACCACCGACATTACCCGCACCGTCTGGACCGGGCCAGGCACGCCCCCGGCCAGCCTGCGCGACCGTGTCACACGGGTGATGCGGGGGCACATCGCCATTGCTACCCTGGTCTTTCCCCAGGGTGTCTGCGGCCCGCATCTGGATGGCTTCGCGCGCGCGGCACTCTGGCAGGCCGGGCTGGACTTTGATCACGGTACCGGCCATGGAGTCGGCAGCTATCTTTCGGTGCATGAAGGCCCCGTCGGCCTGTCGCGCGCCGCCCGCGCCGTGCCGCTGGCCGAGGGCATGATCCTGTCCGACGAGCCCGGCTTCTACGCCCCTGGCCAATACGGCATCCGGCTGGAGAACCTGCTGCTGGTCCGCAAGGCCGACTTGCCCGACGCGGCCAAGGCGTTCCTGCGCTTCGAGACGCTGACGCTGGCGCCGTTCGACCGGCGGCTGCTGGAGCCGGCCTTGATGACGCCCGCCGAGCGGGACTGGCTCGATGCCTATCACGCCCGCGTGCTCGCCAGCGTGGGCCCCCATCTCGGCGCGGATGAACGTGCTTGGCTGGCCAGGGCATGCGCGCGACTCGACTCCCAGACCCTGGACGACTCGCCGGGAGCGGCGTGAACGAAACTGGACCGGGTGAATCGGACGAATAAGCCATCAAATCGTGGATTGATCCATATTAGGGGTCGAATCGGAATCGAAACACAGGATATAGTGTTTAGGCTGTTCCCCCGGGGGGAGCTGCGATGCTGGACACGGCGGACGTCAAGATTCTCACGCGCTGGTGCCGCGACCGGCGGCTGAACTGGATGCCGGCCCGGGCGGATGACGGCGCACAAGCGGTCAGTCTCGGCCCGATCGGCCAGTCCTCGCCCTGGCGGGACATTCTGATGGTGGCCGGCGATGACGGGTTCTGCCTACTGGATGCGCCCGGCGCCACGCTTGCCATCGCCTCCGACCTGCCGGCTTTGCTCGATGCGCTGGATGCGGGTGTGGCGGAGATCAGCCCCTATCGGCGCACCGGTCAGCAGCGCCGCCACGGTGAGGCGCGCGCTACCGCTCGTTGACGCGCAGCGCCCCAACCTGCTCCCGGTCTTCAGCCTGGTGATGCGGGAGGCTGCGGAACATGGTGGAATCGGCTATCACATAGCCCTGCCGCCGAACTGACAGGATCACCCGCTCCGACGCGCCACGCGAGGTCAGCTTGCGTCGCAGTTTCAGCACGAGCTGATCGACACTGCGATCCTCGGCGTGCAAGGGGCGTTTCAGCGCCACTCGGCTCAGCCACTCGCGCGAAACGCTGGCGCCCTCCGCGTCCAGCAGGGTTTCCAGCGCGGCAATTTCCGCCTCGGTCAGCACACTCCGGTCGCCCGTCGGCCCGATCAGGCAGCGTTGCGCGCGATCGATGGTGATGGTTCCAGGGCGGGGCTCGCTGGGCCTTTGCATTCTGCGATGCAAAGCGCGAATGCGGGCCACCAACTCGCGGACCCGGACGGGTTTGACCATGTAGTCATCCGCGCCGGTCTCGAGGCCGGCGATTCGTGTCGCCTCCTCGCCATTTTCGGTCACGACGATGACGCCGCAATCGCCCATGGCGGCGAAATGGCGGATCAGCTCGAATCCACTGACATCGGGCAGGCCGAGATCGACCAGAATAATGTCTGGGCGGAAGCTGGTCTTGCGGGCAATGGCTTCCGCGCCGGTCTCGGCCAAGTCGGTCTCGATCCCGGCCAGGTGCAAACCCGCCTGGATGCTCGCGGCGACGGTCGGCGTGTCCTCGATGATCAGGACGCGCAGCCGCCCCGCAGCCTTATCTGTCTGCCTCAGCCGCACGGGAACCGCAATCATGACATGCCACTTGGGATAGGTGTTCGCAGCGCATCAAAAATACGTTGCCCCTTGGCAGCCAATTCCGCCAGCAGAATCTTTGGCCACAGGCGGATTGCAGAACATGGTTGCCTCGGACGCAACGCCGCATCCGCTCTAACGGATTGTTATCGCACGTCAATCCGCCGCGCCGCGCTGGGGACCGAAACGATAATGCGCCGGTAATTCAGCGTTGGGCCGCCAGATCCCGCCACTCGGCCTCGGTCACGATGCGCACGCCGAGTTCGGCGGCCTTGCGCGCCTTGGAGCCGGCATCCTCGCCCACCACCACCAGATCGGTTTTTTTCGAAACGCTGTCGGTGACGCGCGCGCCCAGTTGCTCGGCCATGGCCTTGGCTTCGGGACGGGACATGGTGGACAGCGTGCCGGTGAACACCACGATCTTGCCGGCCAGCAAGCCGTCGGCGGCCTGGGTGGTATTCTCGATGGCGAGCATTCCGGCCAGTTCGTCGATGGTCGCGACATTGCGCGGTTCCATGAAGAAATCGGCCAGTTCCTCGGCGATGGACGGCCCGATGCCGATGATGCTGCCGAGGTCGCTGCGCGCCTCCGAGCCGATGGCGACGGCGGCCAGCATCTGTTCGCGCCAATTGGCGAAGCTGCCGTAATGCCGGGCGAGCAGCTTGGCATTCGCCTCGCCGATGCGGCGTATCCCCAACGCGTAGATGAAACGGGCGAGGGGGATGGTGCGCCGCGCGGCGATGGCGCGCGAGAGATTGCGCGCGGACAGCTCGCCCCAGCCTTCGCGGGCGGCGATTTCGGCCTCTCGCTCCGGCAGGCGGAAGATGTCGGCGGGGCCGCGCACCAGGCCGTCGACATGGAATTCGCGGATCGTCTTGTCGCCGAGGCCATCAATGTCGAAGGCGGGGCGGGAGACGAAGTGGATCAGTCTTTCTTCCGTCTGCGCCGGGCAGATCAGCCCGCCGGTGCAGCGTACCACCACTTCGCCGGGGGGGCGTACCGCGACGCTATGGCAGACCGGGCAGTGATCGGGGAACACATAAGGTTCGGCGCCTGGGGGCCGCTTGTCCGGCACCACCCCGACGATCTGTGGAATCACGTCGCCGGCGCGCTGAAGCATGACGGTGTCGCCGATGCGCACATCCTTGCGGGCGATTTCGTCGGCGTTGTGCAGGGAGGCGTTGCGCACCAGCACGCCGCCGACATTGACCGGGGTGAGGCGGGCCACTGGCGTCAGCGCGCCGGTGCGGCCGACCTGGATGTCGATGCCTTCAAGCACGGTGGTCGCTTGCTCGGCGGGGAATTTCCAGGCGATCGCCCAGCGCGGCGCGCGGCCGACGAAGCCCAGGCGGCGCTGCAAGGCGAGGTCGTCCAGCTTGTACACCACGCCGTCTATGTCGTAGTCGAGTGCCGCACGCCCTGCGCCGATCGCGGCCTGGAATTCTGCGGCCTGGGCCGCCGTGTGCAGCCGTTTCGCCAGCGGGTTCACGGTGAAGCCCCATGAGCGCAGGCGGGCCAGATAGTCCCAATGGGTGTCCGCCGCCGCCTCGCTCGACTCGCCCATCGCATAGGCGAACAGCGAGAGCGGGCGCCCGGCGGTGATGCGCGGATCGAGCTGGCGCAGGCTGCCGGCGGCGGCGTTGCGCGGATTGGCGAACAGGCGCTGGCCGGCTTCTTCCTGGGCGGCGTTCAACGCCAGGAAATCCGCCTTGGTCATGAACACCTCGCCGCGGATTTCGATATTGGCGGGCGCCTTGCCGGCGAGCTTGCGCGGCACCGAATCCAGTGTGCGCAGATTGGCGGTGACGTCCTCACCCAGCAGCCCGTCGCCGCGTGTGGCGCCTCGGACGAATACGCCCTTCTCATAGGTCAGCGAGATCGAGAGTCCGTCGATCTTGGGCTCGCCGACGAAATCCAGCGCCTCGTCTTTCAGATTCAGGAATCGGCGGATGCGGTCGCAGAAACCGGCGAAATCCTCGGGCGCGAAGGCGTTGTCGAGGGACAGCATGGGAATGCCATGCTGGACCTTGGCGAAGCCGCCCGCCGGTGCGGCGCCGACGCGATGGGTGGGGGAATCAGGCCGGACCAGGCCGGGAAACCGCGCCTCGATGGCGGCGTTGCGCTGGCGCAGCGCGTCGTATTCCGCATCCGTGATCTCGGGCGCGTCGCGCTCGTGATAGGCGCGGTCATGCCGGGCGATTTCGGCGGCCAGGCTGGCCAGCGCGTCCTCCGCCTCAGCTTCGGTGAGTTCGGCAACCGGTTTCATGCCACCCCCAGCAGGCTGTCGGCGGCCGCGCGGGCGGCTTCGGTGACGGTCTCGCCGGCCAGCATGCGGGCGATCTCCTCGCGCCGCGCGGTCCCGTCCAGCCGCTCGACGCGGGTTTCCGCGCGGCCTTTGGCGGTGAGCTTGCTGACCCGCAGATGCGCAGCCCCGCGCGCCGCGACCTGCGGGCTGTGCGTGACCAGCAGTACCTGCACGCCATGCGCCACGCGCGCCAGACGTTCGCCCACCGCCGCGGCGGTGGCGCCGCCAATGCCGCTATCTACCTCGTCGAACACCAGGCTGGGCACCGGCGATCCGCCGGCAAGCACAACTTTCAGTGCGAGCATGAGCCGGGACAGCTCGCCGCCCGAGGCGATCTTGGCCAGCATCCCCGGCTCCTGACCGGGATTGGTGGCGATGAGGAAGCGCACCGCATCCGCCCCGTTCGGACCCCAGTCGCTCTCGGCCAGCGGTGCGATATCGGTGACGAAGCGGGCGCGCTCCAGCCGCAAAGGCGGCAATTCTCGGGCGATGGCGCGGTCGAGCTTCGCGCTGGCGGCGCGGCGGGCTTCGGACAGGCGGGTGCAGGCGGCGACATAGGCCGCACGGGTCGATATCTCGGCCTGATGCAGTTCGTCCACCCGCATGGCGCCGGTCTCCAGCGCCGCGAGGCGGCCGCGCAACGTCGCCAGCAACGCGGGCAGTTCGGAGACCGCCACATTATGCTTGCGCGCGACGGCGCGCAGCGCGAACAGCCGCTCCTCGGCCGCTTCGAGCAGGCGGGGATCGGCCTCGGCATCATCGGCCAGACGGGTCAGCAGGGATTCGGCTTCCGCCAGCGCCTCTTCGGCGCGTTCCAGCGCGGCCATGGCGGGGGCGGCGGGGTTGGCGGCGTCAGGGTCGTTGGATGGCGCGAGGCGCTGGAGGGCTCGGCTGGCGGCGCGCAGGGCGGCGGCGGGGCTGGGGCTGCGGCGATCGCGGGAGGCGAGTTCGGACAGGGCGGCGGCCATCGCCTCGGCACGCTTCTCGCCCTGTTGCAGGCGTTGGCGTTCGGCGGCAAGGCGGTCTTCCTCGCCTTCTTCCGGCGCCAGTTTGGCCAGTTCATCGGTGGTGTGACGCAGCCATTCCTGATCGCGTTCCGCCTCGGCGATTGCCAGTCTCGCGGCGGCAAGGGCGGCGACGGCTTCGCGCCAGGCGCGATGGCGGGCCGTGGTGTCCTGGCGCAGGGCAGAGGGCACGCCATAGGCATCCAGCAGCCCGGCATGGTTGGCGGAATCGGCCAGGCCCATCTGGTCGTGCTGGCCCTGGATTTCGATCAGCAGCCCGCCGGCGCGCCTCAGCAGGGCGGCGGTGACCGGCTGGTCGTTGATGAAGGCGCGGGAACGGCCATCCTTGCCAATGACGCGACGCAGGACGATCTCGTCCTCCGCGACGATGCCCTGGGGCGTCAGCAAGCCGAAGGCGGGGTGGTCGGCCAGCGGCGCGAAGGCGGCGGTGACGCTTGCTTGCTCGGCGCCGGCGCGGATCATGCCGGCATCCGCGCGCGCGCCCATGGCCAAGCCCAGACTGTCGAGGAGGATCGACTTGCCCGCGCCGGTCTCGCCGGTCAGCACGGTCAGGCCGGCCCCGAAGGACAGGTCCAGCCTTTCTATCAACACCACGTCACGGATCGACAGGGTCGTTAGCATGCGGCGCGGTCCGGCGCGCTCGGGATGGTCAGAAAATCGCGTGCCAGGCGCGGTCCAGGAATCCCGGCCGCTGCGGCTCCTGCAACGGCGTGTTGGATACCTCACCCACGCGCGCCAACTCGGCATAGCTGTCGGCGTACCATTGGCTGCCGGGGTAGTTGTGGCCCAGCACAGCGGCGGCCCGGCGCGCCTGGTCGGGCAATCCGAGTATCAGGTAGATTTCGGTCAGCCGGTGCAGCGCCTCGGGCACGTGGTTGGTGGTCTGGAAATCGTCCACCACGCGCTGGAAACGACCGATTGCGGCGGTGTAGAGGTGCTGGTTCTCGTACCAGCGGCCGATTTCCATCTCCTTGCCGGCCAGATGGTCGCGGCCCAAATCGATCTTCAATTGGGCGTCGCGCGCATAGGCGCTGTCCGGGAAACGGTTCACCACCTCCTGCAGGGCGGCCATGGCCAGTTGGGTATTTTTCTGGTCGCGCGTGATGTCGGCGATCTGTTCGTAATAGCACAGGGCGCGCAGGTAATACGCATAGGCGATGTCGCGATGCGCCGGATGCAACTGGATGAAACGGTCGAGCGAGCCGATCGCGTCCGTGTAGCTGGACTGGAGATACTGGGAATATCCCTGCATCAACTCGGCATTCACGGCCCAGCTGGAATAGGGATAGGTCTGCTGCACCAGGTCGAACTGCGTGGCGGCCAGCTTGTAGTTTTTGGCGTTTAGTGCATCGACGCCGTTATTGTACATCTGTTCGACCGGGATGGTGGTCGGATCCACCTTCTTTTGCAGCTCCGCATCCGTGCCGTGCCACGGCGTGACCGATGACAGGAAGGAGCAGGCGCCGAGCAGGCTGACGCAGCCTGCCGCGAGCGTCACCCGCATCGCCGAGCACAAGCCTGCCGACGCGGCACGCGGGAATGTAACGCCGCTGAATTTCATCAAGGCATTCACCAGTCGGTCTGAAGGAGACGCCACTATAGCATGTGGTTCGCCCAGGCGAACCCCGATGTGTCGAAAGCCGATCGGCCCCAGGTCAGAACAGAGCGTCAGAACGGAGCGGCGGCGACTGGCAGCTTGCGCTCCTGCCAACTGCCAAGGCTTGGCAGGTTGGCCGAACCGTCACCCGGCATATCGGCGCCGGGCCGGGATAGCGGCCCGCTTTCAAGCCGGATCGCCATGGCGGGCATCAGGCGCCAATTGGCGTCATCGGCGAAGACCGCCCGCAGCAACTGGTTGTTGAGCGCATGGCCGGTGCGGTTGGCCACCAGCCGTGCCCGCAGCGTGGCGCCGGCCAAGGAAAGATCGCCCACCGCGTCCAGCATCTTGTGGCGAACAAATTCATCCGACATGCGCAGGCCGCCGGGGTTGAGGATCCGCGCATGGTCGACGACCACGGCGTTCTCGAGGCTGCCGCCGAGGGCAAGGCCGGCAGCCCGCAGCGCCTCGATCTCATGGGCCAGGGTGAAGGTGCGGGCCCGCGCGAGTTCGGTGCGGAAGGTCTCGGGCGTGAGGCGCATGGCAAGCGATTGGCTGCCGATGGCCGGCGCCGCGAAATCGATCGCCATGTCCATATCGAAGCCGAACGGCGCCGGGCGCAACTCGGCGCAGGCCTCGCCCTGCGTGACCCGGACAATGCGCGTGATTTCGATCACCGGTGCGGAGACGGGCTGGATGACCAGGCCCGCGCAATCGATCAGGAACAGGAAGCTCGCCGCCGAGCCATCCAGAATGGGGATTTCCGCACCGTCGATCTCGACGATGGCGTTGCTGACACCCGCGCCGGCGAGCGCCGCGGTGATGTGCTCCACCGTGCCGACACGCACATCCGGCTGATCGGGCAGGGCCAGGACCGTGCACAGGCGCGTATCGATCACATGGTCGAATCGGGCGGGAATATCGAGGCCGAGATCCGAGCGGCGGAAGACGATGCCGCTATCGGCGGGGGCAGGATGAATGGCCAGCTTCAGCTTCCGCCCAGAATGCAGGCCAACGCCCACACAGCTGATGGACGCCTTCAGCGTCCGCTGCATGAGGGTGGTGGCCTGGAGGGGGAAGGTATGAGGCAGTCCGTCCATCGCGTGGTCTTTCCGATTTGGCTGGGCAATTGCCAGCCCCGGACGCGGTGGGTGAACCGCGACCGAGTGGAACCTACGCAGGTTCCACTCGGTTCGCCAGTCAATCATTATTGCCGAATATTTCGGCGCAAGTCGTTGATAGTGAAAGAATTATTGCCGCGCTCAAGCGAATTGGTCAGGAGGACTGGCGACGCAGGAAGGCGGGGATATCGATCCCCATTTCCTCGCCCATGGCGGGTCGGACATTGGCCCGGACCGGCTCGGCGGCATGCCCCTGCGCGGACGGGTCATGCTGATAGGCCGGGGCGGACGGTGCTTCTGCCGGTGCGGAAGCCGCCGGCAGGCTGCTGCGGATGGCGCCGGTGACGATACCGAACAGGCTGCGCCGGGGCGGGGGAGCTGCATGCTCGCCCCGTGGCGGTTCGGCGAACAGGCCGCTTCCGGCCCGTGCCGAAGCTCGCGGCTTCTGCCCCTGTGCCAGCGGCCGCAATGGCTGCTGTAGATGGGGCGGGATCTGCCGCGGCGGCGCCAGTGGCTCGTCCAGATCCATATCGTAAGCCTGCGGCTGCGCGGCTTGCTGCGGCTCCTCCTCGGCCATCGCCGGGGCGGCGGCGGGGGCCGGCGCCGGGGTGAGGCGCGCGGAGGGCTGGGGCAGCGGCTGGGCGGACAGCGACTGGCTGCTAGTGTGCAGCAGCGGGCGCGGCTGCGGCATGGGCATGCGCTGTGCGTGGCCGAGCGAAGGCGCCGGACCCGTGCGCATGGCGGCGGGCTGCGGGGCCGCGTGGGTAGCGGACGGGCCGGGGGCGGCCTGGGTGGCGACCGCCGCGACGCCGCCGCCAACCGCGACAAGACGCGGGCGCTCGGCAGCCATCTGCTCGGCCGATTCGATGCCGGTGGCGACGACGGAGACGCGAACCTTGCCGTTGAGGTTTTCATCGACGGCCGAGCCGAAGATGATGTTGGCGTCCTCGTCCACTTCCTCGCGGATGCGGTTGGCGGCCTGATCCACCTCGAACAGCGTCATGTCCTCGCCGCCGGTGATGTTGATCAGCAGGCCGCGTGCGCCGGCCATGCAGGTATCTTCCAGCAGCGGATTGCTGATCGCGGCCTCGGCGGCGCGGATGGCGCGGTTTTCGCCCTCGGCCTCGCCGGTGCCCATCATCGCCTTGCCCATCTCGGCCATGACGGTGCGGATATCGGCGAAGTCCAGATTGACCATGCCGGGGGCGACCATCAGATCGGTCACGCCGCGCACGCCCATATACAGAACGTTGTCGGCCATCTTGAAGGCTTCCTTCCAGCCCGTCCGCTCATTGGCGAGACGGAAGAGATTCTGGTTCGGAATTACGATGAGCGTATCGACGAACTGCGTGAGTTCGATGATGCCCTCTTCCGCCGCGCGGGCGCGCCTGCTGCCTTCGAAGGTGAAGGGCTTGGTGACTACGCCGACGGTGAGAATGCCGCGCTCGCGCGCCATGCGGGCGATGACAGGGGCCGCACCGGTCCCGGTGCCGCCGCCCATGCCGGCGGTTATGAAAGCCATGTGCGCGCCATCGAGGTGGCGATACAGCTCATCGGCAGCTTCTTCCGCGGCGGCGCGGCCGATCTCCGGCTTCGCGCCGGCACCCAGGCCCTGCGTGATATGCGGCCCAAGCTGGATGCGGCGATCGGCGCGGGAATGCACCAGCTGCTGCGCGTCCGTGTTCGCGACAACGAATTCCACGCCCTGCAGGTTCATGGCGATCATGTTGTCGACCGCGTTGGTGCCACCGCCGCCGACACCGATGACGGTGATGCGCGGCGAGAAATCCGTGTGCAGTTGCGGCGTAACAGTGAGATTCAGTGTCATCGGGTCAGCCTCCCCCAGAGGTTGCAGTGTATCGTGCGCATCCGATTCGCATCGCCATCAGACGCGCTCACGAATAAAATTGACGATCCGGCGAAACAGCCCGCGCGGCTGTTCGCCGTCGAGATCGATGTCGTGCAGCGCGCGGCCTTCGCCCGCGGCCCAGGCCAGCAGGCCCACGGCGGTGGCGAAGGCGGGGCCGCTGGCGCTGTCCGGCAGGCCACGCAGCGCGGCGGGCCGGCCCGCACGGATCTGCCGGCCGAGAATCCGGTGCGCCATGTCGCGCACGCCGGAAAGCTGCGAGGCGCCGCCGGTCAGCACCACGCGATGGCCCGCGGCGCGGCCGAGGCCGGCGCTGTCGAGCCGCTCCTTCACCAGCTCGAAGGTTTCTTCCAGACGCGGCTTGATGACGTTCACCACCATGCTGCGCGGCACTTTGGCGATCTGGTGCTCTTCCTCGCCCACCAGCGGCACCGGCAGCATCTCCCGCTCATCGTCCGGACTGCTTTGCGCGCTGCCGTAGAGCGTCTTCAGACGTTCCGCGTGGCTGACCGGCGTGGACAGGATGCGGGCGAGGTCGTTGGTGACGTGCACGCCGCCGATCGGTAATTGCGCCGTGTGCAGCAAATGGCCTTCGGCGAACACCGCCATGCCGGTGGTGCCCCCGCCCATGTCGAGCACCGTGACGCCAAGCTGGCGTTCGTCCTCGACCAGCGTGGACATGCCAGCGGCCATGGGGGCCGAGACCAGTTCGGCGATTTCCAGATCGCAGCGCGACAGGCAGGCATCCAGCGTGCGCAGCGCGGTGGTGACGGCATCCACAACATGCAGGCGGGCGGACAGGGTTTCGCAATGCAGGCCGCGCGGATCGATGACGCCCTGTGCGTCGTCCGCCGAGAAGCTTAGCGGAAGTCCGTGGATAATGCTGCGGTTTTCCGAAGCGGCGCGGGCGCGGCCTTCGCTCAGCACGCGGCGGATGTCCTGCTCGCTCACCGCGCGGCCGCCCACTGGCCATTGCACGTTGAACAGCCTGCTTTCCGGCTGGCCGCAGGAAAGATTGACCGTGACGGCGCGCAGCCTGGTGCCGGATTCCTCTTCCGCCTGGCCCACGGCGGCACGGATGGCGCGCTCGGCGTCCTCGATATCCATGATGCCGCCACCGCGAATGCCGCGCCCCTTCTGCCAGCCGAACCCGATCACGCGGGTACTGCCATCGGATTCCACGCGGGCAATGACGCAGACGATCTTGGTGGTGCCGATATCCAGCACGCCGAACGCGCCGGACTGGCGCGGCCGGATGCGGGAGGGTTCGGGCGGCTCGTCGGATGGCGGGGTGAGAAGGCGGCGCGACATATCGTTCACGTCGGTTTCCTGCCTGGGTTGGCAGCGTTGCGGATGGTGTCCGTGGGTTTGTCGGTGGTCTTATCTGTGATCTTTTCGGCGAGGGGGCGGATGACGAGGCGGTCCGGCAGTCGCAGGTCGATCGTCTGCAGCGGCCGGTCGAGCAAGGCGTGGGTGTTCTGCAATTCGGCGAGCTTGGCGAGCGCCTGGGTTTCCGCACCCTCGGGCAGCAGCACGTCGGCGCCGTTCTTCATGCGCAGATTCCAGCGCCGCTCTCCCACGCGCACGGCCGCGACCATGCGGCTTTGCAGATCGGGCTGGGTGGCCAGCACGTCGAGCAATGCGGCTGCGGCCTGCGGTGCGCCGGCGCCGACGACCAGCGGCAATTGATCGGCGAAGGCGGCGACGTTGGAATCGGTGACCATGTTGCCGTCGCGATCGACCAGCGCGAATTTGCCGTCATGCTGCCACACGGCGAAGGGGCTGCGCTCGGTAAGCTGCACGACGATGGTGCCGGGAAGCTGGCGCTCGACGGTGGCGGATTTCACCCAGTTGATTGTCTCCAGCCGGGCACGGGCATCGTTCACCGAGAAGGCGAAGATCGGGTCGCCGGGATGCACGCCCAGCGCCGCACGGACCAGCCCCTCCGGCGTTTTTTGGCGGCCGGTGATCACGACATTGTCCACACGCAGACCGAGCGCCGCGGTGGTGTAGCCCATGCGCTCGGCGAAGCTGGCGCCGCGGCCGAGCAGGTGCACAAGGCCCATGGCGATCAGCAGCGCCAGCACCAGCACGCTGCCGGCCAGTGCCGGGCGCATCATTTTCTTCTGGCGCCGCCACAGCAATTTCCAACGGCCAGGACGGTCCTGCAGGAGCATGCGCGGCGGCGGCGGGGCCTGCTTCACACGCGGCATGCAGCGTTCTCCACCATCCAGCCGCATAGCTGGCCGAAGGAATAGCCGCAATGCGCGGCCTGCTCCGGCAGCAGCGAAGTAGGTGTGAGGCCGGGCTGGGTATTGACTTCCAGCAGCACCAGGCGGCCGGGTTCGCCGCGCGTATCGTCGTAGCGGAAATCGGCACGGCTGGCGCCGCGGCAACCCAGCGCGCGATGCGCGGCCAGCGCCACATCCAGCGCGTGGGCATAGATGTCCGGATGCACGGCGGCGGGGATCGTATGGTGCGAGCCGCCAGCTGCGTATTTCGCTTCGTAATCGTAGAAGACGTGTTCGCTGCCGATTTCAGTGACGGCCAAAGCGCGATCGCCCATCACGCCGACGGTCAGCTCGCGGCCCGGGATGTATTCCTCCACCATGGCCTGTGCACCGAACTGCCAGGACGCGGCGACGGCGGCGCGGCGATTATCGCCGTTGCGCATGATCTCGACGCCGACCGAGGAGCCTTCATTCACCGGCTTAATGACATAGGGCATCGGGAGCGGGTCGGCGTGCTCCAGCTCCGCGATATCGACCATGCGTCCCTTGGCGACCGGCAGGCCGGCGGCCTGGAAGATCGCCTTGGCGGCGGCTTTGTCCATCGCCAGGGCCGAGGCACGAACGCCGGAATGGGTGTAGGGGATGCCCAGCCAATCCAGCACGCCCTGGATCGCGCCGTCCTCGCCGAAGCGGCCATGCAGCGCGTTGAACACCGCATCGGGACGGGGATCGAGGGCCGCGATCACCTTGCTCAGATTATCGCCGACCTGGACAGGGGCGACGTCATAGCCAGCCGCGCGCAAGGCGGCGACAACCTGCCGGCCGCTGGACAGGCTGACCTCCCGCTCGGCGGACATGCCGCCGTACAAAACCGCGACGCGGGTCATGTCACCACCTCAGGGGCCGCGCCCGGAATGCCGATGCGCTTGATTTCCCAATCGAGCGTGACGCCGCTCGCCGCATGCACGCGACGGCGAACCTCCTCGCCGAGTCCTTCAATGTCGGCAGCCGTGGCGCCGCCGGCATTCAGCAGGAAATTGCAATGCTTTTCGGAAACCTGCGCACCGCCGCGAACCAGGCCGCGGCAACCCGCCGCGTCGATCAATTCCCAGGCCTTCATGTCGGGTGGATTGCGGAAGGTCGATCCGCCGGTGCGGGCGCGCACAGGCTGGCTGGCCTCGCGCGCCGCGCGGATCTGCGCCATGGCGCCGGCGATGATAGCGGCGTCCCCATGCTGGGCGCGGAAGCGGGCGCGCACCACCACGCAGCCCGGCGGCAGCGTGGCGTGGCGATAGCCGAAAGCCAGTTCCGCGCAGGACAGCCGCATCGCCTCGCCCGAGCGGGTGACGATCTCCGCCCAGTCCAGGCAATGCGCGACATCGCCGCCATAGGCGCCGGCATTCATCGCCACCGCGCCACCGATCGTGCCAGGAATGCCCGAGAAGAATTCCAAACCTGCGAGGCCGGCGGCGGCGGCGTGCTCGGCCACGGTGACATCGAGCGCCGCGGCGCCGGCCACCACGCCATCCGTCTCGACAGCGATGCTGTTGAAGCCGCGCGCGAGGCGGATGACGCCGCCGTGCACCCCGCCATCGCGGACGATGAGATTGGAGGCGGCGCCAATGACGGTGACGGGAATCTCGTGCGGCAGATCGCGCAGCAGGGCGGCGAGATCGGCGGCGTCCGCCGGGCGCACCAACATTTCGGCGGGACCGCCGACACGGAACCATGTGGTCGCGGACAGATCGGCATCCGCCAGCGCCCGGCCCCGAATCGGCGGCAACTGCTCGATCAGATGCGACATGGCGCGCGCGGTCATCATGCCACACCGCCCATTCGGGCGGCGCCGCGCTGGCCCTGCAGCGCTTGCAATTCGGCGGGCAGGGCGGCGGCCCATTGGGTGATGGTGCCCGCGCCCAAGCACACCACGAAATCGCCCGATCGCGCGATGGCGTGGATCATTTCGGCCAGATGTTCCGGGCCCGGCAGCGGCACCACGCTGCGATGGCCGCTGGCGCGCAGGCCCTCCACCAGCGCGTCGCGGCTGATACCCTGGATCGGCTGCTCGCCGGCGGCATAGACGTCCGCCACGATGACGGTGCCGGCGTCGTTCATGCAGGTGCAGAATTCCTGGAACAGCGAGGACAGCCGGGAATAGCGATGCGGCTGCACCACGGCGACGACGTTGTTCGCCCCGGCCTGGCGCGCGGCCTTCAGCACCGCGGCGATTTCCACGGGATGGTGGCCGTAATCGTCGATAACTGTGATGCCGCCGGCCTCGCCGGTCTTGGTGAAACGCCGCTTGACGCCACGGAAAGAAGCGAAGGCGCTGCGCAGCGTCGCGTCGTCGATTTCCATCTCGATGCCGATGGTCACCGCGGCCAGCGCGTTCTGCACATTATGCTGGCCCAGCATGGGCAGGCGGAACGGACCCATCTTGCGGGTGCGGCCACGCTGCCGGTCGGCTACCACCACATCGAAGGTGGAACCCATCTTGTCGGCGATCAGGTTCTCCGCCCGCACATCGGCCTGGGGGCTGAAACCATAGGTGATCACACGGCGATCGCCGAGATGCGGGATCATCTGCTGCACGGCGGGATGGTCCATGCACAGCACGGCGAAGCCATAGAACGGAATGTTCTGCACGAACTGGTAGAAGCCGGCGAGCATCGCCTCCGCCGTGCCCCAATGGTCCAGATGTTCGGGGTCCATGTTGGTGACAACGGCGATGGTCGCGGGCAGGCGCAGGAAGGTGCCGTCGCTCTCATCGGCCTCCACCACCATCCAATCGCCGGCGCCCATGCGCGTGTTGCTGCCATAGGCGTTGATGATGCCGCCATTGATGACGGTGGGGTCGTGCCGCGCGGTTTCCAGCACGGCAGCGATCAGGCTGGTGGTGGTGGTCTTTCCGTGCGAACCGCCGACCGCGATGGCCCAGCGCAGCCGCATCAGTTCGGCCAGCATTTCCGCCCGCCGCACCACCGGGATGAAACGCGCCCGTGCTGCCTGCACCTCGGGGTTGTCGGGCTTCACCGCGGTGGAGACGACAACGACGCCGCTGTCGCCGAGATTGGCCGCGTCGTGGCCCACCGCCACCGGAATGCCGGATTCACGGAGGCGGCGGACATTGGGCCCGTCGGCGATGTCGCTGCCCTGCACGGAATAGCCGAGATTATGCAGCACCTCGGCAATGCCGGACATGCCGATGCCGCCAATGCCGACGAAATGGATGGTGCCGATGTTGAGGGGAAGGGCTCTCATGGCATGCCTCCCTGGGCCATGCGCTCCGGCCGGGCACAGGCCTCAACCAGATCGGCGAGTGTCGCGGCCGCACCGGCACTCCCAATGGCCGCCGCCCGCGTGGCCGCGTTGGCCAGCAGATCGGGATTGGCGAAAAGCTGTTCCAGGCGCTCGGCCAGGGCGGCGGGGGTGAAGGTGGATTGCGGCATCATCCAGCCCGCATCGGCATCCGTCAGGGCGCGGGCATTCGCGGTCTGGTCATCGTCGATGGCGCCTGGCAGCGGCACCAGCAAGGCCGGCCGGCCAATCACCGCGAGCTCGGAGACGGTGGAGGCGCCGGCGCGCGCGATGACCAGATGGGCGCGGTCCAACAGCCCCGCGACATCGGGAAAGAACGCCGCCAGCTCGGCCGCGATGCCGCAGGCCGCATAGGCGGCGCGAACGCGTTCGAGGTCTTCGGGACGGCATTGCTGCGACACGCGCAGACGGGTGCGCAGGCCGGCGGAAAGCTTCTGCAACGCGGACGGCACGACATCGCTGAACACGCGCGCACCTTGCGAGCCGCCAAGCACGAGCAGATGAATATCGTATTCCAGGCGATGGTACGGGCTGCCGGCGAGCGACGCGATGGCGGCGCGCACCGGGTTGCCGGTCACCACGGTCCGCACGCCCTTGGGCACGTGCAGCGTATTCGCGTGGGTCAGCGCCAGCCGGTCGGCAAAGCGTGACAGCAGCCGGTTGGCGCGGCCGAGCACGGCGTTCTGGTCGTGCAGCAACAGGCTCGGGCGATGGCGGAGCAGACACGCGCCAAGGATCGGCGCCACCGAGGGATATCCACCAAAGCCGATGACGGCGGCGGCGTCGAGCCGGGCGAGGATGCCGCGCGCCTGCAGCGTGCCATAGGCCAATGAGGCGGCGGCACGCGCGCCGCGCGTGATGCCCCGGCCGAACAGCCCGGCGCCGGAAATCAGGAAACGCTCGCGCCCCTCGAAGGTTTTCGAGGACAGGCCAGCCGAGCGCGCATCCGTCATCAGGCAGATCCGCCGGCCGCGTTGCGCCAATTCGCTGGCCAACGCCTCGGCCGGGAAAAAATGCCCGCCCGTGCCGCCAGCGGCGATGACGATGGGTCGCACCCTCGCGCCTCTCACAGCAATTCCCCGTTATGGCGCCGCCGTGTCAGCGCCAGCAGCATGCCGATGCCGAGCGCGACAGCGATGGCCGAGGAGCCACCATAGGAAATGAACGGCAGCGTCATGCCCTTGGTCGGGATCAGGCGCAAGGTCGAGGCCATGTTGACGAAGGCCTGCAAGCCGAACCCGGCGGCGAGCCCGGTGGAGGCGAGCACGACAAACAACTCGCCCTCCGCCAGCAGCCGCAGCAGCGCGCGCAGGACGATGAAGGCGAACACGCCGAGAATCACAAGGCAGATGACCAGGCCAAATTCCTCGCCGGCCACGGCGAAGACGAAATCGGCATGCGCGTCCGGGATCGTGTCCCGCACCCATCCCTCGCCCGGGCCACGGCCCAGCAGCCCACCATTGCCGAACGCTTCCAGCGCGCGGTTCACCTGGAAATTATCGCCCGCCTCCGGATTGAGGAAGCGCGTCACCCGGCTGCGCACATGCGCGAAGAAGGTGTACGCGGCCACTGCGGCGACGCCGATCCCGCCAAGCCCCACGCCGAGAAAGGCGAGATTCATGCCCGCCACGAAAAGCTGGATGAAGAACACGCCGGTGACGACCGCAAGCATGCCCATGTCCGGCTGCGATTTCAGCAACAGCGCGATCACCGCGAAGATGCCGAACGCCAGGATCATGCCGGGGAAGCGCCGGGCGCGCTGGCCTTCGGCGATCAACCATGCGGCAACCACGGCAAAGCAGGGTTTGAGGAACTCGCTCGGCTGCAACGATATTCCGGGCACGGAGATCCAGCGGCGCGCGCCCTTGATCTCGACGCCCGCGACCAGCGTCAGCGCGGTCAGTATCAGCGCGATGGCGCAACCCGCCAGCGCCACGCGCCGCACACCCTTGGGCGAAAGCAGGCTGACCGCGACGACGATGAGGCCGGCGACGGCGAGAAAGAAAACCTGCTTGAGGATGAACACGTCGCGCGCCACATGGATGCGCTCGGCCACTGCCGGGCTTGCGGCCAGCATCATGATGTAGCCGAAGCCGATCAGCGTCGCGATGGCGACCAGCGTCCAGCGATCAACGGTCCACCACCAGCGGCCCAGCAACGATGTATCGGCGCGCGACAATACGGGCATTATGCGGCTTCCCTTTCCGCAATGTCGTGGACCAGCGCGCGAAACCGGTCGCCGCGCTGATCGAACCCGGTGAACTGGTCCCAACTCGCACAACCCGGCGAGAGCAGCACGGTATTCGCGGCACCTTCACGCGCGAGTTTCCAGGCTTCGGCGACCGCCACTTCTAGCGTGCCCACATCGCGATGCGGCACGCCTTGCGCGGCCAGCGTCGCCGCCAGCGCCGGCGCGTCGCGCCCGATCAGCAGGGCGCAGGCGATGCGCGGAAAATACTGGACGAGCGATTCGATGCCGCCTTCCTTGGCGGTACCCCCGGCGATCCAGATCACCCGGTCGTAACAGGTCAGCGCGCAGGCCGTGGAATCGGCATTGGTCGCCTTGCTGTCATTGACGAAGCGGATGCCTGCAATCTCGCCGACAAGCTCCTGGCGGTGCGGCAGGCCGGGATAGGTCGTAATGCCCTCGGCGATCTTCGGGCGAGACACGCCCAGCGCCATCGCCATCGCGGCCGCCGCCGCGGCATTCTGGGCGTTGTGCGTACCGGGCAGTGCGCGCGCCAGCGTGAGATCCACGATATCGCCTTGGGCATCGCGCAGCACGCCGTCCTGCGCCGTGATGTCGGCTGCGCCACTACCGGAGATCGTCACCACATCGGGCGCGTGCCCGCGCAATTCCGCCGCCATGGCGCGGCTGCGCGCGTCGTCCATGCCGACCACGGCGGTGTCACCGGCATGCTGGCGCGCGAAGATCGCCCGCTTCGCGCGGGCATATCCATCCATGTCGCCATGGCGGTCCAGATGATCGGCGCTGAGGTTGAGCATCGCCGCCGTATCGAAGCGCAAGCGTGCGATTCGCTCCAACATGTAGGAGGACATTTCCAGAACGTATACAGAATCTTGGGATAGCAACGGCAAGGCCAGCGCCGCCGTGCCGAGATTGCCCCCCGCCGCCACCTGCCGCCCCGCAACTGCCAGAATATGCGCCAGCAACGCTGTCGTGGTGGACTTGCCATTGGTGCCCGTAATGCCGGCGAAGCGCGCTGCCGAGCCTGCTTCGCGCACGGCGCGATACAGCAGATCGGCATCCGACAGGATCGGCACCCCGGCGGCGACGGCACGCGCGGCAATGGGATGCGGCTTGGGCAGCCGATGCGGAATCCCCGGCGACAGCACCAGCGCGGACAGGCCGCCCATCTCCGGCTCGCGCACGTCGATCCCTTCCGCGCTGGCCACCGCGCGGGCCGTGGCCTGATCGTCCCACGCCACCACATCGGCGCCCATGGCACGCAGCGCGCGCGCGGCGGGCAGGCCGTTCTTGCCGAGGCCGACGACCGCGAAACGCTCGCCCGCGAAGATGTCGGAGGGGAAACTCATCGGATCTTCAACGTCGCCAGCCCGACCAAGGCCAGTATCATGGCGATGATCCAGAAACGAATGACGATGGTCGGCTCGGACCAGCCCTTCTTTTCGAAATGATGATGCAGCGGCGCCATCAGAAACACCCGCCGCCCCGTGCGCTTGTACCAGAACACCTGGATCAGCGAGGAGCCGAGTTCCACCACGAACAGCCCGCCCACAATCCCCAGCACGATCTCGTGCTTCACCGCGACGGATACCGCACCCAGCGTGCCGCCCAACGCCAGCGCGCCCGTATCGCCCATGAACACGGCGGCCGGTGGCGCGTTGAACCACAAAAAGCCGAGCCCCGCGCCGATCAGCGCCGAGCAGAGCACGCACAGCTCGCTCACGCCCGGCACGAAATTCAGCTGCAGATAGTCGGAGAAGACCCGATTGCCGACGAGATAGGCGATCAGCGCGAACACCCCGGCGGCGATGATGGTGGGCACGATGGCCAACCCATCCAGCCCGTCCGTCAGGTTCACCGCGTTGGAAAAGCCCAGCATCACCAACATGCCGAATAGCGGGAAGAAGATGCCCAGCGGAATCAGCACTTCCTTGAACACCGGCAGCGTCACGCCGGTGCCGAGCGCGCCATGGGTCAGCCTGGTCAGCCAGTACGAGGCGATCAATCCGAGGGCGAGCTGCACGATCAGCTTGCCGCGCGCCGACAGCCCCTTGTAGTTGGCCTTGGAAAGCTTGATGAAATCGTCGAAGAAGCCGAGCGCGCCGTAGCCCAGCGTCAGCAGCAGCACCACCCACACATAGCCGTTGCGCAGATCCGCCCATAACAGGGTGGACACGGTCAGCGCCGACAGGATCAGCACGCCGCCCATGGTGGGCGTGCCCGTTTTTTCCGTCAGATGGCGTTCCGGCCCGTCCGGGCGGATCGGCTGGCCGTTGCGCTGCACGGATTTCAGCCAGCGGATCAACGGGCCGCCCATCACCAGGCTGATCACCAACGCGGTCAGGCAGGCGGCGCCGGACCGGAACGTTACGTAGCGGAACAGGTTGAACAGGATGAAATGTTCGGAAACAGGTCGCAAAAGGTTAAACAGCATCAGCCCTTCTCCGCAGCGGGCTCAAGGGCCTGCACGATTGTCTTCATTCGGCTGCCCAGGCTGCCTTTGATCAGGATCGCATCGCCGGGGCGCACGGCGCCGGCGACGATCGGGGCCAATGCGGCGGAATCCAGAGCATGTGCGCCGCGCTGGCGCGCCGGTATCGCCTCATATGGCCCGCGCGTCAGGGGGCCGCAGGCGAATAGCAGATCGGCATTGGCGGCAATCGCGGGGGCCAGGCCAGTATGTTCGGCCGGACCGGCGTCGCCCAGCTCCAGCATATCGCCCAGCACGGCGAGCCGGCGGCGAGCCGGCTGCAGGGCAAGCACGGCGAGTGCCGCGCGCACCGAAGCGGCCGAGGCGTTGTAGCTCTCGTCCAGCAGCAGCGCCTCTCCGCCCGGCACGGCAATCACACGGCGCGCGCCCCGTCCGGCCATCGGCGCAAATCCAGCCAGCGCATCGGCGCCCCGCGCCAGATCCCCGCCCAACGCCACGGCGGCGGCCAAGGCCGCCATCGCGTTCATGGCCATATGGCGGCCCGGGGCAGCGATGCGCAGCCGGACTTGCCGGCCGTCGAAGCGGGCGGCGATATCGGTGCCCTCGGCGTCCGGCACCGCCTCCAGCAGGCGAGCGGAGGCTGTCTCGGAGGCACCGAACAGCACGGCGCGGATGTCCGCCCTCAGCAAATGCGGCAGCATCGGGTTGTCGGCCGGCAATATGGCGGTCCCGTCCGGCTCCAGCCCGTCCAATATGGCGGCCTTCTCCCGCGCAATCGCTTCCAGGCTGCCGAGATAGCCGATATGGGCCGCCTCGACCGCCGTAATCACCGCCACATGTGGGCGGGCCAGGCGCGACAGCGGCGCGATCTCGCCCGCATGGTTCATGCCGATCTCGGCGACGCAGAAGGCCGCATCGGCGGGCAGCCGGGCCAGCGTCAGCGGCACGCCCCAGTGGTTATTGTGGGACGCCTCGGCCGCCCAGGTCTTGCCCTGTGCGGACAGGATCCGGCGCAGCATCTCCTTGGTGGTGGTCTTGCCAACGCTGCCGGTAACCGCGACCAGCCGGCCGCCGAACCGCGCCCGTGCGAAGCCGCCGAGCGCCCGCAGCCCCTCCAGCGTGTCGGCCACCTGCAGCAACTTCGCGTCGTCACCCACGCCGCCCGGCAGGCGGTGCACCATCGCCCCGGCCGCGCCTCGGACCAGGGCGTCCGCCACATGGGCGTGGCCGTCGCCGTTCTCGCCCAGCAGGGCCACGAACAGATCGCCTGGTCGCAGCGTGCGCGTGTCGATGGACAGACCGGTCGCGGAGAAGGGCGCACGCAGCAGGCCCTTGGTCGCGGCCAGCAGGGCGGCCGGGGTCCATAAGGCGCTCATGCCAGCCCCGCCAAGCCACGCACCGTCTGCACGTCATCGAAGGGCAGCACGGTCTTGCCGACGGTCTGGCCCTGCTCGTGCCCCTTGCCGGCCACGACCAGCACGTCGCCAGGACCCAGATCATTCAACCCGGCCGCGATGGCGGCCGCACGGTCGCCGATCTCCAGCGCGCCCGGGCAGGCGCCCAGTATGGCGGCGCGAATCGTCGCGGGATTCTCGCTGCGCGGGTTATCATCCGTCACGATGGCGCGGTCGGCCAGCCGGGCGGCGACGTCGCCCATCAGCGGCCGCTTGCCCCGGTCGCGGTCGCCGCCGGCGCCGAACACCACGTGCAGGCGCCCTTCGGTGTGCGGGCGCAAGGCGCTGAGCAGTCGGTCCAGCGCGTCTGGTGTGTGGGCGTAATCCACATAGACGGCGGCACCGTTGGGCAGGCGCGCCGCCAGCTCCATCCGCCCGCGCACGCCGGCCAGCCCGCCCAGCAAATCCAGCGCGCCATGCGTGCCGGTGGCCTTGGCCAGGGCAGCGGCGACCAGGGCATTATCGGCCTGGAACCGGCCGGCCAGAGGCAAATGGATTTCACGCTTGGTGCCGCAGCTCTCGAGCTCCAGGATCTGGCCGTCCGTGACCGGCGTGGCGCGGCGCAACGCGATGGCGGCGCCGCCCTCTCCCACGGTCAGCAATCGCTGGCGGCGCCGTAATACGATGGCCCGCAGTGCCGCGAGACTGTCAGCATCCAGCGCGGTGCTGGCAATCGCCGGCGCGCCCTCGGGCAGCAACTCGGCGAACAGGCGCAGCTTGGCGTCCCGATAAGCCTCCAGCGTGCCGTGATAGTCCAGATGGTCGCGCGTGAGGTTGGTGAAAGCGGCGGCTCCCACACGAACCCCGTCCAGCCGGAACTGGTCGAGCCCGTGCGAGGACGCTTCCATGGCTATGCATTGCACGCCGGCGCGGGCCAGTTCGGCGAGCATGTTGGCCAATGCGACCGGGTCAGGGGTGGTCAGGCCGGAACCGGCGGCGAAGCCGGGTGCATTCAGCCCCAGCGTGCCCAGGCTGGCAGCGGCACGGCCCGACTGCGCCCAGATCTGGCGCAGGAATTCCACGGTGCTGGTCTTGCCGTTGGTGCCCGTGACGGCAACCGACACAGCAGGCTGCGATCCCGCCAACATGGCGGCGATCTGGGCCAAACGCCGGCGCGGCTCGGGGTCTTCCCATAGCGGGCGGGGCGGCGTGCCGGCGGGCCACGCCGTGCCCTCGGGCGCCAGAATCGCGGCCGCGCCACGTTCCACCGCATCGGCGATGAAGCGCCGCCCGTCCACCCGTGTGCCGGGCAGGGCGGCGAACAGATAGCCGGGCCGCACCTCGCGGCTATCGGCGGTGATCGCGCGCACATCCACCGCCGCCGCGCGCCGCCAGACGGCGGCCTGCCCGGGCGAGGACGGAAGCGAGGGCAATGCGCGCATGATGTCAGGGAGTAGCAAGATCGGGAACGATCAGCCGTGCCTCGTGGCGGTAGTCGCGCGGCACCGTCACCGCAGGGGCCGGCACCGGCGCTTCCGGCCGGGCCTCGGGTCTTTGTTCGGGTCTTTGGGCGGAGGCCATCGGCTCGCCCATCTGCGCCGGCGGCAGCGACCCCGAGGGCTTCACCCCAAGCGGCCTTGCGGGCTGCAGCGGGATATACAGCTCGGCATTGATCGCGGCGGCGTCGTCCAGATCGGGCAGCAGCCCCAGCATCGGCCCGATGCGCGCGATCACGCGCCCAGCGGCGGGGGCGGAAACCCAGCCCGCCGTGGTGTAGCCATGGGTGGTGGAATCCGCCTTCGGGTCGTCCAGCATCATATACACGGCGTAGCGCGGCGCATTCATCGGAAACGCGCTCATGAAAGCGGACACGTTGGCGTGCTTGGCATAGCCATGCGCGATCGCCTTCTCCGCCGTGCCGGTCTTGCCACCGACGTAATAGCCGGGCACCTCGGCGGGCTTGCCGTAGCCCTCCGTCACCACCAGGCGCATCAGCTTGCGCACGGTGTCGGAGGTGGATTGCTGCATCAGCCTTATGCCCTGGCGCGGCGGCGCGCCGGGATCGGGTGCCAGGATGGTGGGGCGGAACAGCACGCCGCCGTTGGCGATTGCCGAGGTGCCGGTGACGACGTGCAGCGGCGACACCGCGATGCCATGACCGAAGCCGACGGTCATGGTGGTGACTTCCTTCCAATTGTCCGCGCGCGGCACGATCGGCATGCCTGCTTCCGGCAATTCGATGCCCAGGCGCGACATCATGCCCATCCGGTCCAGCCACACGCGCTGGCGGTCCCCGCCAATGTAATCGGCCATGCGCGCGGCGCCGAGATTGGACGAATAGGCAAGGATTTCCGGCAAGTACAACCAGCGATGCTTGCCTTCGAAATCGGTAATGGTGAAGCGGCCGACATGGATCGGCTGGGAGGCATCGAAGCCGTTCCAGATATGCACCAGCCCGCTATCCAGCGCCATCGACGCGGTCTGCAGCTTGAACGTGCTGCCCGGCTCGTACATGCCGGTGACAGCCCGGTTGAACCGCTCATCGGCCGAGGCATGGCCGACATCGTTGGCGTCGTAATCCGGCAGGCTGACCATGGCGATCACCTCGCCGGTGCGCACATCCATCGCGATGCCGCAGGCGCCGATGGCCCGGAACTCGTCCATCGCCTTGGACAGCTCGTCGCGCACCACGGCCTGCACGCGCACATCGATCGACAGGCGCAGCGGCTGCGGGTCGTCGTGCAGCCGCTTGTCGAAGAAGCGCTCCACGCCGGCCACGCCATGCCCGTCCACGTCCACGCCGCCCAGCACCTGGGCGGCAACGCGGCCGAGCGGATAGCGGCGCTCCTCGCTCGGTTCGAAATCGATACCGGGAATGCCGAGCGAATTGATCTGCAATTGCTGGCTCGGCGTGATGTGGCGGGCGATATAGACGAATTGCTTGCTCTGATCCGCCAGCCGCCGCCCTGCGTCATCCTCGTCGATGCTCGGGATGACGGCCTTCAACTTCTTCGCCGCGCTGTCCGGGTCGAAGATCGCATGCGGATTGGCGAACACGCTCGCCGTGGGCAGGGAGATCGCCAGGATCTCGCCGTTGCGGTCGGTGATCGTGGCCCGCACTGGATGCGGGCCAAAACCAGTGCCGAAATCATGGGCGGTGTCGGCGACGAGCGCCGCGGTGCCGGTGCCGGGCGGCCCGGATGGCGGGTCCGGCCGGCGCAGCTGGGCCTCCGGTTTCGGCAACACGGGCTGGATGATGGTGGCATCGGCCAGCTTGAAGACAAGCGCGCTGAACAGCACGGCGAAGCCGGTCGCGGCCAGAACCAGCCGGCCGCGCGTCTTGTCCATCGCCGCGCGCCGCGCGAGGTCGGGTGCGGTCACCCGCACATCCTCCATGCGCGGCACCGCGACGGCTGGCGGCGCGCCAAAGCGACGGGCCGGCGCGGAAGGCGAGGGCGATTCGATGGGCGAGCGGCTCATCTGCCGTAGCCATATCCGGCCGTGGGATAGGCGTAAGCGGGGTAGGCGGAGGCAACGGGCGAGGGGTTCACCACCACCATTTCCCGCGCCATGCCCAGCGCCGAACCCACCATGCGCGGCCGCGGCTCGATCTGGCCCACCTGGGCGATCCCGCCGTTCATTACAGTCGGCGGCGTCGTGGGCGGCAGCTGGGTGCGGATCTGCCGCTGCGGCGTCACCCGGGCGACAGCCGGCGTGACGGCGGGCCGGGGCGGCACCGTCACCCGCGCAACGACGGGCGTGGGCGGCAGCAAGGGCGGCGGCCGCAACGAGGTCGGCTGCATCGTGCTCGCCCCGACGCTTGCGACGCGCTGCGTGGAAGCCGGCAGACGCGCAGGCGAGGCCACTGCGACCTGCTGCGGCGCCGGACGCGGCGGTAGCGCCGCGATCACGGCGGGCCGCGCCGCCTGGTCAGGCCTCGGCGCATCGGTCCGCGCCACCTCGCCGTGTATCGTGTCGTTGCGTGCCGTCTCCACCCGCGCCGGCTCCTGATGCGGCGGGTCGATACGCGCCGTCTCGATACGCGGTGCCTCGACGCTGGGCGCCACGGGCTTCACGACATCGGCGACAACGGCGGGCGCCGGGTCCGGCGTGGCGGGGGGCGGCGCCGGATCGGCGGAGGCGACCGGTGCCGCATCCGTCTCCAGCGGTGCCGCGGCGGGCTCCGGCGGCAAGCCGACCGGCGGCAGACGCTTGTCCAGATCGGCCATGGTGGTGAACTGGCCCGGCGCGGTGGTCTTCAGCCCCGGCAGCAACTGGGTGGACAGGTCCGACAGGCGCGACGGGTCGTTCAGCAGCGCGTATTCGGCGCGCAGCAACCCGGTGCGCTGGCGCGCCGCATCGACCGAGTTGAGCACCTTGTTGATGTTGCGATCGAGCATCAGCGCCTGGTGCTTGGATTGATACAGATACAATCCGGAACCGGCGGCGAGCAGCATGCAGATGCAGGTGAAGGGGCGGATCACGGCGATGCTGCTCCCGATACGGAAATGCGTTCGATGGCGCGCAGCCGGGCGCTGCGGGCGCGGGGATTGGCTCGCACCTCGTCTTCGGCCGGGCGCAGCGCTTTCGGCGTCACCAGACGATAGGCGGCGGCGGAATGGTCCATCATGGCGCGCGGATCATGGCGCGAAGGTGACGGGGTGCGGCCGGCCGCCTCCAGCATGAAGCGCTTGACCAGCCGGTCCTCGAGCGAATGAAACGAGACCACGACCAGCCTCCCGGCCGGCGCCAGCAACTGCGCCGCCTGGGCCAGGGCACGCTCGATCTGCCCCAGCTCGTCATTCACCCGGATGCGCAGCGCCTGAAAGCTGCGTGTGGCGGGATCGATATGCTTGTGGCCGGGCCGGCGGTCCTGCGGCACCACGCCGCGGATGATCGCGGCAAGGCGGCCGGTCGTAGTGATCGGGGCCTCCGCGCGGGCGGCGACGATGGCCCGCGCGATGCGGCGGGACAGGCGCTCCTCGCCCAGTTCGTGCAGCGTGTCGGCCAGTTCGGCCTCGGCAAGTGTGTTCACCAGATCGGCCGCCGTTGGCCCGGCATCGTCCATGCGCATATCCAGCGGCCCGTCGGCGCGGAAGCTGAAGCCGCGTGCGGGATCGTCGAGCTGGAAGGACGACACGCCGAGATCGAGCACCACGCCGTCCAGCCGGTCGATGCCGGCATCCCCCAGCAGGCGCAGCATGTCGCCAAAACTGCCTTGCAGCAGGTGCAACCGGCCCGGATAGCGCGCGGCCAGCGCCGCGCCCCGGGCGATGGCGGCGGGATCGCGGTCTATCGCCCATAACGTGCAGCCAGCCGCCTCCAGCATGGCCGTGGCATAGCCGCCGCCGCCGAACGTGCCGTCGAGATAGACGGCGTTGCCGCGCGGCGCGAGGGTCGCCAGCACTTCGCGCAGCATCACCGGAGCATGGCCGGATTTGGTTTCGCTTATCGGTGCGGTCATGATGCGGTTCCCGGCAATGTCAGACCGCGCGTACGCACCCGCTCACGCGCTTCGGCGCGGCGGCGCTCAGCCGCCGCCGGTTCCCAGATCTGGAACAGCCGCCCGAGTCCGACAAAGGCAACTCCCTCGTCCAGGCCTGCATATTTCGCTAACGCTTCGGGTAGCACCACGCGCCCTTCGCGATCCGGTTCGACCTCGGTCGCATCTGCGTAGATGGTGAACGCAAGATCGTCCTGGTCGTCGCCGAACACATCCAGCCGCTGCATCGGCGTCGCCAAGGCATGAAACACCTGCGCCGGCCAGCCTTCGATACAGGGCTGCTTGTGCGACGGACGAAAGATCAACGAGGTGGACCCCCCATCGCCGCCCTTCAGGGCATTGCGGAACGGCGCGGGAATGGACACGCGCCCCTTGGCGTCCAGCCTGTTGATATGGGTGCCCACAAATTGGGTCATCCGGCCGGGGTCCGCCTTTCCCGTTGAGTTGCGCCCACCTCTGGACACGGCTGTTTCAGAACGGTTGGGCGACGGAGCCGCTGCTGCCACCCCACTCGCCCAACGACGGCATCGCCATCATCTGGGAGTGCATGGGATAACATGGGATTTTATGGTCGTCAAAGGGATTGTGCGGTTTAACTTGCCTTTTCGGCGGTATTTTTCTCGTGTGCTCAATACGTTACGGCGTCCTGTTGCAGTTCGGCATGGTAAAGATCGTATTAACCTCGTGATCGTGATTTGTTCTTTTTTAGTTTTGTTTCGTTCTTTTCCAGCGACGATCGGAGCCAATGGCCCCCCGCGCTAAGACGGGCGCTGAGACGAGCGCCAGGACGGCCGAAAAATGCCAGACGGCCTGTAAGCCGGGTTCTGTCCGCCCTGTGACAGGCGGGACGACCATTCCTCTGGGACGCGCATCGCTGCGCGCCTCACGCGACCAACCCGGGCGACAGGGCGGAAACGCCCTTGCGTCATACCCAGCGGCTCGCGCCGCAAAGCACCGCCGGCCGCCCCTATTCGGTCTTGCTCCCGGTGGGGTTTGCCCTGCCGCCGCCGTTGCCGGCAGCGCGGTGCGCTCTTACCGCACCGTTTCACCCTTGCCCGCAGCCTTGCGGACGCGGGCGGTTTGTTTTCTGTGGCACTTTCCCTGGGGTCGCCCCCGCCGGCCGTTAGCCGGCACCGTGTTTCCGTGGAGCCCGGACTTTCCTCCACCAGGGCTCACGCCCCGGCAGCGGTCGTCCGGCCGTCTGGCGCGCGTGAAATGCGCCCATGGCTCGGCGGCGTCAACGGCGCAAAAGGCCTAAAGCCCCCGTTCCCGCTTGATCCGATCCCAAGCCGCATTGATCCGCGCCACCTTATCCCCGGCGCGGGCGATGAATTCGGCCGACATGCCCCGGCTGGCCAGGCTGTCCGGATGGTTTTCGCGCATCAGTTGCCGCCAGGCGAGGCGGATTTCATCATCGGCCGCACTGCGCGACACGCCGAGCACGCCGTAAGGGTCTTCGGTGTCGGCGGAGCCACGGTTCCGGCGTGTCGTGGCGTCGCGGGCGCGGGCCCAGGCGGCGGCGTCCAGGCCGAAGCGGTGGCAGACCGTCTGCAGGAAGCTGTCCTCGGCGCGGTTCAGCGGCGCGTCGGCGCGGGCGATGGCGAACAGGCCGGCCAGCACGTTTTCCAGCATGTCCGACTTGTCCGGGAAGGTTTCGCCGAGCTGGGTGGCGTATTCCTCGAAGCGATCGCTGCTGTCGCGCGCGCGGTCGAACAGCCGGCCGACATCGCGCGCCGCCTCAGGCGGAATGCGGAAATTGCGCTTGAACGCGTCGATTTCCGCCCGCACCACGGGTCCGTCGCATTTCGCGAGCTTGGCCGCCAGCACCACCACCGCGACGGCGAAGGCCTGGTCGCGATGGCCCAGCCGGGCGGCGGTGCGCGCTGCTGTGGCGAAGCCTGAGACGCCGGGAAAGCCGGACATGCCGGAAAGCCGTCCCAGCGCGCCGTTTTCCGCGGCATGGCCGAGGGCTGCCCCGACGACACCGCCCATCGGGCCGCCCATCGCGAAACCAGCCATGCCGCCGATGATCTTACCCCACACGATCCGCCGTTCCGGTGCTTGCGTCGTCACCGTCTAACATGGGGTGGTTGCCCTGAGCAAAACGCCCCCGCCTTGCCTTATTGCCCGGCGAAAGGCATGTCCCCATGCTCCGCATACCCCCGCTTTCTGGCTTAAAGGACCCGATGATGGCAGCTTGGCAGTTCTGGATCGATCGCGGGGGCACGTTCACCGACCTCGTGGCGCGCGATCCGCAGGGCAGATTGTCCACCCACAAGCTGCTGAGCGAGAATCCGGGCCGCTATCGCGACGCCGCCATTGCCGGCATCAAGACTATGCTGGGCTTGCCCTTGGATGCGCCGATCCCGCCCGGTTTGGTCGATTGCGTGAAGATGGGCACCACGGTCGCCACCAACGCCCTGCTGGAACGCAAGGGCGAGCGGACGCTGCTGCTGGTCAATCGCGGCTTCGCCGACGCGCTGCGCATCGGCAACCAGGCGCGCCCCAGGCTGTTCGACCTCAAGATCACCCTGCCGACGCTGCTCTATGAGCAAGTGGTGGAAATCCCCGGCCGCGTCGGCGTGGACGGGGCCGAGATCGAACGGCTCGATGAGAATGCGGCACGCGGGGCGCTGGCCGCCGCCCGTGCGCAGGGCATTACCTCGGTCGCCATCGTGCTGATGCATGCCTGGAAATTCCCGGCCTTCGAGCAGCGGCTGATGGTGCTGGCGCGCGAGGCCGGGTTCACCCAGGTTTCCGCGAGCCACGCGGTCAGCCCGCTATTGCGTATCATTCCGCGCGGCGACACCACGGTGGTGGATGCCTATCTCTCGCCCATCCTGCGCCGCTATGTCGAACAGGTGGCGTCCGAGCTTCAGGGCGTGCGGCTGTTCTTCATGCAGTCCAATGGTGGGCTGGCGGAGGCGCAATCCTTCCAGGGCAAGGACGCGATCCTGTCCGGCCCGGCCGGCGGCATCGTCGGCGCCGCGCGCACCGCCGCCATGGCGGGCATCACCCGGATCATCGGCTTCGACATGGGCGGCACCTCCACCGATGTGGCCCTTTATGCCGGCGCCTTCGAGCGCGCCTTCGAGACCGAGATGGCCGGGGTGCGCATGCGTGCGCCCATGATGGCCATCAACACCGTCGCCGCCGGCGGCGGGTCGATCCTGCATTTCGACGGCGCGCGCTATCGCGTCGGCCCGGATTCCGCCGGCGCCAATCCCGGCCCGGCCTGCTACCGCCGTGGTGGCCCGTTGACCGTGACCGATGCGAATGTCTGCGTCGGCAAGATCCAGCCCGCGCATTTCCCGGCGATCTTCGGCCCGAACGGCGACCAGGCGCTGGATGCCGACATCGTGCGCGCCAAATTCGCCGCCCTGGCGGACGAGATCGCTCAGGCGACCGGCGAACGCCGTGACCCGCGTGATGTGGCCGAGGGCTTTCTGCGCATCGCGGTCGCCAACATGGCCAATGCGGTCAAGCAGGTCTCGGTGCAGAAGGGCCACGACGCCCAGCATTTCGCCCTGCAATGCTTCGGCGGCGCGGGCGGCCAGCATGCCTGCCTGGTGGCCGACGAGCTTGGGATGGATACCGTGTTCATCCACCCCTATGCCGGCGTGCTGTCAGCCTATGGCATGGGCCTCGCGGACCAGACGGTGATGCGCGAGCAGGCCGTCGAGACGCCGCTCTCGGCCGAGGCGATGCCCGATCTCGCGGCGCTGCTGGACCTCATCGCGGAGGCGGCGCAAGCGGAATTGCAGCGCCAGCACGCCGATCCCGCCCGCATCACCATCGCCCGCAAGCTGCATCTGCGCTACGCCGGCACCGAGGCCGCGCTGATCGTCGATTTCGCCAACGCCGCCAATGTCACCGCCGCCTTCACCGCCGCCCATCGCGCGCGCTTCGGCTTCGCCACGCCCGACCGCGCTTTGATCGTCGAGGCCGTGGCCGTGGAAGCGACCGAGGCCGGTGAGACCATCGCCGAGACCCGGCTGGCGGCCCGCGCCGCCGGCATGGCGGAGCCGGTGGAGAGCGTCGCCGTGTGGGCCAGCGGCCAGGCGCATCCGGCGCCGGTGTTCGATCGCACCGGTCTGCTGCCCGGCGACCGCATCGCGGGCCCGGCGCTGATCCGCGAGGCTAACGCCACCACCTCCGTCGAGCCCGGCTGGAACGCCGAGCTGACCGAGCTGGACCACATGCTGCTGCGTCGCAGCGCGCCGCGCTACCGGCGCGTGGCCAGCGGCACTGATCGCGCCGACCCGGTGCTGCTGTAGCTGTTCAACAACCTGTTCATGAACGTGGCCGAGCAGACCGGCGCGGTGCTGCAGAACACGTCGATGAGCGTGAACATCAAGGAAAGGCTGGATTTCAGCTGCGCCATCTTCGACGCCGACGGCGCATTGGTCGCCAACGCGCCGCATGTGCCGGTGCATCTGGGCGCCATGGGCGAGAGCGTGCGCACCGTGCTGCGCAACCGTGCGGACACGCTGCGGCCGGGCGACGTGGTGGCGTTGAACAACCCGTTCAACGGCGGCACGCATCTGCCCGACATCACCGTCATCACCCCGGTGTTCGACGCGTCCGGCGCGCGCATCCAGTTCTTCGTCGGCAGCCGTGGCCATCACGCCGATATCGGCGGCATCACCCCGGGCTCCACGCCGCCAATGTCCCACACGCTCGAGGAAGAGGGCGTGGTGATCGACGATTTCCTGCTGGTGGCGCAGGGGCAGTTCCGCGAGGCCGAATTCCGCGAATTGCTCTCCGGTGCGCGCTACCCCGCCCGCAGTCCGGATGTGAACGTCGCCGACATCAAGGCGCAGGTCGCCGCCAACGAGAAGGGCGTGCAGGAACTCCAGCGCGTCGTGCACCAATATGGCTGGGAGACGGTGCGCGCCTATATGCGCCACGTCATGGACAATGCCGAGGAAAGCGTCCGCCGCGTGCTGGACCGCATCGGCGACGGGGAGTTCGATTATGCGATGGATGACGGCTCGCGCCTCAAGGTCGCGATTTCCGTCGATCGCGCCGCACGCGCCGCGACGGTGAATTTCACCGGCACCGGCGCGCAGCGCGGCGATAATTTCAACGCGCCGCCCGCCGTCACCCGTGCCGCCGTGCTATACGTGTTCCGCTGCCTAGTCGGCGCGGACATCCCCCTCAATGATGGCTGCCTCAAGCCGCTGTGCATCGTCATCCCGCCCGGCACCTTCCTCTCGCCCGCGCCGGGGGCGGCGGTGGTTGCCGGCAACACCGAAATCTCCCAGGCCACCTGCAACGCGCTGTTCGGCGCGCTGGGCGCGATCGCCTGTTCGCAGGCTACCATGAATAATTTCCTATTCGGCGACGCTACCCGCCAATATTACGAAACCATCTGCGGCGGCACCGGCGCCGGTCCGGGCTTTGACGGAACCGACGCGGTGCAGACCCACATGACAAACACGCGCATGACCGACCCAGA
>DASXIW010000236.1:0-1898 GCA_036497785.1 Acetobacteraceae bacterium | reverse complement strand
CGGTAACTCGCCGGCGGGGGATCGCAACGCCTTCCCTGCGCTCGCCGAAGCCGCGGGGAAAATGCTGCGCGCCGCCGACGGGCCGCGCATCGCCGCGCTGGAGATCGGCGGCTGGGACACGCACGCGGCGCAGACGCCGCGGCTTGCCGGCGTGCTCCACCAGCTCGATGCCGGGTTGGCGGCGCTGAAGACGGGTCTCGGCGCGGAATGGCGGCAGACCGCGGTGCTGGTCATGACCGAATTTGGCCGCACCGTGCGGATCAACGGGACCAAGGGCACGGATCACGGGACCGGCACGGTCGCGTTCGTGCTGGGAGGCGCCGTGGCGGGCGGTCGCGTCATGGCGGACTGGCCGGGCCTGGGTGACGGCCGGCTGCTGGAGGACCGCGATCTGATGCCAACGTGCGACCTGCGGTCGGTCGCCAAGGGGCTGCTGGCCGGGCATCTCGGGCTCGACGCGGCGGCGATGGCAAGCGTGTTTCCCGACAGCGCGATGGCCGAGCCGGTGACCGGTCTGGTGGCCGGATAACGCTCCACGGTAGCGCGCCACTCGCCGGTCCGCCTAGGATCGGTCCGAATGAGCGGCAGGACCAGACGATAACCCGGTGCAACGCCCTGACGGAACTCCTGGAACTCACCACACTGTGGCGCCAAGCCGGCGAGACGATCGTGATGACCAGCGGGGTCTTCGATCTCGTCCATCGTGGCCACCTCGAGACACTCGCGCAGGCCAGGGCGCTGGGCCACCGGCTGATCGTTGCCACGAACACCGATGAGTCCGTGCGCCGCAAGAAGGGCCCGCTACGCCAGATCAATCCTCTGGCCGACCGTATGTTCGTGCTGGCGAGCCTGCGCGCCGTCGATGCAGTCATCGCGTTCGACGAGGAGAACGAACACCCGGTGGCGCTGGTCCAAGCCATCCGCCCGAACGTATTCGTAAAGTCGAGCGGCGAATGGAACGACGCCAACTGCTTCTTCAAGGAGCCGTTAGAGTCGCTGGGCGGCCGGGCGGAGCGGCTGGCGCATGTGCCAGGCTATTCGAGCAGCGCATTGATCGCTCGTATCGTTGAACGGTATCCCAGGTCGATATAGGCTTGCGCCGCTTGCCGTGGGGCACCATTTCTGACATCGTCCTCTCGTGTCTTCGATGGAGATTCCTACCATGGCCTACCCGCTCGGGCGTCGCATTCCCCGGCCCTGACCATCCAATAAGGCGCCGCCCGCCGCTCACGGCTCGGGCAGTTCCACGGGATTCGGGTGCGGCAATGCGGGCGGCAGCGGATCAGCGGCCGTCTCCCCCTCCAGTTCAAGCAACCGCCGCCATGCCAGGCGCGAGTGCAGTTCGAAGTAGATCCGTGCGATCTCTTGGTCAGCCGCCGGCGCTTCTTCGAGCCCCAACCGAATCTGGTCGATCGCCCGCCGCACCACGGCCGGGTCGGATGACAGTGCGACCTCCAACATGCCGCGCAGGTCGTGGAAAGCGCTTGGATCCTCCGCCTCGATATGGGCACAGTCAGCCATCAGCCGCTGGATACGGGCGCGACGCCCCGCCGCGTCAGGCAGAAGGGGATCGAACACCGCCTCTTCCACCAGGAAGTTGGCAAGGTTGAACTGCACCATCGTGCGGTCCTCTGCCGATAGCGTGACATGGTCCAGGATGTATTCGCTGCTCGCGATCGCGCCATCGAGGCTCCCGCAGGCACTCAAAGCAAGCGGCAGGCACCAGATTTCCTGGCCGTCCAGTTCGCTGCTGGCCAGCAGCGCGTTGGCCTCACCCAGCACTTGGTTGACCCGCTGAACCGCCATCGCGAAGTGGTTCGGCCGATCCGCCACCGCGGCCAGGCATAATGCGAGCCACGCACCCTCCCGGGACGAGCGGCGGCCATGGACCACAATCC
>DASXIW010000235.1:0-3745 GCA_036497785.1 Acetobacteraceae bacterium | reverse complement strand
CAGCACCACTTGCCCCGAACCCAGCGCGAACACCGCCTGGCGCATCACCCACAGCCGGCGCGGACGCAACTCCAATCCGATCAGGAACAGCAGCATGACCACGCCCAGCGAGGCGATGTCGGCGATCTGGTCCACGTCACTTACCAGACGCAGCCCGGACGGACCGATCGCGACGCCCGCGAGCAGATAGCCCAGCACGCTGCCCAACCCGAAGCGGCGGGTCAGCGGCACCGCGATGGTCGCAGCGCCCAACAGGGCGACGAGCGTTGCCAGCATCAGTAGCCGCGCACGATGTCGAAGCGGTTGGGCAGCGGCTGCCCCTCCCGCCAGGCTCGCAGATTGTCCAGGAAGATATCCAGGCTGTGCGGATTATACGTCGCCGGATCGTCTGCCGAGGTGTGCGGGCTGATGATCAGGTTCGGGGTGGACCACAGCCGGTGTCCCGGCGGGATCGGCTCCGGCACGAACACGTCCAGCACCGCGCCCGACAGGTGGCCGGCGTCCAGCAGGTCGCACAGCGCATCCTGATCCAACAATTCGCCGCGGCCAATATTCACCAGGCCGGCGCCCGAGGGCAGGCACTCCAGCAGCCGGCGGGTCATCAGGCCGCGTGTCGCCTCGGTTAGCGGGCAAGCGAGCACCAGGAATTCAGCATCCGACACGACGTCTTCCAACGCATCGGTCCCGACCACCCGCACGCAGCCGGGATGCGGTGCCGGATGGGCGCGCACGCCACTCACCAGCATGCCGAACCGGGCGGCATGTTCGGCTGCGGCGCCGCCCAGCGTACCCAGGCCGATCACCGTGAGGGTGCGGCCGGCCAGCACCGAACCCCACAGTTTGCGCCATACGCCCTGCCGCTGATTGCTGACCATGACCGGGATACGGTTGGCCAGCATCAGGATCGACATGATGGCGAACTCACCGGACTTGGCCGCATGGGTGCCGCGGTTGTTCAGCAGCACGACGCCCTGCGCCAGCCAGGTGAACGGCGCCAGCCCGTCCAGCCCGGCATTGGTCAGGAAAATCAGCTTCAGATGCGGGGCCTGGCAGGGAAACAACGCCTTGATGACGCTGACGTCGGTGATCAGCGCCTCGGCCTCGCGCAAGGCTGTGGCGAAGTCCGCCGGGGTCACGCCGATGCTGACGATGTGGCCGGCGCCGATCTCCCCCGCCCGCGCGGCAGCACCATCCCACATGGCGCGAGAGAAATCGAACAGCGGGTCGTTGTTTGGGTTCTGCAGGTGGATGCGCATGACCGCCAGCCTGCCATACCGCCGGCCCGGTGGCGATGCCGCTACCGGCGGCTCAGCCGCTCACATTCCGCCCGACCAGCGCCCGCACCGCCGCCTCCACGGCGGCAACCTCGTTCGCCAGCACGGTGTAACGCTCCCGCCGTTCGAACAGATCCGCCAGCCGAACGGGCAATGCCGGACGCTGCCCGGTCGCCTGCTCCATCGCGTCGGGGAACTTCGCCGGATGCGCGGTTGCCATCGCGACTGCAGGAGCGCCGGCGGGACAGGGATGAGCCCGGGCGGCGGCGATTCCGATCGCACTGTGCGGATCGGCAAGGTAGCCGGACGCCGCATGCAGCCGGCGAATCTCCGCAACCGTGCCCGGATCGTCCAGCCGGAAAGCGTGGAACACGCCGCGGGCGCGATGCCAGACCGGATCGGCAATAGTCATCCGCCCGGTGCGGCGGAACGCCAGCATGGTCTGCCGCGTCGCCTCGGGGTCGCGGTCCAGCAACTCGAACAGCAGCCGCTCGAAGTTGGAGCTGATCTGGATGTCCATGCTGGGCGACAGCGACGGCTCGACCGGCGCAACCGACATGTCGTTGGCCGCGAGGAACCGCGTCAGAATATCGTTGCGGTTGGACCCGACGATCAGCCGAGCCACCGGCAGTCCCATCCGCCGCGCCACCCAGGCCGCCAGCACATTGCCGAAATTGCCGGTGGGCACGGCAAACGCCACCTCCCGATCCGGCGCCCCCAGCGCCAGCGCGGCGGCCACATAGTACGGAACCTGCGCCGCGATCCGCGCCCAATTGATGGAATTCACCGCCGACAGCCGCATCTGGTTGCGGAAATCGGCATCGGCGAACATCGCCTTCACCAGGTCCTGGCAGTCGTCGAAGGTGCCCTCGATTGCCACGTTGCCGACATTGGCATCCGCCACCGTGGTCATCTGGCGGCGCTGGACCTCACTGGTACGGCCGTGCGGATGCAGGATCATGATATCGACGCGCTCGCGCCCGGCGCACGCCTCGATCGCGGCCGATCCGGTATCGCCGGAGGTCGCGCCCACGATCGTCACCCGCCGGTCGCGCTGGGTCAGCACATAATCGAACAGGCGGCCCAGCACCTGCATCGCCATGTCCTTGAAGGCCAGCGTCGGGCCGTGAAACAACTCCTGCACGAACAGGTTGGTTTCCAACTGCACCAGCGGCACCACCGCCGCATGGCCGAAGCCGGCATAGGCGTCATGACAGATGCCCCGCAGCACCTCGAACGGGACGGAATTGCCGACGAACGGCTGCATGACCCGGGCCGCGAGATCGGCGTACGGCAGGCCGCGCATCGCCCGCCAGTCCGCCGGACTGACATGCGGCCAGGTCTCCGGCACGAACAGTCCACCGTCCTCGGCAAGGCCAGCCAGCAGGACGTCGGCGAAGTCGCGGGCGGGCGCCTGCCCGCGGGTGGAGATGTAGCGCATGGGAGAGATTCTACGCGCTTACGGCATGATCGCCATAGTCGGAATCAACCGGCGGAACAAACGCGCCGCCGGGATCGGAGCCGACTGGGGCGCGCCGGCAAATCGGTGCGCCCCTCCGTTGCCTCAATTCGTCGCCTCATTGCGGCGATCCGGCTGCGCCGGCAGCGGAACCAGCGCAACTTCGATCCGATCATGCAGACGGCGGATGTGAAGTTCCCGCGCGGGCAGGCCGACCTGTTCCGGCACCGAGATCACCTGCGACTGGCCCGGAAGGATCAGCGACGAGAAACGCACCACCGCGTGCACCGCCCGGTCGGACGCGGCTTCGTCCCCGGTCACCGTGTCGATCGTGGTCACCACGTTCCATCCCTCAGCCGTGCTCACCCAATAGGTGAGCGCCGAGGCGTGTCCGCCCAGCTCGGTGGTAACCCCTGCGCGCTCCGGCAACGCAGCGGCGATTTCAGCGCTTCGGCCCGGGTTGCCGACCAGCAGCGCCGCGGCGAGCGTCAGCCCGAACAAAGACTTGCTCAACATCGAACACTCTCCTGACTTCACGTATCGCGAAGGACCGGGCAGACACCGGCGGCGGCTCTTTGCCCCGCCGTGCCCGTCCGCCGTTCTGTCAGGCTGCTAAATGGGTAGTAGATAGCATAATACAAGTGACAGCCCGCGCGCTCGCTCCCCCGCGCCTTCTTGATTGCTCGCCGGCCTACCAGCCTCGGGGCGGCTCGAATCGCCGCCAGGCCTGTTCCAGCAGAGCAGCCGCCGCAATCGTGGTGCGGTCGCCATACAGCGGTCCGGCGATCTGCACGCACAGCGGCAAACCGGTTTCGCTCATGCCCATTGGGGCCACCGAGGCGGGCAGATGATAGCCGCCGGTCAGGCCGGGCCAGAACAACAGATCGCTGTAGTCGATGTCCTGCCCCTCGACGCCGATTCGCCGGTCCCACGGCGCACCGTCCTGGCGGTGTGGCAAGGCGGCGGTGCTGAACGCGGGACACAGCAGCACGTCCCAGTCGCGAAAGAAGGC
>DASXIW010000234.1:0-4078 GCA_036497785.1 Acetobacteraceae bacterium | reverse complement strand
GGGGCAAGCCACATACCGCCACAATCGTATTTGTGCGGAAAGGGCCGGTAGACGCATCCGGCCGGCAAGGCCGCATAGGCACCCGGCGCAGGGACTGGTGCAGCCGCTGCCCTGGCAACAACGGCACCGGCGGTTGAGCCGGCGATGGCGCCGGCCGCCAACGCGCAGCCGTTGCACCCCGACGCCGAGTAGTACGGCACCGCCACCGGCGGGTGATAGGCGGTATACCCTGGATAGCCCCCATAGCCGGGCGGGTGATAGGCCGTCGCGCCCGACGGGTAGGTGTGGGTAGCGCCTTCACCATAGGCGCCAGACGTACTGCCGCCATAGGCGTTCGTATGCTCCGATCCGCCGCCGTAGGCGTGTGCGCTGCTTCCACCATACATGTTGGTGTGCTCGGTGCCCTCGCCATAAGCATGGCTGGTGCTGCCGCCGTAGGCGTTGGTGTGGCTGGTTTCCCCATAGCTGTGGCTCGTGCTTCCGCCATATCGGTTGGCGGTGGCCCAGGCGCCGGCCGGATGCTGCCACAGCATGCTTGCCAGCAGGGCTCCGGCCATGACAACGATCGGGTTCATAACATTCCACCTCGTTGGGGTTACTTCGCCGCCGGCTGGGCCGGCGCTGTCTTGGACGTCTCGAGCGGCTTGAGGCCTGGCGGCACGGCGGCGTGAGCGGGCCGGTCGAACTTCATTTGCTGCGCGCTTTTGGCCTTCTCCGATGTGAACGTCTCCGCAGGGATCTCCGTATCAACCTGCCAGTTTGACAGATCGAGTTCATGCCGCAAGCTTAGTGGGTCCGCGCTGTAGACCGCGCGTACCCGGCGTGGCAGCTTATCGTCGGTGCCGATCCAGATCTGCAAAAACACATCGCGATTGGCCCACGCGAGCATCTCCGTCTTTGTGCCCCCGACCATGCCCGACGGACCGATGTAGAACGCAAGGATCGCGCCATCGGTCATCGCGGCATAGGGGTCGGCGACGAGCAGATCGGTAAACGGATAATAGATGTCGGCGGTATCGAACGCGGTCTTCAATGCGCCATCGATTGTCGGCGGCGCGGCGGCAATCGCGACCAAATTCTCCGCCGGCGCGTAGGCCATGATCGACTTGCCATCGTAATAGAGCTCAGAAGCCGGCCCGTCGCCAGGAATGAGCACTCGGAGCTTGTCCGGCCGCTGCATGGCGACGTCGTACCGCACGGTATAAAGGATCGGCGGCCCGAGTTGGCTTGGATACTCGTAGCTCACGACGCCCGTGAATGCCATTGACTTCGCCGCCGCAAGCCGGGCGCAGGCGGCCTTAAGCAGGTCCATCGCTTTGGGTTCGAGCACCATTTTCGCTGGTGCTGTTGGCTTTGCTTCCTTGGTGCTCTTCGGTTGTGCTTGCGCACCCATGGTGGCGCTGAAGACCAACAACAGGCAGACCCAACAAGCACCGAAAATCGTACTCAGCTTCATGCGCCGCATTTTGCTGCCCCTGCCTGATGTGGCGGACTCGAATAGCGCTGACAATCGTGCAGTTCTGTCAGCTTATCTGCCGCGAACATCGGGCCGAAGTTCAGCGAAGCGTGTAGACGCCGGCGTCCGTGACGCGGGCGTCAACGGACTCCAGAATCTTGCTGATGGCTATGCAGAATCGGCAGGCTGGCGCGCTTCAGACTCCTGCGGCCTGTTCGACGGACCATTGGTAGGCCCATCCCCCCACGCGCGGGGAACACGACGACCCAGCGGAATTGCTGACGCCCCTGTTCGGCTCATCCCAGCGCGCGCCGGGAACACGTCAGGAAGGCGGTGGCGCCGGGCCGCGCCACCGGCTCATCCCCGCGAGCGCAGGGAACACCCGCTTCGGTTTTCAGCGTTCCGCATGGGCCAGATGCTGTGGCACCTCGCTGCTGGGCTGCATGCCGAGGCCCAGCACGAGGCCGCATGTCTCGGCCAGGCGCACCACGTCCACCAGCAGCGCGTGCTTCGCGGTTCCGCGCTGGTGGTGGCGACGTGCAGATAGGTCGTGAGATCGAGCTGGATGCCGATATCGGTGATCCCGGAGACGCCGACATCCGTGCGGCCGGCGACGAAGGCCGCGTCGCCGGCGATGCGGCGGCGGATGGCTTCGGCGAAAGCGTCCAGCCGCTCCGGCGTGCCGCCCGCGGTGATGACCAGCTGCGTCTTGACGAGGCGGTGGCGCCGTGTGCCGAGGTTGTTGATGGTGGAATCGGATAATTTGCCGTTGGGCACGACGACGATGCTGTCCTGTGCGGTGCGGACGCGGGTGGAGCGGATGCCGACATGTTCCACCGATCCCTCGATATTGCCGCTGGTGATCCAGTCGCCGCGGCGGAACGGGCGGTCGGCCACGAGAATGCCGGCGCCGAACACGTTCGATAGGGTTTCGCGCGAGGCGAAGGCGAGGCCGCCAATGCCGAGGCCGGCGAGAATGCCGCCGGTGGGGATGGACAGGAAATACGCAATGGCCAGGAAGCCGGCGACAACGACCCCAAGCCGGGCGCCGGCCAGGAGCAGGGTGAACAGGATGTCGTCCGTGGGCGTGGCGGTGCGGTCCGAGACGCGTTGCAGGGCGATGCCGGCAACCTCCAGCAAATGCCAGGCGGCGACCGAACTGGCCAGGCTGAACAGGATGCCTATGACGGGATAGGTGTATCGGCGAATTTCCTCCGGCGCGCCCGGTGTTACCGCGATCCGGCTGGCGATAATCAGCGCGATGCTTGTGGCGAGCGCCCAGGTGAACAGGCGCGGCTGGCTGGCGCGTTCGCCCGCCAGCCGGTCAGTCCCGAGGCGGATCTGCCTGGCGCCGAGCAAGCCGACCGCGATGCACGCGCCCAGCATGAAGGGGACGGCGATCAACTGCCAGTATTCGGCCGCCCCGATGCGGCCCAGGAGTCCGGGCGCATGGGCGCGAACCATGTCGCGCAAGGTGAAGAACGGCGCATCGGGGATCAGTCCGGGTGGGGCGGCCAGCGGCGCCAGCAGACCGTCAATAGCCCGGTAGATATTGTCGGCATCCGCCACGGTTTCGGTGGTGAACTTCCACGCAGCACCTGCCTCGGGCCCGCTCGGGGCAATGACGATGCGTCCGGCGGGGTGGCTGAAATGGACATAGGGGCGTACGATCGGCACCGTCGTTGGGGATCGACTGCAGGCCGATCAGCCCGATCTGGTCGAGCACGCGGCGCAGATATTGCGCGGCCAGCGCGCCTTGCGGGTCGCGCAGCACCTCGGGAATGCCCGACAGATCGAGGGTTGAGAGCGTCAGCGCGCGCCCGGCGCCGTTCCAGTCGCTCATGCCTTCGAGGAAGCTGCGCATCGTGTCGCGCGGGATTTGCAGCCGCTTGTACGAATCGGCGGCCAGCGGTTGCCCGCCGCGCGCGGCCAGCAATGCGTGGCGGGCGGCATCCAGCGCAGCCTCATCAGGCATGCGGATCCGCCGGTTGCCCTTGTCGTCGCGCAGCATGGCGAGGGTGAGCGACGCATCGGTCCCCGATTGATCGAGCCGGACCTGAAACGTGTTGCCCGGAGTTTGCGACGGGATCAGCCAGACGCGGAAAGTGGTGAGATCGATGACCGCGAACAGGTCGCGTACGCGCTCAAGTTGCTCGGGGCGCGGCATGGTGGCCGCGGCATCGCCGAAATCGATCGTCTGCAGCCCCAGGCATCGGGCTGAATGCTGCGGCCGAGATTGCAATAGATGATGAAGCGGCGGAACGCCTCGCGCGGGCTGGTGAGGTCGAAACTTGCCGCGCTGCCCGGCGCGGTGGAGCGTACCCCAGTCCACCATTCGCCGGTGTTGTAGCGGCCGCTGAAGCTGTTGCCATCGCGGCCCATGACGATAACGAAGCCGCCACCGCCGTCTGCCTGGGACCATTGTCCCTCCAGGCGCGACCCCTTGGCGGTTGCCTCGATATGGCCGCCATAGAGCGGGGGGGTGCCGGTGACGCGGTCGCCCCGCGGGTCGGGCAGGATGCGCGCGCCACCATCCCGCCAAGTGGTCGCCCAGTAGCCCGACCACGGGCCATCCGCGCGGGCGATGCCACCGATAGCAAGGAAAACGGCGAGCATTGGCAG
>DASXIW010000233.1:0-2467 GCA_036497785.1 Acetobacteraceae bacterium | reverse complement strand
CCAGGCCCTGGCTCATGATCTCGACAATATCGGCCTCGTCATCGACCAGCAGCACACGCTCGTCGCCCGACAGGATGCTGTCTTCCCGGTCCGCGAGCCGGCCGGTGCCGGCCGGGCAGAGCGGCAGATAGATCGACACCGTGGTGCCGATACCGGGCCGGGAGCAGGCATGGACCGCACCCTGATGCGCGGCGACGGCACCATGCACCACCGCCAGGCCCAGGCCGGTGCCGCGCTGGCGGCTCTTGGTGGTGAAGAAGGGTTCGAAAATGCGCGGCAGGTTTTCGGCCGTGATGCCTTCGCCGGTGTCCGAAACCTGGATGCAGGCATAGGAACGGTTGGGATCGATGTCGCCGCTCCAGAAACCCGAATGGCCGGCCGCGGCGTCCTGCATCTCGCCGGCGTCGGCATGCGGCAGCAGCCGCACGCGGATCTCGCCATTGCCGACGCCGATGGCGTCGCGGGCATTGGCGCACAAATTGATGATGATCTGGGACAGCTGGATGGCGCTGCCGGTGACATAAGCGGGCGCATCGCCGGCTTCCACCGCCAGCGCGATGCCCGGATGCAAGGTCGGCAGCAGATGCTCTTCGGATTGCTGGATCACCAGGCCCAGTTCAACCAGGTCCTGGCTGGCGGTCTTGGCCATGGCGAAATCCAGCACCTGGTCGACCAGGCGCTTGCCGCGCTCGCACGCCGCCAGGATGCGGCGGGCAAAACCCTGTTCCTGCGAGCCTTCGGCAAGGTCTTCTTCCAGGAAACGGCCGAAACCCATGATGGCGCTGAGAATGTTGCTGAAGTCGTGGGCGATGCCGCCGGCCAGCTGGCCGATGGCTTCCATCTTGGCGACCTGCTGCAGGCGGCCTTCCAGATGGGCCTTTTCCTGCTGAGCCTGGTTGCGCTCGGTGACATCGGTGAGCCGGGCAATCAAGCCGCCTTCGGGCAGGCGGGTGCGGAAGATTTCCAGGTCGCGGCCTTCAAAGGCGATCTCATGCCGGTCATGGCTTTCGGCCAGCGGCCCGTCCGGGCGCGGATAGGCCTCTTGCGCCGAAAGGCCGGCCAGTTCGCGCGCCGCGCGATTGGCATAGAGCACCTTGCCCGACGCGTCCTCGGTATAGATGCCTTCGTCGGTAAGCTCCAACGCGGCCAAGGTATCGGCATTCTTCTGGGTGGACAGCAGCAGCGCCACAAGGCTGGCCACGGAACGGACGAAGGCGATCTCCTCCTCGGTCCAGGCATGGGGCTGTTCCAGGCCGAAGAAGATCGCGCCGCTCCTGGGCGAGCCGTGAAAAATCTCCGCCGCCAAGGTGGCGCGCAAATTGTGCTGGCGGACCAGCTGTCGCGTGCCCAAACCCAGCATGGACAATTCCGTGTCCTCGATCGCCAGCACGAAGTCCGACATCAGCTTGGACTTCTGGTAGGCGTCCTCGGGCACCACCGTGCCTGGAATCAAGGGCGTGGTGGCGGGCGGCTTGCGCCAGGACTGCAGCACCGTGACCGTCTGGTTGTCTTCATTGCGCAGGCCCACCAGTCCCGCGCTGCCGCCCAGCGCCTGGGCGCCGGCCTCGCAGACAAAGCGCAGCCGCTCGGCCAGGCTGGCATCGCCGGACAGGCCGTGGCGCACCATCTTCTGCAGCGCGGCTTCATGCCGGCGCAGGCGGATCTCGCGCTCGCGGTTTTTCCGTTCAAGCGCCATGCGGCCCTGCATGATCAAGGCGACGATCCAGATGGCGGCGATGGCGCAGGCCCGGTTGGCCCACATCCCCGCGACCGAGATGCCGGCATCGGGCACCAAGGCCGAGGCGATGAGGGTCAGCGCCGTGGTGATGGCGGCCGAGCCGATCAGCACGCGCGGGCCGAACCGGCTGGCCAGAGCGACCACCGCGGCATAGCCCACCCCGTCCACCACGCCGCGGGGATAGGAAATGTCGATGGTGAAAAGTCCCGCCGTGCCGACCAGGATGGCGGTGGCATGGAAGACGTCGCGCAGGCGGGATGCCGGGTCTGTCGACGATCGTTCGGCAATCCGGTGCAAGAAGCGCGTCCTCCGATTTGGCGGAAGCTACCATACAACATCCCGGATGACATCGTCCCGGCCGCGCAGCAGCCAGTCGACGCTGTCGAGCAAGGCCCGTCCCGCTTGCGAGAAATCGTGAGTCGCCACCGCCCCGCACAGGGTCGCGTTGCGAAGATAGATCCGGTCCATCTTGCCGGTGCCGTCGGCCACGGCAATGGCGGCGGGACCGCCCTGGCGGCGCAAGGCCGTGATCAGCTCCAATCCGTCCAGGTGGGGCATCTGGATGGCGGTGACCACCAACTCGAAGGCGCCCGTCTCGACAAGCGCCAGCGCCTGCCGGCCATCGCCGCAGGTGGTGACGGCATAGCCGCGGCTGGCCAGGAAGACCGCGAGATATTCTCGGCGGCTTGCGGCCGGATAGGCCAGCAATATCCGCGGCCGTGCCGGATT
>DASXIW010000232.1:0-2488 GCA_036497785.1 Acetobacteraceae bacterium | reverse complement strand
GGCGAGCATCGCCTCGAACGGCTGGAAGTCGGCGCGTTCGACCGCAGCGGACAGCGCGGCCTCGACGAGGTGGTTGCGCGGGATAAAGGCTGGGTTGGCGGCGCGCATGACGGCTTCCGGGGTGGACTCGTGGGCGAGTCTGGCGCGCCAGCGCGCGGCCCATGCGTCGTATGCACCGCTGTCCTTGAACAGGGCACGCACTGTTGCGTCGTGTGCCGGCGCCTCGGCCGCAGCGCACAGGCTTCGGAATGTCAGGGTAAAATCGGCAGTGTCGGTGGCCATCAGGTTGAGCAGGTCCTGGGTCAGGTTGTCGTCGCCCTCCTGCACGGACGAAAGGCCGATCTTGCGGCGCAAACCGGCGAAATAGGCGGCTTGAAAGCGCGGCGCAAAGCCGAGCAGTGTCTGCTTTGCCGCTTCCTCGTCATCGCCCAGCAAGGGCAGCAGGCACTCGGCCAGCCTTGTCAGGTTCCATAAGGCGATGCGCGGCTGGTTGCCGTAGGCGTAGCGGCCCTGCTGGTCGATCGAACTGAACACCGCGCCCGGATCGTAGGCATCCATGAAGGCGCAGGGGCCGTAATCGATGGTTTCACCTGAAATCGCGCAGTTGTCGGTATTCATCACGCCGTGGATGAAGCCAACGAGCAGCCACTGCGCCACCAGGTCGGCCTGGGCGGCGACCACGCCCTCGAGCAACGCGCGGTAGGGGTTTTCCGCTGACGCCGCCTGCGGATAATGACGGGCGATCGCATGGTCGGCGAGTTGCCGGACGGCTTCGGTATCGTTACGTGCGGCGAAATACTGGAAGGTGCCGACGCGGATGTGGCTGGCGGCGACGCGGGTCAGCACGCCGCCGGGGAGCATGGCGTCGCGCCATACCGGCTCGCCGGTGGTCACTGCGGCCAGGGTGCGCGTCGTCGGAATGCCGAGCGCGGCCATCGCTTCGCTGACCAGATATTCGCGCAGGACAGGGCCGAGGGCGGCGCGGCCGTCACCGCTGCGGGAGAACGGCGTCTGGCCGGAGCCTTTCAACTGGATGTCGCGGCGGATGCCGTCGCGCCCGACCACCTCGCCCAGCAGATTGGCGCGGCCGTCGCCGAGTTGGGGGACGAAATGGCCAAACTGGTGGCCGGCATAGGCGAGCGCCATCGGCTCGGCGCCGGGCGGGACTTGATTGCCGGCAAGGATAGCGACGCCGTCGGGACTGGCGAGGGCGTCGGGGTCGATGCCGAGTATTTCGGCCAAAGCCCGGTTGACCCGGATCAAGGTCGGGGCGGCGACCGGCGTCGGGTCGAGGCGGGCGTAGAAACGGTCGGGCAGGCGGGCGTAGCTGTTGTCGAAGTTGATATGCATGGACCGATCCTAGCGCGATGTTTCGCCTGGGCGCATCCCTCCCTATGTAGGGTCGATGATCCCATTGTCCGTACTCGATCTTTCGCCCGTTCCGGAAGGCAGCAGCACCGGCCAGGCGCTGCGAAATTCCATCGACCTCGCACGCCATGTGGAGACGCTGGGCTATCGGCGGTTCTGGATGGCGGAGCATCACAACATGGCGGGGATCGCGAGTGCGGCGACCGCGGTGGCGCTGGCGCATGTGGCGGTGGCGACGGAGACGATCCGCGTCGGCGCCGGCGGCATCATGTTGCCGAACCATGCGCCGCTGCTGATTGCCGAACAGTTCGGCACGCTGGCGGCGCTGCATCCGGGACGGATCGATCTGGGGCTGGGGCGGGCGCCGGGGTCGGACCAGATTGCCGCTCGGGCGATGCGGCGGAACCTCGCAGCGGATGTGGACCAGTTTCCGTCGGATGTGGTGGAACTGATGCACTATTTCGCGCCGGCCGAACCGGGGCAGGCGTTGAAAGCGGTACCGGGTGCGGGCGAGGACGTGGCGGTGTGGATCCTGGGGTCCAGCACCTTCGGCGCGCAACTCGCGGCGCATCTGGGGCTGCCGTTCGCGTTCGCCTCGCATTTCGCGCCGGAGCAGATGCAGGATGCGGTTTCGATCTACCGGCAGCGGTTCCGTCCATCCGAGCGGCTGGCGGCACCGTATGTCATGCTGGGGGTGAATGTGTTTGCCGCGGAAACGGATGACGCGGCGCGGTTGCTGTTCTCCTCGCTCCAGCAGGCGTTTCTGAACCTGCGGCGAGGGCGGCCCGGTAAGCTGCCGCCGCCGGTGGCCGATCTGGAGTCCGGGCTGGATCGGTATGGGCGGGCGATGCTGGCAAATGCGCTGTCGTGTTCCGTGGTCGGCGGGCCAGAGACGGTGCGCGAGGGCGTGCGGGCGTTCGCAGCGGCCACCGGGGCGGACGAACTGATGGTGACGGCGCAGATCTTTGACCACTCGGCGCGTCGGCGGTCGTTTGAAATCCTGGCGCAGGAGGCTGGGGAGGCCGGCTGAGGTGGGGCTTCGCGGGCGGCGGTTCACTGTACCGCGGTGCGGCGAGCGATATCGAAATCCCATGCGGGTCTGACCAATCTTCTCGGCGCC
>DASXIW010000231.1:0-8905 GCA_036497785.1 Acetobacteraceae bacterium | reverse complement strand
GCGCTGCGCGCGCCGGCAAGCCGGCTCTTGGCCCTTGACCCCCGATCGGCCGCCCAGCAGTGGGCTGTGATGCCGTTTGCGCGCAGTGTGGCCGCTCAGCGATGTCCATTCTGCTTCCCAGGCCAGGTGACATTTCTATCGGGGAGAAAAAGTGTCTTTTCAAACGGGGAGCGACAACAACACTCGGCTTGGGTGATCGCTGATGGAACCCCTGCCCGCAATCCGCCTTCTGACGCTGGCCGTTTGCATTGCCGCCAACCAGCATGGCGCGGATAGTGCCACGGCCGGCGGGTATGGGCGCGAAGGGATTGGGCATGGGTCAGATGATCGACGGCGCCTGGGAGCGCGAGGACCAGGTCAACACGGCGCCGGGCGGCGCGTTCGAGCGGCCGCCGACCCGTTTCCGCGACGCGATCGCGCCGGGTGGCCGCTTTCCGCCAGAACCCGGGCGCTACCACCTGTATGTGTCCTATGCCTGCCCCTGGGCGCATCGCACCCTGATCTTCCGCGTGCTCAAGGGACTGGAGGACATGATCGGGCTATCCGTGGTGCATTGGCTGATGGACGAGGATGGCTGGAGCTTCGCGCCCGGCGACCGCGTGGTGGCCGATCCGGTGATGGGGGCGCGGTTCCTGTCGCAACTCTATGGGCGTGCGGATGCGCATTTCACCGGCCGGGTCACCGTGCCGGTGCTGTGGGATCTGGCGACCGGCCGGATCGTCAACAATGAATCGGCGGACATCATTCGCATCTTCAACAACACCTTCGATGGGCTCGGCGCGGCACCCGGCGATTACTACCCGGCTGCTTTGCGCGGCGAGATCGATGCGATGAACGAGCGTGTCTATGCCACGCTGAACAACGGTGTGTATCGCGCGGGTTTCGCCCGGACCCAGGCGGCCTACGAGGCGGCGGTCCACCCGCTATTCGACACGCTGGACTGGCTGGAGCAGCTTCTGGCCCGCCAGCCATTGCTGTGCGGCGAGCGGCTGACGGAAGCGGATTGGCGCCTGTTCACCACGCTGATCCGCTTCGATTCCGTCTATCACGGGCACTTCAAGTGCAATTTGCGGCGACTTGTCGACTACACGGCCCTGTGGGATTTCACGCGCTCGCTGTACCAGCTGCCCGGCATCGCCGAGACGGTCGATTTCGGCCATATCAAGCGGCATTACTACATGAGCCATCCCTGGGTGAACCCCAGCCGGATCGTGCCGGGCGGCCCGCTGCTCGATCTCTCGGCGCCCGGCAGCCGGGTGCGATTTGGCACAGTGCCAGCAGAATAGGGCACGGCTGCCCTGCCCCATTCCCGCTGCATTCGCGTCCCGTCATGCTATAGCGATCTGTCAATCAGCTTTGGCACGGCATGGCCCCGATGCCACATGGGAAAATAGCCTCCTCACCCGAGACGGTGGGCGGGATCGTATTGTCTGCGGCATCGGGAACTGCGCATGAGCACGGCGTCCGCCTATCTGAACTATTTATCTTCCGACGACGCGGTCCATGCCCAATTGGCGGAGGCGGTTGACGGATGTCGCGTGCTCATCGCCTACGGGCTGCTCGGCGAGGTCGGCGCCGCGCTGCGGCCATTCGGCGTGGATTACATGGGCACCCAGGCGGCCTGGCTGCGGGACACGCTGCCAGCCGAGGTGTCCGTGGTACGGCTGCCCACCGGCGCCCCGATCGCCGCCAATGCGGCGCGGCTGCGGGCCATTCTGTTGGACGATCCGCGGCCGGCGCTGATCATCGCGCACAGCAATGGCGGCCTGGAATCGCTCGCCGCCCTGGTGCATTCGGATGCGGCGGCGCGATGCTGCGGGCTGATCACCATCCAGTCGCCGTTTTACGGTTCGCTGGTGGCCGATGCTGTGGTGGCCTCCAAACGACTGCATTTCGCTGCCGGGGCCGCGCTGCGGGCGATGCGGCGCGGCTCGGCGCTGGGCATTTTCGACCTGACCGTCGGCGCGCGGACGGTGTGGATGGCGGAGAACGCCAAGGGCATCGCGGCGGCATTGCGCAGTTTTCCCGTGGTCAACTGCGCCTCGCGCGTCGATATCCCTGTCAGCGGGCCGGATCGGCGCTATCTGCCGCTGGTCCGCTGGATGGAGCGCCGTGGGGCCGGCGGCAATGACGGCTTCGTTTCCATCTCCTCGGCCCTGCTGCCGGGCGCGCGGCATGTGGTGGTTTCCGGCACCCATCGCGGCCTGACCGCGAAGGGCGCCGGGCGGGATCCCGTGGGGCTGCTGCGGGGATTGCTGGTGCTGGCGTTGCTGCGAGAGGACGGGATTGTCACAAAATATTGCAAACCCGCTACGCTTTCTCGCGGGAATGTGAGAAATTCCGTTTTATAATCGAAGCACTTCCAAAGAGAAGATCATGGTTTCCAAGGATCTCCCGCCACGTGCGGAGGACGCCCCGGCTGCGATCGCGCCGCCGATCGAACTGCATGGCGTGATCGACGGCTTCCGTCTGCCCGCCTGCATCAATGGCTGGGTGATCAAGCGAGAGGGCGACCGGTTCGCGACCGATTTGCGGGTTGAGGTGCGCAGGGGCCAGACCGTGCTGGTCGCCGCCGCTACAAACGGACCGCGCGAGGATGTCACCGGCGACAGCACCACACCGGCAGCCTTCGTGATCGACTGCAACGGCATCGCCACCGGCGCCGAATTGCTGGACGGCTCGCTGCGCGTGGTCGTCGTGGACGGGCAGGGCGATACCAGCACGCTCGAATTCTACGCGCCGACCCGCGACGCCGCGCAGCGCGAGATCGAAACAGCGGCACTGCAGACGGCCGATGCACCGTCCGCCGACGCGGTGCTGGAGGCGCTGGCACGCAATTCCAGCCTGCCCGCCGCCGCCGCGAACGCCATAGCCCATGCGCGACGCCTGCTGGCGGGGGCATCCCTGCAGCCGCGAACCGCCGCGCGGGCGCAATCCCCATCGGGCCCGCACATCGCCTTCATCGGTGCCGGGAGTACCGTGTTCGCCAAGAGCCTGCTGGGCGACATCCTGTCCGAACCCGAGCTCGCTGCCAGCCGGATCTGCCTGTACGACATCGACGCCGAACGGCTGCGCGTCTCCGAAATTGTGGCCGGCCGGATCGGCCAGGCGCTGGACAGCCCGGCGCGGATCGAGGCGACCATGGATCTGGGGCACGCGCTGGACGGGGCCGATTATGCGATCAACATGATCCAGGTCGGCGGCTACCACCCCTGCACCGTCACCGATTTCGACATCCCCAAGCGCTTCGGCCTGCGCCAGACCATCGCCGACACGCTGGGCGTGGGCGGCATCATGCGTGGGCTGCGCACCATTCCCGTGCTGCTGGACATGGCCCGCGAAATGGAGCGGCGCTGCCCCGATGTGCTGCACTTGAACTACGTGAATCCGATGGCGATGAATTGTTGGGCGCTGCGCCGCGCGAGCCCGATCCAGACGATCGGGCTGTGCCACAGCGTGCAGGGCACGGCGGCGGAGCTAGCGCGGGATATCGGCGTGCCGGTGGAGGCGATCGACTACACCGTGGCCGGCATCAACCACATGGCGTTCTATCTGAAGATCACCTGCAACGGCGAGGATCTGTATCCCCGCATCCGCCAGGTGGTGGCGGAAGGCCGGGTGCCGGCGCATGATCGCGTGCGCTACGACATGCTGGGCCGGCTGGGTTATTTCGTCACGGAGTCGAGCGAGCACTTCGCCGAATACGTGCCCTGGTACATCAAGCGCGACCGGCCGGCGCTGCTCGACCGCTTCAACATCCCGCTCGATGAGTATCCGCGCCGCTGCGAGGCGCAGATCGCCGAATGGAACGGGTTGTCGCATAGCCTGCTGGACCCCAGCCGGGCACTGGCGGTGACGCGCAGCCACGAATACGGCGCCCGCATCATCCACGCGAGACAGACCGGGCAGCCCACCGTGATCTACGGCAACGTGCCGAATGCCGGGTTGATCGACAACCTGCCCGAAGGGAGCTGCGTCGAAGTACCGTGCCTGGTGGATGCCAATGGCGTGCAGCCTGTGCACGTCGGCCCCCTGCCCCTGCAACTCGCGGCACTGATGCAGACCAACATCAACGTGCAGGCGCTGACCGTGGAGGCGGCGCTGACCGGGCGGCGGGAACACGTGTATCACGCCGCCATGTTGGACCCGCACACGGCGGCCGAGCTGAGCCTGGACGAAATTACGGGCCTGGTGGACGAAATGTTGGAGGCGCATCGCGACTGGCTGCCAGCGGCGCTGTTCGATTGAGCAAGGAAGGCCGGGCTTTGCCCGGACCCGCAAAGGGGCAGTCGCCCCTTTGATCCCATGACTCTCTTGGCTGGATCGTCTTCCTTTAAAATCGGTTGTGTTGCTACAAGACGGCCGGGCGTTTGCGGAGATCCCGACGCCACCGGGTTTAGAATTCACTATCGAAACGGCATGTGCCGCAGGTTTTTTTGATTGCTATTTCGAAGCAGATTGCTCCTGCAATTAAGCAGATGGTTGCTCCATGATGACCAGCCCACGAATCCAGACCGTCGTCGGCGTGCTCTTAGAGCGGTTTCACTTGGTTTGTCCGTAGCCTGAGTTGGCGAGATAGTTTCTGCACTCGGCTGGTCTGAAGCAGCCGAGCTTGCTTCCGATTGTTGTTGGTTCGGCCATGCGGTTTCATGGATCGTCTACGACGCACCCACCGCTTTACTACGTCACTTTAAGCCAGTGGATAGGGGTGGGTACGGACGTCTTTTTGCTGCGCGTGCTCTCAGCCCTGGCGATGACCGTTGCGGCTGGATTCGTCTGCCTTAGCGGCGGCACGATCGACGGCCCCCGGGCCTCGTCCCCGGTTTGGCCTTCGCCGCTGCAGCGCTCGACGTGAACTGGGCACAGAAAGCGCGGCCGTACGGCTATCAAGTGATGTGGTGCGCCATCCCATTCTGGGGCGTTGTACAGGTCATGGAAGCTGCGGCGGCTCGAACACGGTGGATCGGCAACTCGTTAGTGGCTCCCGGCGGCGAACGAGTCCTCGCCTGGCAAGCGGATGTCGGCTGGCGCGCCTGTATCCTTGGAGGCGCTGGCGCCATGCTCACCCAGCACACCGCTGGCTTCTTTTTGCTAGGCGAGAACCTCGCGGCCACGGCGGTTGCTCGGGGCTTCGGCACACAAGGGCGCCGCTGGTTCGCCAATTGGATTATTGCGCAATTAGGTGACGCGGCGGTGTGGGCCTTCTGGCTACCTGGGTTCATCGCGCAAATGGGCCGCGTCATCTATTCTGCGGCCCACCCGGACGCCTCAATGATCCCGTTTCAGATCGATGCCGCCGCGCATTTCGGCGACGTCTGCGCGGTCTTCGGTGGCTTTGCGATCTGGAAAGGAAGGCTTCTCGCGGTTACAACGGTACTCGTCCTCGTCCTGCCGGGACTCTGGGAGCTCCGGAGGGATATGCGATGGCTGACCCAGGCGGCGATGACCGCATTCATTCCGCTGACCATCACCACTTTTGGGTTCTTCGCCGTAAACAAACTGCTCGGCTACATCCTCGCAACCTTTATCTGGATTGAGATTCCTGTCGCGATCCTGCTTGCCGTCGGTCTTAACGCGTTGCCTGGCCGCTGGCTTCGCATCGGCATCACAACGATGTTCGTGCTAACCGACGGCTGGGCGCTGCACAATTATTATTCATGGTCGCACGTGCCGGTGGACCAAGTCGCCGCAGTCCTCGCGGCCGAGAGTCGGCCGGGCGACGCGATCGTCAGCACGAAGAACGGCGCGACGCTTTTCGCGCTTCGCTACTTTTTGGACCAAGTCGGCGGCACCAAACTCTCTGGCTTCGTGCAGACCCCAGACCGGCGAGGCCCACTCCTCCCCCTCGCTGCCGCTGCTCCCTTCGCCCGCGTCTGGACGGTGGGAGTCCTGGGAGAAATGCCTAGCGTTGATTTCGCCGCTGCCCCGCTTGCGTGGTCCAAAGGGTTCGACCGTAGCATCGGAGGCCTCCAATTGGAGCGTTACGATAAGAGAAAGCACGAATAGTTTGTGGCGAGCACCGTTTCTATTTGCCGCAGGCAATCGAACTCTGCCTCTTTGCGGGTCCGGGCAGAGCCCGGTTTCCCTTCAACTTTACTCTCAAACGGCCACTAATCGCCCCGCGTAAAAATCACGCACAGATTATTGGCGGGCATCTGCTCGATGGCGGGTGTGCCGAAACCGGACTGGGCGGCGAGTTCGCTGACGGCTTCCAGGTCGCGCACACCCCAGGCCGGGTCGCGTTCGCGCAGGCTGGCGTCGAATGCGGCGTTGCTGGGGGCAGTGTGGGCGCCGCCCCGGCGATAGGGGCCGTACAGGATCAATAGGCCGCCCTGCCCCAGCATGCGCCCGGCGCCCCGGATTAGGCCAATGGCGGCGTCCCATGGCGCGATATGGATCATGTTGAAGCACAGCACGGCGTCGGCGTGGGAGATCGGCCATTGGGGCGCCGTCGCGTCGAGCGCCAGAGCGGGGCGGATGTTGGCGAGGCCGCTCTCGGCGGCCCAGGCATCGATGCTGGCGCGACGGGGCGGATCGGGGTCGGAGGGCTGGAAGGCAAGGCTGGGCATGGCGCGGGCAAAATGCACGGCATGCTCGCCGGAGCCGCTGGCCACTTCCAGCACCAGGCCGGAGGGCGGCAGTACGCGGCGGAGCACGGCCAGGATGGGATCGCGATTGCGCTGGGCGGCTGGGGCGTGAATGCGGGGGTCGTCGGTCATGCGCGCCTGTATATCGGCAAAGGCGCTGGCCGTCTCGGCCCGGCTGCGGCAGGTTGGGGGGTATGAACAAAGACCCCGCGAAAGGATGTGCCTTGTCCGTCTCCAAGCTCCAGGATTCCGTCCCGGCCAAGGCTGCTGAACAGGAATTGCGCCGGCTGCTGGACATCATGGCCCGCCTGCGCAACCGCACTGACGGCTGCCCCTGGGACATCGCCCAGGATTTTGACAGCATCGCGCCCTATACGATCGAGGAGGCCTATGAGGTGGCGGACGCCATTGCCCGCCGCGATTTCGCGGGCCTGCCGGACGAGTTGGGCGATCTGCTGTTCCAGGTGGTTTTCCACGCGCGCATGGCCGAGGAGGCCGGGAAATTTGGCTTCGCCGATGTGGCCCGCGGCATTGCCGACAAGATGGTGCGCCGCCATCCGCATGTGTTCGGCGAGGCGGCGGCGCGAGATGCCGGCATGCAGGCGCGGGCCTGGGAGGAGCAGAAGCGCGCCGAACGGGCAGCGCGGGCCGAGACGGGGACGCTGGCCGGCATACCGGACGGGCTGCCCGGCCTGACCCGGGCGCTGAAGCTGACCGCGCGCGCCGCCCGGGTGGGCTTCGACTGGCCGGATGCGGCGGCGGTGCTGGAGAAGCTGGACGAGGAGGTTGCCGAATTGCGCGCCGAATTGCCGCTTGCGGACAAGGCCCGGCTGCAGGACGAGCTGGGCGACATGTTGTTCGTTCTGGCCAATCTCGCGCGCAAACTCGCCGTGGACCCCGAGACCTGCCTGCGCCACGCCAATCTGAAATTCGCCCGGCGCTTCGGCGCAATGGAGGCGGCGCTGGCCGCGCGCGGCCAGTTGCCGGCGGATGCGACGCTGGCGGAAATGGAGGCGGAATGGCAGCTGGCCAAGCAGCGCGAGCGCGTCACCGAGGCGGAGTAGGAGATAGTGCTGTAACCCCGCAAAGGCGGATATCGCGCTGCAACGGCGAATGGATGGGACGGCAATCGCCATCGGATGCGGTCAATTCGAATGGTGCCAGAGCGGCGGCGATGCCGGCCGCGCCCGACGCATCCTCGGGGAGGTTGGTCAGGAGAAACAGGTCCCTTCCCCCCGCGCTGACCAGACCACGGATGATCGCCGCTTCCGGCGAGGTCGCCGGCAGAAAATCCGGCCTGATGAAACGCTGCCACGGCGAAGCGAGATAGGGCACGACAAAGCCGATCGGAGCGCCCACCTCGAAGACCACGGCATCGCGTGGCAATGCCGGGATCGGCGCTTCGACGAGGTCCCGGTCATAACCGATCCTGCCCCAGCCCATCGGGCGCGTCGCCGCGACACAGGCCAGCAGCACGAGCGCCAGCACGCGCGGGGAGAAGCGCGAGGTGGCGACATGGCGCAGCGACGTCGCGATCACGATGCCGCTCAGCGCCTCCAATGGCAGGGCATAGCGCAGGATCGAGAAGCCGATCAGCCAACACAGATAGGAGACCGCGAAGAACAACCACAGGCCGAGCACGCGCCGGTCGAGCCGGGGCCGGCCCGGGAGGATCGCGCGAAGGCCGGCGGCGAGCAGCGCGATATAGGCCAGGGCGAAACGCGGATCGCCCAGCCGCGTCTCGGTCACGACGAAGCTGCGTCCTTGCAGCCAGAAGAACGGGTAGGCGATCCATTGCAGCACATCGCGCGGGAAGAAGCGCATGTCGCGCATTTCGAAACCGACTGACCAGGGCGACGAGAACAGTCGGCCGAACAACGGGAAGAACGGGTTGTGGAAATGCTGCCACAGCGTGATGCCCCACCAGCCCCATAGCAGCAGGAATCCTGCCGCGGCCCCTGCCCCCAGACCGAGCAGGCCGAGAGTGGCCGCGCGCCGGTTCGCAGTCCCCAGCAGCATCCAGATCCCCAATCCGGGCAGAAATATCAGCGCGGTCAGCTTCAGGCCGGCGGCGCAGCCCAGGCCCAGCCCCATCGCGGCGCCGGTGCGCCAGGAACACGGCCAGAACTTCAGTGCCGCGAACAGGCCTAGCAGAATGCCGTCGGCGGATAATATGTCGCCGTAGGTGGTGCCGATCTCGGACAGGATGGTGGCGCCGGTAAGGCCGATGGCGGCGGCGAGCAGGCCGGTCCATCCCTGGGCAAGCCATCGTGGACGCGGCGCCTGCGCTTCGGCATCGCTAGGCCGCAGCAGCAGGT
>DASXIW010000230.1:0-2590 GCA_036497785.1 Acetobacteraceae bacterium | reverse complement strand
GCGCGCGCCCAGGATCTGGGCGTGGCGCATGGCGCGGCGCATGATGCGGCGGAGCACATAGCCGCGGCCCTCGTTCGACGGCAGCACTCCGTCCGCGACTAGGAAGGCGGAAGCGCGCAGATGGTCGGCGATCACCCGATGCGAGGCGCGCTGCGGACCGTCGGCATCGACGCCGGTGAGATCGGCGCTGGCGCTGATCATGGCGCGAAACAGGTCGATGTCGTAATTGTCGTGCACGCCATGCAAGACGGCTGCGATGCGCTCGAGGCCCATGCCGGTATCGATCGACGGGCGCGGCAGATTGACCCGTTCGCCGCCCGGCAGCGTCTCGAATTGCATGAACACGAGATTCCAGATCTCGATGAAGCGGTCGCCGTCGGCGTCTGGCGAGCCGGGCGGGCCGCCGGGGATATGGTCGCCGTGATCGTAGAAAATCTCCGAGCAAGGCCCGCACGGGCCGGTATCGCCCATCGCCCAGAAATTGTCGCTCGTTGCGATGCGGATGATCCGCTGCTCAGGAAGCCCTGAGATTTTCCGCCACAGATTGAACGCTTCGTCATCGTCGTAATAGACGGTGATGGTGAGCCTTTCCGCCGGCAGGCCCAGGTCGCGCGTCAGCAGGCGCCACGCGTATTCGATCGCGTAGTCCTTGAAATAGTCGCCGAACGAAAAGTTGCCCAGCATTTCGAAGAACGTGTGGTGGCGCGCGGTGTAGCCGACATTGTCGAGGTCGTTGTGCTTGCCGCCCGCGCGCACGCATTTTTGCGACGTCGTGGCCCGGAGGTAGGGACGCTTCTCGACGCCGGTGAAGACATTCTTGAACTGCACCATGCCGGCGTTGGTGAACATCAGTGTGGGATCGTTGCGCGGCACCAGCGGCGAACTGGCCACCGGCGTGTGGCCGTTGCGGGCGAAGTAGTCGAGAAAGGCGGCGCGAATGTCGTTGCTGCTGGCCATGGTGGTCAGGTACGTCCCGGGTCTGTTAGGCAGGTTTGCACGTAGCGCAGGGCCGCCCGCCTGTCACGGGTGGAGCACGGCCACATCGACGCTGGCGCCACCCCACCGCGCTGGCACGCGACCCGGACGGCCTGGCGCTTAGCGTCCGGTGCGGGATAACCGGTCGTTTCCCAGCAAACTGGATGCCGCGAGGCCAGGGCGAACCCGCCACTCACCATCATTGCGAGGAGCGCCACTCACTGTCATTGCGAGGAGCGCGGCGACGAAGCAACCTCCTGCCTGTTGTCGATGGATGACGCACTTATTTCGGCGTACGCCCTTAGCCGGACCGCCGCCGCCGCGGAACCGCGATCAGCATCGCCACAAACAGCCCCGCCGTCGCGCTCCACTGCGCAGCCGCAAAAGCCTGCCCATAGGCCCGCTCGCCGGTCCGCCCGTTCAGCACCATGAAAAACAGCGATCCGATGGCCGCCACGCTCACCGCTGCGCCGATCTGCAGCGCCGAGTTGGTGATGCCGGCGGCTACCCCCGCCTGCGCCGGCGGTACGTCCCCCAGCACCGTCGCGAACAGCCGCGGGAACGCGATCCCCTGGCCAAACCCGGCCAGAAAGACCGCCACGGACAACGGCAGATCGACCACCCCCAGCGCCACCAGAGCACCGATCACGGCATAGAACGAGACCTGGATGCCCATGCCGATCGACAACAGCATCGGCCGCAGGCCAACCAGCGGCGCGCTGATCAACGGCCCCAGGAACAGCCCGGCCCCGTACGGCACGATCGACAGGCTGACCGCAAGCGGCGCCAGCCCACGGCCTTCCTGCTGGTACAGCCCGAACAGCAGGTAGAAGCTGGTGGTGAAGAAGAACAATGCCGCCACCAGCACCCCGCGGCGGAAGCTGGGGATGCGCAGCAGCCTGACATCGACCAGGGGCATCCCACCGCTCCGGCTGAGCCTTGCCTCGTAGCCGAAGAACGCTGCCACCAGCAGCGGCGCGCACGCCAGCATCGCCAGCACCCAGACCGGCCAGCCTTGCTCCCGCCCCTCTGACAGCGGCACCACGATCGCCGCCAGGGCTAGCGAGATCAGCGCCGCACCTACCAGGTCGAGCCGCACCCGGCTACCGCCGCCGGTCTCGGGCACCACCTTCCAGCCCAACAGCAGCGTCACCGCGCAGACCGGCAGGGTCAGCAGAAAAATCGCCCGCCAGCCAAGGTCGGCCGGGTTCCACTGGATCAGCGCGCCGCCGCTGAACTGTCCCACCACGGCGGCCATTCCCATCATGATCCCATACGCACTCATCGCCCGCGCCAGTTCGCGTTCATCGCGAAACAGCGCGCGGATCGAGCCCAGCACCTGCGGCAGTAGCAGCGCCGCAGCCGACCCCTGGACGATGCGCGCGACAACAAGTTGCAGCGGAGTCGAGGCGATGCCGCAGCCCAGGCTGGCCAGCGAGAACCCGGCCATCCCGGCCAGGAAGCACCGCTTGCGCCCATAAAGATCGCCCAGCCGCCCGCCGGTGATCAGGAACACGCCATAGCCGCAGGCATAGCCCGAGATCACCAGTTGCAGTTCGGCCGGATCGGCCCCCAGGCTTTCATGGATCGACGACAGCGCCACATTGACGATGAA
>DASXIW010000229.1:0-2629 GCA_036497785.1 Acetobacteraceae bacterium | reverse complement strand
AAGGTTTTGCCCTCCGCCCAAGCGCCACGGGAGAACGCCATGGGGGCGAGGGCGCCGGTGCCGAGGATCAGGCGGCGGGTCAGACTGGATGATGGCATCGATGGAGCTCCTTGTTGGTTGGGCGGCTACATGCTCATTGCGCGCTTGAGGCCGGTGACGCGCTCCATCACCAGGATCAGCACGACGGACAGCAGAATCATCAGCGAGGCGATGGCGGCGATGCCGGGATCGAAGAAGCGGCTGGTCAGGGTAAAAATCATCAGCGGCAGCGGGATGTTCACCGCGTCGGCCAGCCACATCGACACCGGGTAGTTGTCGAAACTGGTAACGAACGCGAAGATCGCGCCGGCGACGATCCCCGGCATGATCTGCGGGCGGGTCACCCACCAGAAGCTGCGCAACCGGTTGGCGCCGAGGGTGCGGGAGGCTTCCTCGATCGACGGGTCGACCAGTAGCAGGCTGGCGCTTACCGTGCGCACCACGTAGGGCACGGTGACCAGGACGTGACCGAGGCCGAGATTGACCAGGCTATTCTGTGCCCCGGTGGCGGTGGCGGCGCGAAGCAGGGCGATGCCGGTGACCAGCATCGGAAAGATCAGCGGCGACAGCAGCAAACCCTGGATGATGCCGCGCCCGGGGAAACGGTAGCGCACCAGTCCCATCGCCGCCGGCGTGCCCAGCACCAGCGCGCCCAGCGTGGCGATCACACCGAGCATCAGGCTGAATCTGAACGAGTCGACGAATTCCTGCTCGCCGAGGATTTTCACATACCATCGCAGGGTGAAGCCCTGCGGCGGCCAAGTAACGAAGGGCGTGTCGGAGAACGAAATCAGTATCGGCACCACCAAAGGCGCCAGCAGGAAGGCTGCCACCAGGGTCGCCGCGAGGTAGATCGGGACCGCGGCGGGGCCGAGGGCGGACCGGGATGCCATCAGTGCGTCCTCCGGCGGGGGGAGCGGCGCTCCATCACCCAGACATAGGCGAGGTTGATCACCAGCACGATGACGATCAGCACGGTGGCGATGGCGGCGCCGAACGGCCAGTCGAACACCGACATGATCTGCTCCTCGACCAGGGTGCCGAGCATTTTCGCAAAATTGCCACCGAGCAGGGCCGGGGCGACGAAGGAACTGGCCGTCAGCGAGAACACCAGGGTCGATCCGACGGCAAGGCCGGGGATGCTGAGCGGGAAGGTCACGTGCCGGAACGCTTGCCAGGCGGAGGCGCCGAGGGTGCGGCCGGCTTCCTCGACCGCCGGTTCGATGCGGCCCAGCGTGGTCGCCAGCGGCAGCGCCATCAGCGGCAGGAACACGTGGATCGAGCCGATGACGATCGCCCACTCGGTGAACAGCACCCGCGCCGGGCCGAGATGCAGCGCGGCCAGCGCCCAGTTCAGCACCCCGTTGTCGCTGTTGGCCAGGATGATGCGCCAGCCATAGGTGCGGATCACCACGTTCACCAGCAGCGGGGCGATGACGATGATCGCCAGCGCGCGCGCGACGAGCGGATGGCCGCGCACCATCACCAGCGCTACCGGATAGGCCAGGATCATCGCCCCGATGGTGGTGAACAGGCTGACCCGCAGCGTGGTCAGCATCACCTTCCGGTAGAGATCGACCGAGCCGAGGCGGGCGTAGTTGGCCAGTGTCAGGCTGGTGTCGAGGTCCCCGGTCGCGGTCTGGCGGAAGAAACTGTAGGCGATCATGTTGCCGACCGGGATCACGAACAGCGCCAGGAAGAAAAGGGCGGCGGGGGCGACCAGCAGAAATCCCGCGGTGCCCGGGCGCGTGGCGAGGCCGGCGAGCCAGCGGATTGGGCTGAAGCGGATGGGGCTTCGTTCGGTGGGGCTTAGGTCGCTGGGGTGCAAATCGGCAGGGTGGGCGAAGGGTTGCATGGCTAAACCGCCAGATGCGGGTTGGCGGCGATGAAGCCGGCGATCTCTCCGGGGGTGGCGAGCCAGATGTCGTCGCGCGCAACGGCGATATGGTTCAGGGCGCGGGTCAGGGCGCGCAGGCGGAAGGGTTGGCCGGAGATGAAGCTGTGTACCACGATGCTCATCACCAGCGGCTGGTTCCGGGCGGCTTCGCGCATTTCGTCGAACTCGTCGATGATCATGTCGGCGAAGCCGCGCGCCGTGGTCTGGCGGCCGATGATGGTCGAACTGTCGTTGAGTTCCAGCGCGTAGGGCAGGGCGAGGAGGCGGTTGCCCTCGGTGCGCAGCCAGACCGGCTGGTCGTCCATGCGCAGGTCGAGGAGGTAGGAGAAGCCCTGCTCGGCCAGCAGGTCGATTGTGGCTTGGCTGTGCGCGAGCCAGGGGCTGGACCAGCCGCGCGGGGGGGCGCCCTCGTGGCTGGCGATGCGGTCGCGGACCCCGCGCAGATAGGCGGCTTCCTCGGCGGCCGGCATAGTTGCCAGGGTGTCGGAGTTGCTGTGGCCGTGGGCGACGATCTCCGCCCCGGCGGCGCGGGCGGCATCGATCAGGGCGGGCGCGTGGTCGTAGATCGCGCTGTTCAGCAGGATCGCGGGGCGGATGCCCAGGCTCGACAGGCGATCGAGCAGGCGGAAGCCGCCGACGCGGTTGCCGTAGTCGCGCCAGGAGGTGTTGACCATGTCGGGCTGCGAGGCGTGC
>DASXIW010000228.1:0-3714 GCA_036497785.1 Acetobacteraceae bacterium | reverse complement strand
CGTCCCCGCCGCGTGCAGATCGGCCTCCAGCCGCCGCAGGTAGCGCGCCATCATCGGCTGCACATACGCATTGGCGACGGTGGTGGAGAACCGCTCCCACTCCCGCATTTCCGGGGAAACGTCCGACGAGAGCGAGATCGGCACATCCGGCAATGCGTCGTGCAGCAGCGCCTGGATGCGCTTTTCGTGCACCGGATTGACGAAGGCGTGCAGCAGGCCGACGGCTATGCTCTCGACGTTTTCGCGCTGCAGGGTCGCAATCAGGTCGCGGACCGCCGCTTCGTCCAGCGGGCGGAGGATCTTGCCGGTGTTGTCCAGCCGTTCGGGTACCGGCAGGCGCAGGTAGCGCGGTACCAGAGGCTCCGGGAGCACGATGTTCAGATCGTATTGATCGTAGCGGCTTTCGTTGCCCATGGCGATGACATCGCGAAAACCCTCGGTGGTGATCAGCGCGGTGCGGGCGCCTTTGCGCTCGATGATCGCGTTGGTGGCCAGGGTGGTGCCGTGGATGATCAGTCCGATCTCGGCGGGTCGGACGCCGGCGGCCGCGGTGACGGCGTGGAAGCCCTCCATGACCCCTTGTTCGGGGGCGAAGGGCGTGGTGAGCACTTTCGTGGTGGTGCGTTTGCCGCCGGCTTCGAGTGCAAGGTCGGTGAAGGTTCCGCCGATATCGACGGCAAGGCGGGCAGACTTCATCCGGTACCTCGGGTAGATTGATGGGAGGACACTAGGGTAGGAAATGGAGACGTAAAAGGGCGGCGATTGGAACGACCGGCCCGGGAGGATGCGTGCAGAGCTACCCAACCTGGCCGAACCTGGCCACGATGATGTTCCTCCTGGCGCGCGGCTGGGCAAACAAGCCCATGCTGCGGGTCTGGCGCGACGGCGGCTGGCGGTCGATCACCTGGGGTGAGTTCGGGCGCCAGGCCGCCTCCTGCGCGCGCAATCTTCGCGCCTCCGGCGTCTCTGCCGGCGATCGTGTGCTGCTCTGCATGGAGAACCGCCCGGAATTCCCGATCGCCGAGACCGCGCTGATGGCGATCCGCGCCGTTCCGGTCCCCGCCTACACCACCAACACGATCAACGACCAGGCCCACCTGCTGCGCGACTGCGGCGCGCGCGCGGCGATTGTTTCCTCCGCCGCCCTGGCCGAACGGCTGCGGCAAGCCGCCACCAAGGTCGCCGGACTCGACCTGCTGATCGTGATCGACCATGGCGACCAATGGAGCGAACTGGTCCGCGACCAACGGCCGCAGGACGACATCGAGGCCGAGGCGGCTTCCATCCCCGCCACCGCGCTCGCCTGTCTGATCTACACCTCCGGCACCGGCGGCTCGCCGCGCGGCGTGATGCTGCCGCATCGATGCATCCTGTCCAACTGTGCCGGCGCCTTCGAACTGGTCCGTCCGCTCGGTCTCAAAGACGAGTCCTACCTGTCCTACCTGCCGCTCTCTCATGCCTACGAGCACACCGTCGGCCAGTTCTTCATGCTGAGCCTTGGCACGGAGGTGATCTACGCCCGCGGCGTCGAGCACCTCGCCGCCGACATGCTTGCGGTCCGTCCCACCATCCTGACCGCGGTCCCCCGCGTGCTGGAGGTGATCCGAAACCGCGTGCTGACCCAGGTTGCGCGGGAGACGCCGTTGCGCCAGCGCCTGTTCCGGATGGCGGTGGCAACGGGCCTGAAGCGCGTCGACGGAAATCGGCTAACGCTGGGGGAGTATTTGCTGGACCCGATCCTCGATCGGCTGGTCCGGGCCAAGGTCCGCGCCCGCTTCGGCGGCCGCCTGGTTGCGGCGATCTCCGGCGGCGCCCGCCTCGATCCCGAGGTCGGCCGCTTCTTTATCGCCCTCGGCCTGCGCATCATGCAGGGCTACGGCGAGACCGAAGCAGGTCCGGTGATCGCCGCCACACCTCCGGGTTCGGTCCGCATCGACACCGTCGGCACCCCCCTGCAAGGGGTCGATCTGCGCATCGCCGAGGACGGTGAGATCCTGGTTCGTGGCGGCCTGGTGATGGACGGCTACTGGAATCGCCCGCAGGAAACCGCCTCGGTGATCCGGGACGGCTGGCTGCACACCGGCGACATCGGCGAACTCGACCAGGGCCATCTGCGTATTACCGATCGCAAGAAAGACATGATCGTGCTGTCCGGCGGGGAGAACATCTCGCCGGCGAAGATCGAGGGGATGCTGATGGCGGAAACCGAGATCGCCCAGGCCGTCGTGACGGGAGAGGGCCGCAGCGGCGTCAGCGCGCTGGTGGTGCCGGCCCAGGGCTACGACGACGTCGCCGTGGCCCTGGCGGTCGACCGCACCAACCTGCGCCTCTCGATCACCGAACGGATCCGCAAGCACGCTTTGGTGCCACCCTTCACCATCGAGAATGGCCTGCTGACCCCCTCGCACAAAATCCGCCTGGTGCTGGTGATGCGCGCCAACGCCCAAATCGTGGCGGGGCTGCATTGAGCGAATTATCGGGATCAAATGGGCCGCTGCCCCTTTGCGGGTCCATGGCAGAGCCCTGGCCTTCCCCTCGCTCCGCTCATGGCTCCCGCCCGCATTTGATAAGCCATTGCGATGGACCGCCCGCTCTGCTAGACGGCGCGGCTCGCGTTTTCGTCCAATCGTGGATATCTGTTGTGCCCTGCGTGGTTCGCGGGGCACAGGCCGTAAGAGAAGGGGCGATGTCCCATGGCTGTACCGAAGAGAAAGACCTCACCGTCCCGCGCCGGCATGCGCCGCAGCCACCAGGCTTTGCCGCACGAAGCCTATGCCGAGTGCCCCAATTGCGGCGAAACCAAGCGGCCGCACCACGTTTGCAGCCACTGCGGCCATTACGACGGGCGCGAAGTAGTCGCGGCTGGCAAGCCGCTGCGGGGCGCTGTCCGGGTCTGAGACCGGGTCCCGGCGTGCATCCGGGTCGCCCTCTGGTGCAGCCGTGACCGGTCCTTTCACGCTTGCCGTGGATGCCATGGGCGGTGACAACGCGCCGGACATGGTGGTGCATGGGCTGGACCTGGCCGCCGAACGTCATCCCGCCGCACGCTTTCTCCTGATCGGCAACGAGTCGGTACTGACAGCGCTGTTGGGCCGGCACCGCCGCGCGCAGGCGGTCTGTACAGTGCGCCACGCCCCCGACGTCATCGCCAACGAGATGAAGCCGACCACCGCCCTGCGCCTGCGTCGCTCCTCCATGCGCCTCGCGGTCGACGCCGTCGCCACCGGCGAGGCCTCAGGGCTGGTCTCTGCCGGCAACACCGGCGCGCTGCTCGCTTTGGGCAAGATCTTTATCAAGGCCCTGCCGGGGATCGACCGGCCGGCGATGGCCGGCATCGGCCCTTCCGCGCGCGGCGACGTGGTGATGCTGGACCTCGGCGCCAACGTGCAGTGCGACGTGCGCAACCTGGTCGAATTCGCCGTCATGGGCGACGTTTTCGCCCGCACCGTACTCGGTCTCACCGCCCCCACCATCGGCCTGCTGAACGTCGGCTCCGAAGAACTGAAAGGCAACGACACCGTCCGCGACGCCGCCGAAATCCTGCGCGCAAGCCACATCGGCCCGCAATTTCACGGCTTTGTCGAGGGTCACGACATCGCCGCCGGCACCACCGACGTGATCGTCACCGACGGGTTCACCGGCAACGTCGCGCTGAAGACCGGCGAAGGGGCGCTGAAGCTGATCGTGGAATTTCTCAAGCAGATCTTCAGCGGC
>DASXIW010000227.1:0-12863 GCA_036497785.1 Acetobacteraceae bacterium | reverse complement strand
AAGATCGCCGCTCATGTCCTCGAAGCTGCTGCCGCCGATATCGAGTTCAGCGCCGGCCGCTTCACCATCGCCGGCACGGATCGCGGAATCGGCATCATGGAGCTGGCCGCGAAGCTGCGGGATGGCGAAAAACTGCCGCCCGGCCTGCCCACCACGCTGGATGCCAGCCTGGTGTTCCAGGGCGTGCCCAGCGCGTTCCCCAATGGCTGCCACATTACGGAGGTGGAGATCGATCCGGACACAGGCACGATCGACATCCAGAAATACAGCATGGTCAATGACTTCGGCGTATTGATCAACCCGCTAATGGTCGAGGGCCAGGCACATGGCGGCATCGTGCAGGGCATCGGTCAGGCCCTGACAGAGGCCGTCGCCTATGACGAGGACGGCCAGTTCCTCACCGGCAGCTACATGGACTACGCCCTGCCCCGGGCCGACTTGCTGCCGGAATTTGCCTTCCAGAGTCACCCCGTGCCGGCGCTGACCAACCAGCTGGGTGCCAAAGGCTGCGGCGAGGCAGGCTGTGCCGGCTCGCTGCCAGCGGTGATGAATGCGGTTGTGGACGCGCTGTCCGATGTGGGCATCACCCATATCGACATGCCGGCCACGCCGCAGAAGGTCTGGCAGATGATCCAGGCCGCCAAGGCCAAGCAGGCCGCCTGAGCCCGCCTCCCTCGGCCGCCAGCGGCGGCCGGGGGTCTCTCTCTCAGAGCTTTGCCTGCAGCGCCCGTTCGGCATCCACCGGCACCGGCGCGGGATTATCCCATCCGCCGCCCAGGGCCTTATACAGCTGCACCAGGTTGGTCGAGACCGTGGTGGTGCTGTCGGCCAGATCCTGCTGAGCCGACAGCAACCCGCGCTGTGCTGTCAGAACCTCAAGGAAATCCGCAACGCCCTGGGAGTAGCGGTCGCGCGCCAGCGCCAATGCCCGTCGATTCTGTTCGACCGCCTGTTGCAGCGAATCCCGGCGATGCTGTTCGGCGTCGTAGGCCGTCAGTGCATTATCCACCTCATGCAGGGCGTTGAGCACGGTGCGCTGGTAGGTCACCGCCGCTTCCTGCTGCTGGTCCTTGCGCAGTTCCAGCGTGCGCTTGAGTTGCCCGCCCTCGAAGATCGGCAGGGTCACGCTCGGCCCGAGTGCGTAAGCGCCGGACGCCCAGTTGGCCAGCGTGTGCAACTGGATGGCCTGCAACTCGGCGCTGCCGGAGAGCGTCACGCGCGGGAAGAAATCCGCGACCGCCACGCCGACATCCGCGGTCGCGGAATGCAACAACGCCTCGGCCCGGCGAATATCCGGACGGCGGCGCGCCAGTTCCGATGGCAGACCGACAGGAACCACCGGCGGCACCGGCGGGATCGGCTTGGGCGCCGCCAGTTCCACTTCCAGGGCACGCGGCTCCCGGCCGAGCAGCATGGCGATCGCGTTCATGCTCTCCGCCCGCTGCTGCTCCAGCGTCGGAATCTGCGCTTGGTTAACCGCCACCTGGGCGGCGGCGTTGGCCACATCGAGATCGGTGCTGACGCCGCCGGCCGCCCGCTGCTGGGTCAGCGCCAGACTCTGACGCGCGGAATCCAGGTTTTCGCGCGTGTATTCCAGCTTCAGCTGAAGGCCGCGCAACTGCACGTAGTCGCGCGCCAGCTCGGCCGAGGCAGTCACCAGCGTATCCCGCGCGGCTTCCTGGGTGGCCTCGCCCTGGGCGGCGACGGATTCCACGTTGCGGCGAATCCGGCCCCAAAGATCGACTTCCCAGCTGGCGTCGAAACCCGCCTGATACAAATCGAAGGGCTGCAGGATTTTGTTCGCGGAGCCGTTGGTCGACTCGGCGGTCGGTATGCCGCCCGCCCCGCCCAATCCGTTGGCTGAGGTTCCGCCGCCGCTGAGCAACGAAATCTCGCCATTCTTGGATAGCCTCTGGTTCAGATAGGAGGCATTGCCGTTGATCATCGGATACTCGTCCGCCTTGGACACGCCAAGCTGGGCGCGCGCCTCGGCCAGACGGATACTGGCGATCCGGACATCGAGGTTGCTGTTCAGCAACTGCGTCTCAAGCGCGGTAAGCTGCGGATCGCCAAGCAGTTTCCACCATTCGGGGTCCACCGGCTCAGGAACCGCTTTGCTCGTGGCCTGCTGCGGCGACGGAGCAGGAGTGCCCCAGGAAGCCGGGTGCCACCACGTGGTGGGATGATCGAAATTCGGACCGACCGTGCAACCGGCAAGCAGCGAGGTTGCGAGGATGGCGGTAGCGGAACGCTTCATGGTCACGCGGCAACTCCTGGCTGGCGGTAGGCCGACGCCACACATAATTCCATCGGAATGCCCCCTCCGCCGTTGCGTCGCACACTAGGACGTCCACTGCCCGGTTCAAAGTACGCCGCGCGGCGTTACGACCGGCCAACCGGCATGCGCGTAGCGCAGAGTTGGCATCGGTCGGTGGTTGCGCCGCCAGACGGTTACGGCTGAAATGCCGCCGGCATTTCTGCCGTCCGCCGCATTTCGCGGCGCGGCGGCACGCACCATCGAAATCCAGGAGACAGCATGACGATCACGGACAAGGTATTGGCGCGGATCGAGGCGGATTTTCCGGACTCCCAACGCCGCTGGCTCGACTGGCTGCGCATTCCCAGCATCAGTGCCCAGCCCGCCCATGCCGGGGATTGCCGCAAGGCCGCCGAATTCGCCGCCGCCGACCTGCGCACGCTGGGTTTCGATGTGCAGATCCGCGAGACCGCTGGTCATCCCGTGGTCGTCGGCCATCACCCGGGCCCTGGCGGCAACGTGCCGCATTTGCTGTATTACGGTCATTACGACGTGCAACCGGCCGACCCGAAGGAGTTGTGGCACAGCCCGCCCTTCGAGCCGACGCTGACCGAGGGCCCGAACGGCAAGCGCGTCACCGCGCGCGGCGCGGTGGACGACAAGGGTCAGGTGTCGATGTGGCTGAGCGCCTTCCGCGCCTGGCATGCCGAGACGGGCACCCTGCCCTGCCGCATCACCGTCCTGATCGAGGGCGAGGAAGAAACCGGCAGCGTCAACTTCAAGCCCTTCGTCGCCGCGAATCGCGACGAGCTGAAGGCGCATGTGGCGGTGATCAGCGACACCGGCATGTGGGACATCGACACGCCGGCGCTCAGCACCAGCCTGCGCGGCATGGTCTATATGCAGGTCGACCTGAAGGCGGCCAATCGCGACCTGCATTCCGGCATGTATGGCGGTTCCGCCCTCAATCCGATCAACGCGCTGACCCACGCGCTCGGCCAACTGAAAGACGAGACCGGCCGCATCCAGCTCCCTGGCTATTACGACGGGGTGCACGACATCTCCATGCGCCAGTCCAATCAATGGGCTTCGCTCGGGTTCGACGAGGGGAAATTCCTCGGCGGCATTGGCCTGTCCGTACCCTCGGGCGAAGCGGGACACAGCGGGCTGGAGCGCCTATGGGCACGGCCCACGGCCGATATCAACGGCATCTGGGGCGGATATAGTGGCCCCGGCAGCAAAACGGTGATCGCCGCCGAGGCGGGCGCGAAGGTGTCGTTCCGGCTGGTGCCGGGCCAGGACCCGCAAAAGGTGATCGCGGGCTTCAAGGCATTCATGCAGGCGCGCGTTCCCGCCGATGCGAAGCTGGAATTCACGGTGTTCGGCGCGGGCCCCGGCATCGAGATCCCGACCGATTCCAGATTCGTCCAGGCCGCCTCCGCAGCGCTGGCCGAGGAATACGGCAAGCCCGCGGTGATGATCGGCTGCGGCGGCTCGATCCCGGTCGTCGAGACGTTGCAGCGCGAACTCGGCCTGGACAGCCTGCTGATGGGGTTCGGCCTGGAGGATGACCAGGTGCACAGCCCGAACGAGAAATTCGACCTGCGCTGCTTCCAGAAAGGCACACGCAGCCACGCGCGGCTGCTCGGCAAGCTCGGCGGTAATTAATCTCCTGCCCCCGCAATTTGTCGCATTTTTGCGGCAAATTGCGGGGGATCCAATCCAGCGAATTCACCCCGCCGCGCGACCAACTGGCGGCGGCGGTGGCGATCAGGCGGAGGCGCGATGCTCGGCCAGCGCCGCCTCGATCTGCGCGGCCAGCTCGGCGGCGCGGAACGGTTTGCGCACCATGCGCTGGCGGATCGCGTCGCCCGCCACCGCATCGGGGTCGGCATATCCGGAAAAGAACACGATCGGCATCACCGGGCGCAACTGCCGCACCTGCCGGGCCAGTTCCGGGCCATTCATGCCGGGCATTGCGACATCGGTGAGCAGGATGTCGATCATCGGGTCGCCGTCCAGGCGCTTCAGCGCCTCGCGCCCCGATTCCGCCTCCACCACGCTGTACCCCATCGCTTCCAGGATCATGCCGGTGGTCGAACGCACAGCCTCGTCGTCGTCCACCAGCAGCACCGTCGAGTGCACGTCCTGCGCCGGGATACCGGGCAGCTGTGCAAGCGAGTGATCCGGCTCGCCGGTCGTGCGCGGCAGCAACACCCGCACCGAGGTGCCGACACCCAGCTCGCTCTCAAGCTCGACGCCGCCGCCTGACTGGCGCGCCAGGCCGAACACCTGGGACAGGCCGAGGCCGGAGCCTTCCCCGGGGCCTTTGGTGGTGAAGAACGGCTCGAACGCCTTCGCCTTCACCTCGTCGGTCATGCCGGTGCCGCTGTCACCCACCCGCACCATCACGTAGTCACCCTCGGGCGGCGACTCATCGCTTGTCGGCCGTGGCAGCCGGATATTCGCGGTCTCCACCGTCAATGTCCCCCCCTTGGGCATGGCGTCCCGGGCATTGATGGCAAGGTTGAGGATAACCAGCTCGATCTGCGTGGGGTCGACCATAGCCGCCCATAATTCGTCGCTCAGCTGTGTCTGGATGCGGATCGTCCCGCCAATGGCGCTCTGCAGCAGACCTAACATGCCCTCCACCACCTCGTTCAACGCGATGGGGCGCGGCAGCAGCGGCTGGCGGCGGGAAAAGGCGAGCAACTGGTCGGTCAGCGTGGAACCGCGTTCGGCAGCCGCCCGCATCCGCTCCAGCCGTTCCACCGCGGAGGTGTTGAGCGTCGTGGATTGCTGCAGCAGATCAATGTTGCCAAGCAATACGGTCAGAAGATTATTGAAGTCATGCGCGACGCCGCCCGTCAGCTGACCCACGGCCTCGATGCGCTGGGCCTGACGCAATGCCGCCTCGGCGCGCTCGCGTTCCTCCATCTGCACCAGAAGCTGCGCGTTGGCGGTCTCGGCGGCCTCCTTGGCCACCCGGTACTCGCTTAGCAGCAGCTCGCCCATACGCGATTTCCGCGACAGCAGCAGCAGCAGCGTGCCGATCAGCAGGCAGGCCAGTAATGCCGCCAGCAGGAATACGCGCGTCTGCTGGCGCCAAGCCTCCAGCATATTGGACTCCCCCACCGACACATTCACCGCAAGCGGGAAGGCATGCAAAGCGCGGATCGCCACGATCCGTCGTTCGCCGCTGACCGGGCTGGTCATGACCACCGTGCCGGCCTGCTCATGCGCCAGAACATTTTTGAACGGAGGCAGATCGGCGAAACTGGTGCCCACCACGCTGTCCAAGTGGGGGTAGCGGGCGAGCACGGTCCCGTCGCGGCGATGCAGCTGGATGGCGCCGTTCTCGTCCAATTCGACCGCTTTGTAGAAATCCTCGAAATAGGCGAGGTTGAGCGTGGCGACGACCAGTCCGGTGAAGGCGCCGCCCGGCCCGCGCAGCGGGCGCGTCATCAACGCGGTCCAACGCCCATTGGCGTCGCGCATCGGCTCGCTGATCTGCAACTGATCGGCGGGGCTCGCGGCGTGGATGCCAAGCAGGGTGCGCCCCGCCGCCGGCAACACATAAGGCGGCGCGTTTGCCGGCCGCGATGAGAACACCATATTCCCGTCGGCATCCACCACAGCGATCTCGGCAACCAGTTGCACACCCCCGATCTGCCGCTGCAGCAGGGCATCGAAGCCAGCGGCACCGGTGAGGGGCGACTGCCGCGAAAGATCCGGCAGGGCGGCAATGACGCCGCGCAGGATCACATCGACGGTCTCGACGGCACGCCCGGTCTGTTCGGCGAACACCATGTCCAGCCGCGCCATCTGCCGTTCGGCGTCGGCCACCTCACTGGCGCGCAGGACGAGCATTTGCTGGGTCGCCGCCGCCATGATCAGCACCAGTACCACCGCAGTCATGATCTGCAGCGATCGGCTGATGGTCGGCATCCAGCGATGAGTTGCGGCCTGACGCATGCAATTACCTGGCCCATGGAACGTTCGGTTCCGAGTCAGGATGTAGCCGCCCTGTAACGACCCGCGCAACATATCACCAACCCGAAACGGCCCGGCTTTGCGCGGCCCGCAAGGCTTCGGACGGGTACTCACGCCTTGTTGAAGTGCCGCACGAAGAATCGACACCGAGCCAGGCCGTCCGCGCGCCGCGCGCCGCCCCCTCCTGCCCCGCCTGCTCCTGCCCGGCCCGCTCCCTTGGCAATTCCGGCGAAATCCGGTGAAGCTGGTGGAAGAAGAGGCCAGACATCATGACCCCGACCATCGTGCTCGCCCTCGACCAGGGCACCACCTCCACGCGCGCTATCGCTTTCCGCGCGCCGTCGCTGGCGCAGGCCGCCATCGCGCGGCTGGATCTCGCGCAGCATTTCCCCGCCAGCGGCTGGGTGGAGCATGCGCCGGAGGATCTGTTCCAGGACAGTGTCGCGGTGCTGCGAGAGGCGTTGGCCGGCGCCGGCGGGAGGACGGCGGACGTCGCCGCCATCGGCATCACCAATCAGCGCGAGACCACGCTGATCTGGCGGCGCGACACCGGCCGGCCGATCTATTCTGCCATTGTCTGGCAGGACCGCCGCACCGCCGCGCAATGTGCCGCCTGGCGGGCGGAAGGGCATGGGGCGCTGGTCGCCGCGCGGACCGGGCTGGTGATTGACCCGTATTTCTGCGCGAGCAAGATCGCCTGGCTGCTCGACAACGTACCCGGCGCACGGGCCGACGCCGAAGCGGGTCGCCTGGCTTTCGGCACGGTCGATAGCTGGCTGCTGTGGCGGCTGACCGAGGGGCGCGTGCATGCCACGGATGCGACCAATGCCAGCCGCACCATGCTGTTCGACATCGCCCGCGGCGCGTGGGACCCGGAATTGCTGGATCTGTTCCGCATTCCCGCCAGCCTGCTGCCGGAAGTGCGCGACAGCTCCGGACATTTCGGCATGGCGAGCGCCGGCATTCTGGGGGCGGAGGTCGCCGTGATGGGTATTGCCGGCGACCAGCAGGCGGCCTGCGTCGGACAGGCCTGCTTCGCGCCGGGCATGGTGAAATCGACCTATGGCACAGGCTGCTTTCTGCTGCTGAACGTTGGCGCCGAGCCGGTCATGTCGCGCAGCCGAATGCTGACCACGATCGCCTGGCAGATCGGCGGGGTGCGCAGCTACGCGCTGGAAGGCGCGATCTTCGTCGCCGGCGCGGCAGTGCAATGGCTGCGCGATGGCCTGGGCGTGATCGGCGATGCCGGCGAAACCGCGGCGCTGGCCGAAGCGGCCGATCCATCGCAGCGTGTATATCTGGTGCCCGCCTTCACCGGTCTCGGCGCGCCGCATTGGGATGCGGAGGCGCGCGGCGCCCTGTTCGGCCTGACCCGCAATACCGGCCGCGCGGAGCTCGCGCGGGCCGCGCTGGAAAGCGTGGCCTACCAGACCCGTGACCTGATCGAGGCGATGCGGATGGATTGGGCAAACACGCGGGACGCGCCTTCGGCGGCAACGGTGCTGCGGGTGGATGGCGGCATGGCGGCCAGCGATTGGACCATGCAGTTCCTGGCCGACATGATCGCGGCCCCGGTCGATCGGCCTGTGGGAACCGAAACCACGGCGCTGGGCGCAGCCTATCTCGCCGGTCTCGCCGCCGGCGTATGCCCCGCCCCGGCCGATTTCGCCAGAAGCTGGGCGCTTCAGCGGCGGTTCGAGCCGCATATGGCCGAGGAAGACCGGGTCGGGCTATACGCTGGCTGGCAGGATGCGGTCAGGCGGACGCGCAGCCTCTAGCTTCGGCGCCTCAGTCTCCGGCGAGGAGGCGCTTCGGAGCATGGCTACCAAGGATCTGCCGGGCCACCGCCATGGCCAGAAGATGATAGCCGCCATCGGCCATGTGCAGCCCATCCGGCGAGAGCATCTCGTCCTCGGTGAGTGTCTTGCGCGCGAGCCAGCGCTCCATCATCGAATAGCGGTGGATGACCGGGACATGCATCTCCTCGCCAATCTGCCGTACCGCATCCCGGAAACGCATTGCGCCGGCTTTGTCCTGCATGGCCGCGCAGAGCTGCGGTCCCATCAACATGACGTCGATGCCGGCGGCACGGAAAGCAGCGATACCGGCCTGCGTCTGGGTAATGAAATGGCCCAGCTTCACGTCGCGCAGCGGGTCGTTTGTGCCGGTTTGCCAGATCACCAGATCCGGCTTCTCCGCCGTGATGGTGGGGATGCGGCGCATCATGTCGTCAACATCCTCGCCGCCAATGCCACGGTTCTCGACGGTGACTGTCATCTTCGGTGGCAGGCTCGCGGCAAGTTCGGCCTGGAGGCGTATTGGGTAGCTGGTGGCCTTGGAACTGGCGCCCACGCCTTCCGTGGAGGATGAGCCAAAGGCCACGATACGGAGCGATTGTCCGTCGGCGAGGCTTTTTGCCACGTGTGGCAGCGCCGTCGCATCCGGCGGGACGGCGGCGGCGGAAGCCGGGATTGCGCCCATCATGCTCAGCACGCCAAGTACGAGAGCGAGGGGCGCGAAACGCCGGACGACATGATTTTGCATGACAGTACCCATGCCATAGCGATCTCCAGCGATGCAAAGAAAATCGTCGAATTATCTTAATTTAGGAACGTACGACCGGAACGCCCCCGACGGTCTGCCGGCTGCGATCGTGCTCGAGCCTCAGCGCCAGCGCGATCGCCGATCCCAAACCGATGGCATTCACCGCCAGTTGCATCGGTTCGGCGAACCCATAAGTGCGAAAGGCTAGCCCCGCGAAAACGCCCAGCAGCGTGCCGAGGGAGAACACTTCCAGCGAATGCCTGCCGCAGGCCTCCAGCCAGACGACCGGCCGCCAGGTCAGCGCATTGCGCAGTCCCGACCAGGTGAGCACCAGATAGACCAAAGCGACGGCATGGAGCAGGCGCAGCGGCGACAGATTGGTCTTGTCCGGAGGGTCCATGGCGATGGGGGTGAGATTGGGCAAATGCCAGTCCCGCCAGGGGAAGGTTTCGAGGAACCCCGCCAGCAGCATTGCCGCGCTGAGCCAGATCAGCACAGGGTGGCGCGGGAGGCTCCCCCCGTTGCGGCGCATGACGACCGACATGCCGGCCCCAAGCGCGAACAGGAACTGCCAGGCGAACGGGTTGAAGAACCAGTGATTGCCGTCGACAGGGTCGATAAAGTTCAGATTCGGGTCGAGATTCGTCGCGATCCATAGAAGCGCCGAGGCGGACAGGGCCAGGAAAGGGCTGATGCGCATACCAGCATACAATATCGGGAATATGGCAAGCAGCACGATGTACAGGGGCAGGATGTTCAGATTGGAGGGCTGCGCCTGAAGCAGCAGGCCGCGAACGATGCTCGGCACGCCCCCCGCCAGCATTGGCGCCAAATCCAACGGCGTCAGACGGAAATGCGTGGTCCAGCTCCAGACAATCATCAGCGTGGCGAGCAACAGGCCGATCTGGAACACATAGAGCCGCAAGCAGCGCAACGCGATGCGCCGCAGGCCAGCGCGCGCGCCATCGCGGTCAAAGCTGCGGCCATAGGCGGTCATGGAGGCGAAGCCCGCGAGCATGACGAACAACTCGGCGGCGTCAGAGAAGCCAAAATTGCGCGGAGTCAGCGTGTTGAGGTCATCGCCCGGGATATGGTCGACAAAGATGCATAGCAACGAGAAGCCGCGCAGCACGTCCACGCGCGGTTCACGAGACGAAACCACGGGCTTCTTGGCGACCTGACCTGACATGCCGACGAAATCGGCACGCCGCCGCCGCATTCAAGCGCCGGGCAGATGACGTTTTAATCATCTGCGAGGCCCGCCAAAGCTAATTGGGCGTGGTGTCCACGATCAGGGCCTGGCTGGCAACCCGCTCTCCGCGCGATCGCGCCCCCAACGCGGCCTGGAGGGCGGGCAGATAGGCAGCCGTCGTGTCGTCGGCGGCGCGCAGGGCGCCGAACAACGGCGCCTCGGAGGCGATCGCCACGATCATGTCCGTGCCAAACGGCTCGTCCACCTGCCAGCTACCGTCATGCGTCTTCGGATCCGGCTCGCCTATCGGCATGGCTGCGCCGGAGCGAGAGACATGCGAGGGTCCGATCACCTTCCACCCGTCCGATGTCATGATCGAGACATTCGCCCCGTCATCGCCCACGAGATGGGTGACCGATCCGTCGCTGGAGAAATAATCGATCTGAAGATGGGCCGGGAAATCCGGCATGGTAAACTGGATGACGATGTTGTCGTTCTTGCGCAACTGGACGGCATTGCCTTTCAGCGCCATGCCGAACCGGCCGGCATCGGCCGGGCGGATGACGTTGAGCGCATCGCAATATGGTCCGCTAAAGGTGCGGACCCGCCAGGAGAGCGGCAGACCGCCCGCAGCCTCCGTGGCCAGGCGGCGCAAGGTCGTCTCCGGCGTGCCGCTGCCGGCAATGCCATCCAGCACGACGTGGCCGGCATCCGGCATGCCCGGTGTTGCCAAAGAGCAGCCGACACCGCCCAAGGCCGCCAGCATCGAGGCGGGTGTGACCTGGAGCGCCGCTGGCGGCGCCAATGGCGCGGGCGGTGGCGAGGCGGGCTGCGGTGCGCTGGGAGGTGTAAGGGCGGTTGGGGGCGCAGGCGGTGTCGGCGCCGGGGTGGGAACAGGTTCGGAGCCCGGCGATGATCCCGGCAATGCGGGTGCCGGTGCCGGCGGCGTCGTGTTAAGCGCCGCCAGATCCTGCGCCGGATGGCGGGGCGCCAGCAGGAACCACCCTGCCCCGCCCAGCACGATCAACACCGCGACGGCGATCCCGGCGATCAGCTTCACCGGAGCGCCGCTTTTCGCTGGCGTGGGAGAGGCGGCCGGCGGCACCGGCGCCGGCGCCGGCGGGGATGGCGGCGCGGCCGCCGCCGATGCCGGACGCTGCGGCCGCACCATGGTTGCCTCCGCGTCGTCGACCGGCCCGGCGGCGGGGGCCGCGCCGGGGTTCTCGACCGCCTGGCGCAGCGCGCGCGACATTTCGTCCGCGTTGGCGAAACGCTGTTCGGGGCGTTTTGCCATCGCCTTCGCCACTATTGCATCCAGCGCCTGTGGCGCGGTCACCGATAGATCGGACGGGCGTGGCGGCGCGACGTTCAGCGCCTTGTGCATGATCGCCGACATGCTTCCCTCGAAGGGGCGCTCGCCGGTCAGCAACTGGTACAGCATGACCCCGGAGGAATAGAGGTCGGTCCGCGCATCCACGGTCTGGCCCATGAACTGCTCGGGCGACATATAGGCCGGCGTGCCCATGACCGTCCCGGCCTGGGTCATGCTGCTGCTCTCGATGCGGGCGATGCCGAAATCGGCGATCTTCACCTGCCCGGCTGAGGTCAGCATGATGTTCGCGGGCTTGATATCACGATGCACGACGTCGCGATCATGGCTGAACTGCAGCCCGGCCAGAAGCTGTTCCATCACCCGCAGCACCTCGGGGATGGGGAAACGCTCCTGCTTGTCCATCACGCTCTTCAGCGAGGTGCCGTCGATGAACTCCATGACGATATAGGCGAGCTCGGGCGTCTCGCCGTAATCGAACACGCCGACGATGTTAGGGTGATTGAGTCGGCCGGCCACCTGCGCCTCGCGTTTGAAGCGCGCCAGTTCCTCCTGCGCCTCCTCATCCGCGGCGTCCGGCAGACGCAAGGTCTTGATGGCGACCTTGCGATCGATGATGGAGTCCCATCCCTCGTACACGGTACCCATTGCACCGCGGCCCAGCGTTCCGCGGAGTTCGTATTTGCCCAGCCGGGACTCGTCCATCGCGCATCCTTCGCGTGCTCGCCGTGACCGCCTTATAGATTGCATGTCGGTCCGCACAAAACGGTCGTTCTTGCAACGAATGCGCCTGGCATGGTGCGACGCGCCACGGGCGGGAAATTCATTGATTGCAAAATCCCATACCGGATTCGACTCGATAAGGCATTGACGCAAAATGGTGAAGCAACCACACGCTGCCGGGTTGGTGGCCGACCGGGGGTGCTTCCGTGCCTTTCAGAATAGCCGCGCTCGGGTGTGCGGGCATCCTTGCTCGGCCCGCGCGCCTGATTGCGCTCGCGACGGTCGCCTCGTCGGGCGCAGCACTTCCGGCATTCGCGCAGACCTCGCACAATTTTCTTCCACCCAATGTCTTCACCCAGGTACCGCCGGGTGCGCCGATCCCGCGGGTGCTGCCGCCGCAATTTCCATCCGTCGCGCCCGGCACGCTGGTGCCCCCACCGGCCGAGCCGGGCGGCGCGGTTCCGGAAGCGGCGGTCGCTGTCGAGCATGTGGTCGTCGAGGGCGTCACGGTGTATCCGGAAGCCGAAATGGCCAAGGACGTCGCCGGTCTGGTCGGGCCCCCGTGAAGCTGGCCTCGATCGAGGCGGTGCGCACGAAGATTTTGCGGCGTTACCGCGACGACGGCTATCCGCTCACCGCCGTCTCCGCCGTGCGCGACAGCGCGGGCGTGCTGCATTTCCGCGTGACGGAAGGCCACATCGCGGACGTGAAGCTGGATGGCGATATCGGGCCGGCCGGCGTGCAAGTGCTCCGATTCCTGCACCGCCTGACGGAACCGAAGGCCATCACCGCCGCCGCGCTGGAGCGCTATCTGCTGCTGGCCC
>DASXIW010000226.1:0-5104 GCA_036497785.1 Acetobacteraceae bacterium | reverse complement strand
ATCTTCGAGGAGGCACCCCATGTCGATTTGTTGGCGACGAGCCGGGAATCGCTGCGGATCGAGAACGAACAGGTTCATCGCCTGGCGCCGCTGGGTTGCCCGCCCGAGGATGATGGTCTGAGTGCCGCCGACATACTGGCTTTTCCGGCAGTGCAGCTTTTCGTTGAGCGTGTCTCCCTGGGCTGCGGCCAGTTCGAGATGAGCGATCGGGACGCACCGATCATCGCCGAAATCTCGCGCAAGCTCGATGGCATAGCGCTGGCGATCGAATTGGTTGCCGGCCGCGTGGACGCATACGGCATCCAGGGAATTGCCGCATTGCTCAATGACCGCTTCGGGCTGCTGTGGCAAGGCCGCCGCACGGCCGCACCCCGGCATCAGACGCTGAGCGCCACACTGGATTGGAGCTACGATCTGCTTTCCGAAGTGGAGCGGCTGATTCTCCGCAGGCTTTCCGTGTTCGTCGGCACGTTCACGCTGGAATCGGTTCAGGCGGTGGTGACCGAAGGCGAGAACGATGGGGCGTGTGTCGTGGAGGCCATTGCGAGTCTTGTCGCGAAGTCTCTCGTCACGGCGGATCTGAGCGGTCTGGTCGTGCGCTACCGCCTCCTCAACACGACGCGCGCCTATGCGCTGGGCAAGCTCGTCGAAAGCGGCGAGCTGGACGTCGTCGCCCGGCGTCATGCGATGTTCACTCTGCGGATTTTCGAGCACGCCGGCGCCGGCGCGCAGGCACCGGCCAGTGCCGGCGACCTCGCCGCATGGGGGGAACTGATCGGCGATGTGCGCGCCGCGCTGGAATGGAGCTTCTGCGCGAGCGGCGATCTTGCGCTTGCCACCGCGCTGACGACGGCGGCCGCCCCGCTATTCCTGAAACTGTCGCTGCTGGCGGAATGCCACGACTGGACCCGGCGGGCGGTCGCGGCGCTCGATGACGCAGCCCGCGGCACAGGACGCGAAATGCAGCTCCAGGCATCGCTCGGGCTATCTCTCATGTTCGCCAAGGGCAATAGCGAGGATGTCCGCGTCGCTTTCTCGAAGGGCCTGAAGATCGCCGAGGAGCTTGGCGACGTCTATTGTCAGATGCAGTTTCTCGGCGGTCTTCATATTTTCAGCCACCGGATAGGCGATTTTCAGGGCGCGCTGGCCCTGGCGGAACGCAGCGATCTCGTCGCCGCACGCATGGCCGACCCGGTCGGAAAGACAATGGCCGACTGCATGCTTGGGATCTCTCTCCATTTCATCGGAAATCATCGCGAGGCGCATCGCCGTTCAAAATCCGCTCTGAGCCTTCCAATCGGGTCTCAGCACATCGGCCCCATCCGCTTCGGGATGGACCACACGATCCGCGCCCGTTCGGCCTGGGCGCGCACGTTGTGGTTGCTTGGCTATCCGGACGAATCGGTCAAAATGGCGCGGATGACCGTCGAGCAGGCGGAACTGCTCGAACATCCCGTGACGCTTTGCATCGCCCTGATTTGGACGACTCCGGTTTATCTCGGCATCGGCGATTGGGCGAGCGCGGAAGAAAACATCGAGCGCTTCATGGCGCTTGCCGAACGGCATTCGCTGACCCCGCATAATGCGGTCGGTCTGGGCTTGAGAGGCGAATTATCGATCAGGCGGGGCGAGCCTGAGCTTGGAATCCGGCTGCTGCGGGAGTGCCTCGCGACATTGCATGTGGATCGGTACGCCATGCGGATGACGCTGTCGCTGATGGCCTTGGCGGAGGCCCTAGCGATAGGCGGAGAATCCGACGAAGCGCTGCGGACGATCGACAAGGCCATCGCCAATGTCGAGCAAAGGAAAGAACTGGTGAACTTGCCGGAAACGCTCCGGATCAGGGGCGAAATCCTTGCGTCCAAGGCAAGCCTCGATCTGGCGGAAGCCGAAACCTGCCTGATCCGGTCGCGCGATGTCGCGCGCGCGCAATCCGCCTTGTCCGTGGAGTTGCGAGCGGCGATGAATCTTGCGCGGCTATGGTCCCGCCAGGGCCGGCATGGCGACGCTCTGCAATGCCTCGCGGAAGTTTATGGCCGGTTCAGCGAGGGATTTGAGACGGCCGACCTGAAAGCGGCGCGGCTGTTGTTGGCTGCGCTTCAAGACTCCCTACCGGGGGGATGGCCGGCGGAAGGCGGCGACGGATCGACGTGCCGCCCCGTTCTGCTCTAGATATTTGTTTTGGCGAGCCATTTTATGGCCCGGTCATGGCCCGGCCCATCGCGTCAGTTTCCTCAGGGACGGGTCGGCGGGGCGCCGTCACCCGGGCCGAGGCCGCGCTGCAGCAGCACCGTATCGAGCCATCTGCCATGCTTGTAGCCGACCGCCTGCAACACGCCCACGCGGCGAAAACCGAGCCGTTCGTGCAGGCAGATCGAAGGCTGGTTGGCGCTGTCCCCCACCACGGCGATCATCTGGCGCAGGCCCATGGCCGCACAGGCATCGATCAGCGCGCCCAGCAGCAGGCCGCCCAGCCCGCGCCCGGCCGCCTCCGGCCGCAGATAGACCGAGTTCTCCACAGTGTCGCGATAGGCTGCGCGCGGGCGGTATGGCCCGGCATAGGCATAGCCTTGAATGATGCTTGCCTCCTCCACGACCAGATAGGGAAATCCCGCCTCGGTCATGGCCGCGCGGCGGCGGCGCAGTTCCGCCGCGTCCGGCGGCTCCGTCTCGAACGACGCGGTGCCGTGGCGGACGTGATGGCCGTAAATCGCCGCGATCGCGTCCATGTCCGCGTCGATGCTGGGACGCAGTTGAGCGGGGGGGTAGGCTGGAGAACTCGGCAGCGTCGCGGGCATCGATGCAGGCTGCCTTGCCTGTGCCGCCATGGCAATATCCCCCGCATGGCGGTTCGCCGGTTTGCCGGGGCGCTGGCCTTGCCTCACCCTTCCTGAAGCCGCCCTTGCCGCATTTCCCCATGCCGGATCAGCCCGAGGACGCCGACGGCGATGATGCAGCCGCCGCACAGCAGCACGGCCTGGGGCACGCCGATCGTGTCGAACAGTAGTGGGGCGATCAGCAGGGCGGCCAGCATGCCGAGCGCGTTCATTACCATGAAGGCGCGCATGCCGGCGGCCATGTCGGGTTGTGGCAGGACGGTTTGGCGGAGCGTGGCGGTGGTGATGTCTTGCATGGGGCCGCCAATGGCGGAGAAGGCGGAGCAGCAGAGTAGGGCGGGCAGCAGCCATAGGGGCGGGAGGAGCAGGGCGCACAGGCCGATGGCGGCCGCGCCGACGCCCAGGACCAGATTGCCGCCGAACATCATGCGGGCCGGGTGTCTGGCGATGCCGAGACTGCCGACGACGAGGTTGGAGATCAGGTTGGCCGCCCCATACGCGGAGATGAGCGAGCCATAGGCGGCCAGGCCGGAACCACCAGGGCCAGTGACGCCGGCCTGGCGGACAATCAGGGGCAGGCCGACGAAAATGATGGTGTACCAACAGCCGTTGATGATGGCGGTGGTGCTGAGCATGAAACCGAGCACGTGGTGGCGACGGACCGCCCGGAAGCCGCGCGACATGTTGCCGAGGATGGTGCCGCGCGGCGGTGGGACCATGGACGCCATCGGGCGCAGCCGGATGATGGTGAGGACGGCGCAGGCGGACGCGGCGAAGGTCAGCGCGTCCAGCGTGACGAAATGGACCAGCGGCAGCAGGGAGCTGGCGATGCCGATCACGCCGGGGCCAAGCAGGCGGGCGATGCGGTCTGTGGTGTCCAGCAGCGCGTTGGTGGCGGGGAGGTTGCGCGTATCGGCGACCAGCGCCGGCAGCACGGCCTGCATGGCCGGGCGGAACACGGACTGGCCGGCGGCGAGGACGAACACGCAGGCGAACAGCGTCCAGAGCGGCGGGCCGCCATGGTCGAGCCAGATGGCCATCAGGGCGAGCAAGGTGACGGCGCGGGCGAGATCGGCGCCCATCATCAGCCAGCGCTGCTCCAGCCGGTCGGTCCAGTGGCCGGCGAGGAGCGAGACAGCGAGGCCGGCGGCCGCCTGGAGGGCGGCGAGGTAGCCGGCGCCGCTGCCGAGCATGCCGACCGCGACCCAGGTGACGACCACGGCGAAAAGCTGGTCGCCGATTGCCGAGGTTGCGAGGCCGGCCCAGAGCAGCGCGATGGCGCGGTCGCGCAGCGGGGTGATGAGGGTGGGCCGGCCGGCCGGCATGCCTGGCGTCAATTCACCAGATTGGCGGGGGTTCGCCCGGCGAGCAGCGCGTCCAGCCCGTCCAGCGCGAGGAAGCCCATGGCGTCGCGCGTGGTGGCGGTGGCGCTGCCGAGATGGGGCAGGAGCACAGCGTTCTCAGCGGCGAGATAGCCCGGGTTGAGCTTCGGTTCGCCCTCATAGACATCCAGGCCGGCGGCGGCGATCTGGCCGGAGGCGAGGGCGGCGAGCACGGCTTCGTCGTCCACCAGCGTGCCGCGCGCGGCATTGGCGAGGATGGCGCCGCGCGGCAGGCGGGCGATCCGGGCGGCGTTCAGCCAGTGATGGGTGGCGGCACCGCCGGGGGCTTGCAGGGCGAGCACCTCGCAGATCGGCAGGAAGGCCTCGTCGGTGGCGTGGAAGATGGCGCCCTGTTCGAGGTTGGGCGGCAGGCGGGCGATGTCGTGATAATGGATTTCCATGCCGAAGCCGCGCGCCATGCGGGCGAGTTCGCGGCCGATGCGGCCCATGCCGAAAATGCCGAGGCGGCGGCCGGAGACCTGCGTGCCGATGAGCTGGGTGGGCGCCCAGCCCGTCCATTTGCCGGCGCGGACCAGGCGTTCGGCCTCGCCGGCGCGCCGGGCGGCGGTGAGGATCAGCATCATGGCGATCTCCGCGGTGGCGACGCTGAGCACATCAGGCGTGTTGCACAGCGGGATGGCGCGGGCGTGCAGGGCCGGGACGTCGATATGGTCGTAGCCGACGCTGAAGGTGGCGATCACCTTGATGCTGGCCGGCAATGCCCGGATCAGGTCGCCTTCCAGTTTCTCCGCGGGGCTGCACAGGATGGCGTCGGCACCGTGGGCCATGCGCAGGATGTCGCCGCCGTTGACCGGGGCGTCGTGTTCGCTGAGCAGGGCCTCGTAGTCGCGCTGGGCGCGGGCCTCGATCGCGGGGGGCAGGCGG
>DASXIW010000225.1:0-28678 GCA_036497785.1 Acetobacteraceae bacterium | reverse complement strand
AAGCGTTTATGTGACGCATGGCGTGCTGTCCGGCGGCGCGGTCGCACGCATCGCCTCCAGCCCGATCGAGATGATGACGATCACCGACAGCATCCTGGCGACCGAGGCGGTGCGCCTGGCCAGCAATATCCGCCAGGTCACCATCGCGCCGCTGCTAGCCGAGGCGATACGGCGGATCAGCGACGAAAGCTCGGTCAGCTCCCTGTTCGACTGACCCTCTCCCTCTAGAGCATGATGACTTCTGATAGGCGAAGCCATCATGCTCTGGGTATTTGTTTTAGCGAGCAATTTTATGGCCCGGTGATTTCACCTAAAGCCATATTGCTCTAGCCACAGGACCACGCCGATGAACACGCTGTATTACTCGCCCGGCGCCTGCTCGATCGGCATCCGCATCCTGCTGGAGGAAATCGGCGCGCCCTACGAGACCGTGCTGACCAGCGTGCGCGAAGGCGCGCAGCTCAAGCCGGAATACCTCGCCATCACCCCCAAGGCCAAGGTGCCCGCCCTGGTGCGCGACGACGGCTCGGTGCTGACGGAGTTCCCCGCCATCGCCTGGTGGCTGGCGCGCAGCAACCCGCAGGCCAAGTTGTTGCCCGCCGATGTGGAAGGCGAGGCGCGAGCGCTGGAAGCGATGGATTACGTGGTGGCGACGCTGCACATGCAGGGCTTCGCGCGCATGTTCCGCCCCGGAAATTTCGCCTCGGACGAAGCCGGGCAGGAAGCGGTGAAAATCCGCGGGCGGGAAATCGTCGCGAAAGCCCTCGGGATCCTGGATACGGCGCTGGCCGGACGCGACTATGTGGCAGGCGAATTCTCGCTGGCCGATGCGGCGCTGTTCTATGTCGAGTTTTGGGCGTCGGTGCGCGTGGGCCTGACGCTGCCCGCAAACCTTGCCGCGCATTTCGCCCGCATGAAGGCGCGCCCCGCCGTGGCGGCCGCACTGGCGAAAGAGGGGCTGGAAGCATGACGATCGCCGGCAGCCTGACGCCAACCACCTTCTGGTTCCTCCGCCATGGCGAGACGAACTGGAACATCGACAGCCTCGCCCAGGGCAACGTGGATATTCCGCTGAACCAGACCGGCCTGGCCCAGGCCCGGACCTCCGCCGAGAAACTGCGCAATCGCGGCATCCGCACCATCGTGTCCTCGCCCTTGTCGCGTGCACGCGACACCGCCCACATCGTCGCCGAGGCGCTTGGGTTGCCGGTGGAATTCGATGATGGGCTGCGCGAAGTGGCCTTCGGGGTGAATGAAGGCAAACCCATCGCCGACCAATGGTTCATCGATTGGCTGGACGGCGTGGCCACGCCGGAAGGCGCTGAAAGCTTCGCCAGCCTGCGTGCCCGCGCGGCCGAGGCGATCAATAGGGTCGTGGCGAAAACCGCCCCTGTTCTGGTGGTGGCGCATGGCGGCTTCTTCCGCGCGTTGCGGGCGGATATGGGGCTGCAGCCGAATGTGCGGCTGCCGAACGGTACGCCGTATTTCTGCGAGCCGGGGGATCCTTGGGTGCTGAGCGAAGCCAGGTAAGGGCAGCGCCTCGGCCTTACCTTCGCGCCAACTCAAACCAGGGTCACTCATCCCAAGCCCCCCGTGCCGCCCCCGACGTGGACGGCAGCACGAACACTGCCGGGAAATCTTCCGGCCCGGCGGCAGGTCCGTAGCTGATCTGCGCCCCTGGCCTCCCCAGGAACAGCGACGCGGCTTTCTTGCCGTTGAAGGCCAGCATATCGGGCCGGACCGCGCGGATTCGGGCGGCGAGTCCGGTGGGGTCGAAAGCGCTGGCAGGCAGGTCGGAATCGGCGCCCGAGACGTGTTTTGCGATATCGGTGAGGCCGATTCCGAACTGGGGGAGCAGCGGGAATTCCACTGGCCGCAATTGGCGCGGTGTCAGCCCGGTGCGGTGCAGGATGGGCCAGAAGTGGTTGCCCGGGCCGGCATAATAGGCCCCCCGCGCGGCGGAGACGGCGCCGGCGGCGGTGCCGCAAAACACGATCCGCAGGCCCTGCCGCAGGATATCCGCCAGGACAGGCGGGGGCTCAGGCAGCCCGGCGGACATGACCGCTAGTTTCGGCGGCGGCATCGCGCGGCATCAGCAGCACGAGTGGTGCGGAGAGCAGCGAGCAGGCGCCCACCACCAGGAAGGCCATGGAGAAATCCATCAGCTGCGGTGCCGAATGGTTCGAGAGGGCCATGGAAACCTCCAGCGACGCCGCGCCCACGCTGACGCCGAAGGTGAGCGAGACCTGCTGCATCGTGCTGTAGAGGCTGGTGGCGCCGCTCATGCGCGGGCGGGAGATATCGGCATAGGCTAGCGCGTTGTAGGCGGCGAATTGCAGGGAGCGGAAGAAGCCGCCCAGCAGCAGCACGGCATACAGCGCATAGACCGGCCAGGACGGGCGGAACGCCGCCATTAGGGCGAGCATCCCCGCGGACAGGAAGGCATTGACGAGCAGCGTGTCGCGAAAGCCGAAGCGGCGCAGCATGCCGACCGTGGCTGGCCGCATCACCATGGCGCCGGCGGAGCTTGCGAAGGTGATCAGGCCGCTTTGCACCGCGGTCCGCCCGAAGCCCAGCTGGAGCATCAGGGGCAGCAGGAAGGGAATGGCGCCGATGCCGATGCGGAACAGGAAACCGGCGGTGACCGAAACGAGGAAGGTGGGAACCCGCATCATGGTGAAATCCATCAGCGGCGCCACGGTGCGGCGAGCGTGCCGCCAGTAAAGCAGGGCGGACAGAACGGCGACGCTCAGCATGGCCACGGTCAGCGCCGGAGGAACCACGCCGCGCCCGGCTGTTTCCAGTCCGAACATCAGGCAGGACAGACCGATGCCGGAATAGGCGAGCCCCCGCAGGTCGAATTTCGCGCTAGTCGGTTCGCGGATGTCCTTCACGAAGATCGTCACCAGCACCACGCCGAGCACGCCGATCGGGATGTTGATGTCGAAGATCCAGCGCCAGGAGAAATAGGTGACGATGAAGCCGCCGAGCGGCGGCCCGATCACCGGGCCGATCATGGCGGGCACGGTCAGCCAGGTCATGGCCGAAACCAGATCGGATTTGGCGACTGTGCGCAGCAGCACCAGCCGGCCCACCGGCACCATCATGGCGCCGCCCATGCCCTGGAAGACCCGCGCGACAATAAGGAAGGGCAACGAGTTGGCCGCGCCGCACAGGATCGAGCCCGCCGTGAACACGGCGATCGCAGCGCGAAAGACCGAGCGCGCGCCGAACCGGTCGGCCACCCATCCGCTGGCCGGAATGAACACAGCGAGGCTGATGAGATAGGAGGTCAGCGCGGCGCTCATATGGGTAGGATCGGCGCCGAAGGCCCGGGCCATGGTGGGCAGGGCGGTGGCGATCACCGTGCTGTCGAGATTCTGCATGAACAGCGCGCAGGCGACGATCAGTGCGGTCAGTCGCATCCGGCTCAGGTCGGTAGTAGGCGACTCGATGGTTGGTGCGGCGGCGGATTGGTCCATGCGCCTAGCATCGTCCTTGCGAGCGCCGGGCGGAAGTCTGTTTCGACTGTTAATGACCGCCGAGCGGCACCAGATTGGACAGAAAATTCTCCGCGCAGGTCCGCCAGCTGAAACGTTCGGCATGGACGCGGCAGGCGGCGCGATCGCCATCCAGCGCCCGCAAGGCGGCAACACGCAGATCGCGATCCACCGCCCCGATCGCCCCGGTGGATCCGGCGAGCACGTCCATCGGGCCGGTCACGGGATAGGCCGCCACCGGCGTTCCGCTGGCCAGGGCTTCCAGAATCACCAGGCCGAACGTGTCGGTGAGGCTGGGAAACACGAACACGTCCACGCCGGCATAGGCACGCGCGAGGGCCGTGCCGTGCAGCGGGCCGGTGAAGCGCACCTTGGGATAGCGCCGCTGCAGCGAGGAGAGCAGCGGACCGCCGCCAACGACGAGTTTCGATCCGGGCAGCTCGAGATCGAGAAAGGCACCGATATTCTTCTCCACGGCAACGCGGCCGACATAGGCGAAGATCGGCCGCGGCAGATCCCAGTGCTCGCGCAACTCGGGGATCGGTTCGGGCCGGAACAGCTCGAGATCGACGCCGCGCGACCAGTGGCGGACATTCCGAAAGCCGCGTGCGGCAAGTTCCGCCCGCAGGCTGGGGGTGGCCACCATCATGCCCTGGCCACGGCCATGGAATCGGCGTAGCCAGGCATAGAGCAGGCCAGTCGGCAGTCCGATGCGGGCCTGGACATATTCGGGGAAGCGTGTGTGGAAAGCCGTGGTGAAAGCACAGCCGCGCTTCATGGCCCAGCGCCACGCCGCCTGGCCGAGCGGGCCTTCGGTGGCGATATGCAACGCATCCGGGGCGCTGGCCTCGATCATCCGCCCCAGCCTGCCTGTGGCGAACAGCGACAGCCGGATATCGGGATAGGTGGGGCAGGGCAGGGTGCGAAACCGATCGGGCCCGATCACCTCGACCTGGTGGCCCATTGCCGTCAACTCCGCAGCCACCGTTTGCAAAGTGCGAACCACGCCGTTGACTTGCGGCAGCCAGGCATCGGAGATAATCAGCAGCCGGCAGGGCTGATCACCCATGCTCCGCAGGATTGAGCGGTGTCCGGTCGTCTCGGCCAAGCCGGTGTCCGGCATGTGCTTGGGGGCTCAGGCGGGTTGAGGCACGCCGGCACGGCGCGGCGCCATGAACGACAGCCGGTTCAGCGCGGCCCAGTCGACCAGTTCCAGCCGCCCGTCATGGTGCTCCACCAGGGCGGTGCAGCTTTCCACCCAGTCGCCATCGTTCAGATACAGCACGCCGTTCACCTCGCGCATTTCCGCATGGTGGATGTGGCCGCACACCACGCCGTCCAGGCCGCGCCGCTTAGCCTCGCCGGCCAGCGCCATCTCGAACCGGTCGACAGCCTTCACGGCCTCCTTCACCTGGCGCTTCAGCCACATGGACAGCGACCAGTAAGGGTAGCCCATGCGGCGGCGGACCAAGTTGAACCAGTGGTTGACCACCAGGGCCGCCGTGTAGGCGCTGTCGCCCAGCAAAGCGAGGAACTTGGCGTAGCGCACCACGCTGTCGAACTCGTCGCCATGCATCACCAGCAGGCGGCGGTTATCGGCGGTGACGTGGACCGCTTCCTGGCGCAGCTTGATGCCGCCGATCTCAAGTCCCAGAGGCAGCCAGTCGCGGAACATCTCGTCGTGGTTGCCGTGGATATAGGTCACTTCGGTGCCGGACCGGGCATGGCGCAGGATCAGCCGCAGAACCTCATCATGGCTCGCGTCCCAGTACCAGGATTTGCGCAGCCGCCATCCGTCGATGATGTCGCCGACCAGAAACAGGTTGTCACAGCTGACGCGGCTGAGGAAATCGGTGAGGAACTCGCTGCGGCATCCGCGCGTGCCAAGATGAACGTCCGAAATGAAGATGGTGCGGTAGCGCTCACCCGGTCGAGCAGTTATGGCGTTCATGCGGCCGGCCGTCCTTCGATGTATCTACGAGCCCGTTGCAGTCGTCGCACCAAATAGGAGCCGCGTCGCGTCGCGCACGTGAAGATTAGATGAACCACGATTAATGTTCTCGACAGAAACAAAATCATCAACCTGCCGCGCAACCGTCATACCAGCGCAACGGAACGCTCTTATAGGCGTTAATTTCGCCCTGGCATGACTGGCGTGGTCGATTCTGGCCAACCCGATTCTGCGGAACGCCCGCGCAACTGCACCGCGAATACCTCGTTCAGCATTTCCGCCAGGAAGCGGGACGTGAATGGTTTGCGCAGCACCCAGCGTTCCGAAAGCAATGGCTCCGGGCGGGCATAGCCAGTCATAAACACCACTGGCAATTGAGGATTTTCCTCGCGCAGGCGCACCGCGAGTTCCGCGCCGGTCATGCCCGGCATAGCGAAATCGGTCAGCACCAGACCCACGCGCTGGTCATTGCCCAGCATGCGCAGGGCGGCCTGGCCGCTATCGGCCTGCACCACGGCGATGGCCTGATCCTCCAGCATGCTCACCACGGCCTCGCGCACCGCATCGTCGTCGTCCACCACCATCACCACCGGACGGCGGCGTTCGGACGCGGCGTCCGGCGTCAGGCTGCCTTCCTGCCCTGCCTTGGATGCCGTCCCGCCATGCACGCGCGGCAGCATGATACTGATCGTCGTGCCCAGTCCCGGGGCCGTGTCGAGCAGCACATCGCCATGCGACTGTCGCACGAAGCCGAACACCTGGCTCAGCCCGAGGCCGGATCCCTGGCCGCGCTCCTTGGTGGTGAAGAAGGGTTCGAAGGCGCGATTCATCACCTCCGCCGTCATGCCGGTTCCCGTATCCGCGACGGTGACGACAACGTAGTCACCTGGGCTCAGCTGGCCGGCCTGCTCGCCCGGCCGCAGCGTGCGGTTGGCGGTGCTGATGACGACGCCGCCACCATCGGGCATGGCGTCGCGCGCGTTGATCGCCAGGTTGAGGATGGTGTGTTTCACCTGTCCGGGATCGGCATGCACGGGCCACAGTGCGGTCGCCAGCCGCAGTTCGAACCGAACGGTTCCACCAACGCTGGAGCGCAGCAATTCCTCGATGGAGCGCAGCGCGGCGTTCAGGTCGAGCGCCGCCGGCAGCAGGATCTGCTGGCGCGAAAAAGCCAGCATCTGTTGGGTCAGGGTCGATCCGCGCTCAACCGCCTGGCCGATCGTGGCCAGCCGGCGTTCGGATTGCGGATCGCCGCGCAGCCTGCCGCCGAGCAGCTCCGCGTTGCTGAGCACGACCATCAGCAGGTTGTTGAAATCGTGCGCCACGCCCGCCGCCACCCGCCCGATTGCCTCCAGCTTCTGTGCCTGGAGCAATTGCGCCTCCGCATCCCGCCTTCCGCGCTCGGCTTTGTCCCGGGCGCGCAGTGCCATGGCGAGCGTGTCATAGGCACGAAGCTGGCGGGTCAGGAACGTCATGATGGCGAAGATCGCCAGCGTGCAGGCAGCCGCCCCCGCGGCGACGACGGCCGAATCGGACCGCCAAGCCGCCAGCACCTCCTCCATCGTGCGGCTCACGCCGATGACGATGGGCTCATCGACCAGCCGGGTGGTCACCAGCAGGCGCTGCGCCTGGCCCGACGCGGCTTGCGCGACGCCGACGCGTTGACGGCCCGGCGCCAGATCGCTGAAATTTTCGTCCGGTTCGCGCTGGGTCCCGACGCCGCCGGCGATGGGGAAATGGGCCAGCAACACGCCGTCCAGCCGCCACATGGCGATGCAGCTGCCTTGGCCCAGATCGACATCGCCGTAGAATTTCTCGAAATACCTGAGTTCGACGGCACCGAGCGCCATGCCGATGAAGCGATGGTCCGGCCCGTTCAGGCGGTGGGCGACGTAGATCGTCCATGCCCCGGTGCTGCGGTTCTCGACTGGCGCACCCAGGAAAACCTGCATCGATGGATTGTCGCGCAGGGCTTGGAAATAGTCGCGATCCGACACATCGACCGACGGCACCGGCTGAGATCGGGAGAAATTGAGCAGCTTGCCGTCCGCGCCGATAATGGAGATGGCGGCGAGCTGCGGCATGCCGCTGATCCGCCCGCGCAACATGTCATGGAATGCGGGGCCGTCGACGCGCTGCGGCAGATCTTCGGGTGAGTTCAACCCATCCGCCGCCAGACTTCTGGCGACGTCGCCAACCGCCAGTTCCGCGCTTTGCAGCGCCCGGGCCGTCTGCTCCGCCAGCGCCGCGCCGATGGATTGCAGCTCGTGGGCTTCCTGATCGACCTCGCGCTTGCGGTTATGTGCGATCACCGCGGCCGCGGCGGCAAGCACCGCCATCATCATCAACACGGCGGCGATCCTGACCACACGGATCGATGGACCAGTGCCAAAGGCGGGACGGACGCGCAACGGCAGTTGGGGGCTCCTCTGGCTGGCGGTGAGCGGCCCGGTTCGACGGCGCTACACCGATGCCGAGGATTTCGCCCTCAGCCGCCTCAGGTCAATACAAATGCACGAGAAATCAGGCAGGTACGCCCTTGGTCGTGGAATACTCGAAATGCAGCGCGGTGTCGGGGAAAACGATGGGGTGGATCGCATGCGCGGCCATCGCCGCCTCGCTGAACCCCTGCAGGATCAGCTTCAGCTTGCCGGCGTAGGAAGCCACATCGCCAATCGCGAATATGCCGGGTATGCTGGTCTGGCAGGTGGCGTGCGCCACGGCGACGTGATGACGTTCCAGCGCCACGCCCCAGCCCGCGATGGGCCCCAGATCCATGGACAGGCCGAAAAACGGCAGCAGCACATCGGCCGGCAGATGCTTCGTGCCGCCATCGAGATCGGCGACCTCCACGCTCTCCAGCCGTCCCGCGGCGCCGTGCAGGCCATGCAACTGGTACGGGATCACCATTTCCACCTCGCCGCGCGCGGCGGCGGCATCAAGCTGCGCGGCGGTCTCGGGGGCGGCGCGGAATTTGGGCCGGCGATGCACCACCTGGATGCTGGCGGCGATGCCACGCAACGCCAGCGCCCAGTCAACCGCCGAATCGCCGCCACCGGCGATCACCACGCGCCGGCCCCGCAAATCCTCGCGCCGCCGCACATAGTACTGCACGGCACCTGTCGCCTCGTAGTCCTGCAGGCGGTCGAGCGGCGGGCGGTTGGGCCCGAAGGCGCCGGCGCCGGCGGCCAGGATCACTGCCCGGGTGCGCACCGTATCGCCCAGATCGGTGCCGAGGGTGAAATCGCCGGAGATCCCTTCCAGCCTTTCCACCCGGCGCCCCAGCAGCCGCGCGGGGGCGAAGGGCGCGATCTGGCGTTCGAGCCGCGCGATCAGCTCGCCGGCTTCGATGGAGGGGTGGGCTGGGATGTCGTAGATCGGCTTTTCCGGATACAGCGCCGTGCATTGGCCACCGGTTTCGGCAAGCGCATCGATCAACACGCAGCGCAGCTTCAGCATGCCCAGCTCGAAGGCGGCGAACAGCCCCACAGGGCCGGCGCCGATAATGGCAACGTCGGTTTCGATATGCTCGGTCATGGCGCGGGAAGTTAGAGCAATATCGCTGCGGGCGAAATCGCCCGACCATAAGATTGCCAAATCGCAACATGATCGGTTTGGATTTGCGCGCACAGAACGTCCGCCTGAAGGTACGCCGCGCGTCCCCCGTTCGTCTCAAAAATACAAATTGTTGTCGGAAATATTTACAGGAGGGAAGGAATTCTGTGGCAATAAAAAAGCAACACATTGAATTTTATCATATTTATGAAGTGGCATTAAACTTGCGTGGACCAAACGTTGATGTCGAATTTGATGCTGTAACAATCATAAGCAGGAGTCGATATGCGCACGCTTTCCGTCTCCCTTGCCGCCTTGCTCCTTTTGGCGGGCGCCGCGAACGCCATGCCAATCGCGGGTTCGACCACAGTTACGCCAAGCGACACCTCTGACGTGATTACGGTAGCGAATCTGCTGACCACGTTCACCTTCAACCTCAATGTCGGGAGCTCGACAGCGCTGAACGTTCTGTCCTTGACACCTGATCCGGGGAATGGGACGAACACCTACGATTTCACGGTGACCGACAGCTTTACGTTCACTCTACCTGGCACCGGGAACACCGGTGACCTGGGAACCGGCACGTTGCATGTCCAGGGGGGCCTATCACCAGCGTTGGTCTCACTTGGGCCGCCGGGACCACCGGCACGAATATTCCCCTCGCCGGGGGATATGTGATGAACGTCAACCTAAATAATCCGAGCTTCAGCGGTGACTCGCCCAGGGGTGGAGATTCGGAAACCGTGGCGGCGACCTTCACATTGGTGAGCGGGGCCAACTCCTGTCCTGGAACCTGCCACGATAGCGCTGCTTGGGGTTGGTCTGATCGGTCTCGGCGTCGCGCGCCGCCGCGCAAAAGCCTGATATTTCCTGCCACCGGCCTCGACTGGAAGGCGGCGCCTGCCTGTGCCGCCTTCCAGTGAAAGGCCGGTTCGCCCCCGGCAAGGCTCCACGGCAAGTCAAGGTGTTGTGACGGCGCGCCACGCTGCGGCACAGTGCGCGTCATGCCCGATCCCGTCCCGCGTCGCCTCGCTGACCTGTCCGCCACCGAATCGCTTGCCGCCGCCGTCGCCGCGTGCGTCCGCGTGGGCGACGTCATTCTGCTGGAAGGCGAACTCGGCGCGGGGAAGAGCGCCTTCGCCCGCGCCTTCCTGCGTGCCGCCAGCGGCGATGCGGCGCTGGAGGTTCCCAGCCCCAGCTTCACCCTGGTGCAGAGCTACGACACGCCGCGCGGAACCGTGCATCATTTCGACCTGTGGCGACTCGACGGACCAGATGCCCTGGCAGAGCTGGGCTGGGAGGAGGCGTGCCGCGATATTGTCCTGGTGGAGTGGCCGGACCGGCTGGGTGCGTTGCGGCCGCAAGCAGCCCTGACCATCGCCCTGCGGCTGGAGCCCGGCTGCGCACGGCAGGCGCTGCTGAGCGGCTGGCCAGACCGGATCGAGGCGCTGTGATGAAGGCGATGTTGCTGGCGGCGGGGCTGGATGAGCGCATGCGCCCGCTGAACACCCACACGCCGACCTCGCTGCTGCCATTGGGCGGCCGCACCCTGCTCGATCATGCGCTGGAGCGGCTGCGCGATGCCGGGGTGACGACGGTGGTGGTCAACACGCATTGGCAGGCCGACCGCATCGCCGCCCATCTGGCCGCACGGGGCGGCGAACCTCGCCTGGTGATGCGGCGCGAGAGCACGTTGCTGGGCACCGGCGGCAGCATCCGCGCGGCGCTGGATGTGCTGGGTCCCGAACCGTTTTTCGTGGTGAATGGCGACGCGTTCTGGCTGGACGGCCCGGTGCCGACCTTCACGCGCATCGTTGCGGCTTGGGAAGAAATCGGAGATATGGCGCCGGCCGACGCGGTGCTGCTTGTGCATCGCGGCTTCCAGGTACATGCCGAAACCGGCCAGGGCGATTTCGCGCTGGATCCCTGGGGCCTGGTGCGGCGTCCGAAGGAGCGGGAGATCGTTCCCTATGTCTATGCGGGCATCCAGATGATCCATCCCGCCTTGCTCGCATCCGCCGAGCTGCCGGAGGCGCCGTTCGACATGAACCTTGCCTGGGACAACGCCATCGCGGCGGGACGGGTGCGCGCCGTGGTGCATGACGGGCTGTGGTTCCATCTGTCCACGCCGCCCGATCTGGCGGAGGCGGAATACAACCTGCATGCCCGCGCATTGGGGGAGGCAAGGTGAACCTCGCCGCGATCCCTGCGCATGTGCCGTTCCTCGACACGGTGGCGGCGCGCTGGCTGGCGCGGTTCGGCGGCGGGCTGTCGCAGGGCCTGATCCTGCTGCCGACGCGCCGCGCGGCCCGCTCCCTGGCGGACGCCTTCCTGCGCGTCTCCGGCGGCCAGCCGCTGCTGCTGCCGCGCATCGCGGCCATCGGCGCGCTGGACGAGGCGCCGCTGACCTTGGCTGGCGCACTTGATCTTCCGCCTGCGGTCGAACCGGCGCATCGCCTTGCCGTGCTGTCGCGGCTCATCCTGGCGCTACCGGAGGCGCAGGGCGGCGTGCGCACCGCCGACCGCGCCTGGATGCTGGCGCGCGAGCTGGCGGTGCTGATGGACGAGGCCGAGTGCGCCGAGCTGGATCTGCCCGCCGCCCTGCGCGATGCCGCCGATGTGGAACACGCCCAGCATTGGGACGTGACGCTGCGCTTCCTCGACATCGTCACCCGCGCCTGGCCGGCCTGGCTGGACGAACAAGGTTTGATGAACCCCGCCACACGGCAGATCCGCCTGCTGCGCGCCCAGGCCGAGGCCTGGGAGAGCCAGGCGCCGGGCGAACCGGTCTGGGTGGCTGGGACCACCGGCGGCATCAAGGCCGTCGCCCGCCTGCTGCGCGTGGTGGCGCGGCTCGATGGCGGCATGGTGGTGCTGCCGGGGCTGGATCGCGATCTTCCCAATGAGACCTGGGACGCGCTCGACACGGCCCATCCGCAAGCCGGCCTGCGCGAATTACTGAAGGGCCTGGGTGCCACCCGGGACGATGTGGCGCCCTGGGATGGCGAGAGCCCTGTCCCGGCCGGTCGGGTGCGCACCCTGTCGCAGGCAATGCTGCCCGCCGCCGCCTTGAAGTCGTGGCGCAACCCTGTCGCGGTGGAGACGGCCAATCTGTTCCGCCTGGAAGCGGCTGACCAGCAGGAGGAAGCCGCGGCGATCGCGCTGATCCTGCGCGACGCGCTGGCCCGTCCGGGCGCGCGTGGGGCCCTGGTCACGCCCGATCGGGTTCTGGCCGGGCGCGTCGCCGCCGAATTGCTGCGCTGGGGCGTGGTGGCGGACGATAGCGCGGGCGAGGCGCTGGCCGAAACCCCGCCCGCCCTGTTCCTGCGCCTGCTGGCGCGGGCGATGGCCGACGGCCTCGCGCCGGTGCCGCTGCTGTCCTTGCTGAAGCATCCGCTGGCCGCCGCCGGCATGGCCCCCGCGCAATGCCGCGCCGCCGCCCGCGCGCTCGAACGCGCCTGCCTACGCGGGCCGCGCCCCGCACCCGGGCTGACCGGCCTGCGCCGTGCCTTGGGAGACGCGAAATCCCTGCCACAGGATTTGCTGGCGCGGCTGGAGGTCTGCCTGGAACCGCTGCTGCGCGTCGCCGCCGGCGTGTCGGTGGCGCCCCAGGCTGTGCTGGACGCGCTGATCGAGGCGGCCGAAGCCCTGGCGGCCACGGACGAATCCTCCGGCCCCGCCCGGCTATGGGCGGCCGAGGAGGGCGAGGCGCTGGCCAGCCTGTTGACCACGGCGCGCACCGCGCTCGCCTATTTGCCGGACCAGCCGCCATCGGCGCTGCCCGGCCTGCTGGATGCGATGCTGGCCGGCGAGATGGTCCGCACCCGCCGCGCCTTGCGCGGGCGAAACGCGGCGGCGGAACATCCCCGCGTCTTCATCTGGGGTCTGCTGGAGGCGCGGCTGCAATCGGTGGAGACCATCGTGCTGGGCGGGCTGGCGGAGACGGTATGGCCGCCCGCCACCGATCCCGGCCCATGGATGAGCCGCCCGATGCGCGCCCGCGCCGGTCTGCCGAGCCCCGAGGAACGGGTCGGTCAGGCAGCGCATGATTTCGTCATGGCGGCCTGCGCCGCGCCGGTCGCCGTGCTGTCCTGTCCGCGCCGCCGCGATTCCGCGCCGTCCGTGCCGGCACGCTGGCTGGCGCGTATCGATGCCTTCCTGGCCGGGCAGCGCCAGTCTCTGCAGCGCCATGATGCCGCCGAGTGGGCGCGCCGGCTCGACCAGCCCGCCGGCCGGCCGCGCGCTGTGACCGCCCCGCAGCCGCGCCCGGCTTTGGCGCTGCGCCCGCGCCGGCTGCGGGTGACGGATGTGCAGACCTGGCTGGAAGATCCTTACGCCATCTATGCCCGCTACGTGCTGAAGCTGAACAAGCTCCGCCCGCTGGAGGAAGCGACGGATGCGGCGGATTACGGCTCGCTGGTCCATCGCGGCCTGGAATTGTTCCTCGCCGAGCACGGCCATCGTTGGCCGCCCGGCGCGCCGGCGCGCCTGCGCGAGAAGATGGACACGGCGCTGAGGGAGGCGGATCTGCGTCCCGCTCTGCTGGAATGGTGGACGCCGCGCCTGCACCGCATCGTCGATTGGGTGTGCGAGCAAGAGAGAGACCGCCGCGCCAATATCGCCCCCAGCGCCATCGCCACCGAACAGGATGGCGAATGGACGCTGGACGTGCCCGGCGGCTTCACGCTGCGCGGCCGCGCCGATCGCATCGAGCGGCGGCCGGACGGAACGCTGGCGATCCTGGACTATAAAACCGGCACCCCACCCAGTAACGCGCAGGTCCAGGCCGGCTTCGCGCCGCAATTGCCGCTGGAAGCCGCCATGGCCGCCGCCGGCGCGTTCGGCCCGGCGCTTTGCGGCGGGGCGGCCGAGCTGACCTATTGGCATCTGACCGGGGGCTACCAGCCCGGCGAGACGCGGATGCTGTTCAAGGGCGACGCCGATGCCATCGCCGAGGCGGTGGCGGTGGCGGACAGCAAGCTGCGTGCGCTGATCGCCGCCTTCGACGATCCCGCCCGCGCATATTTGTCCCAGCCGCATCCCGGCCGCGCGCCGCGCTTCTCCGATTACGGCCAACTGGCGCGCGTGGCGGAGTGGGATTTGTCGGGGGATGAGTCGTGAGCGCCGTCGCCGACCGGCTCGCGCCGAACACCGTCGCCCGCCAGCGGGCGCAGCGCGAGCAGCTCGCCGCCTCCGATCCCGCCGTCTCCGCCTTCGTCGCGGCCTCCGCAGGCTCGGGCAAGACCAAACTGCTGACCGACCGGCTGCTGCGTCTCATGCTCTCGGGTGCCGATCCCGCGCGCATCCAGTGCCTGACTTTCACCAAGGCCGCCGCCGCCGAAATGGCGCTGCGGCTGCAACGCACTCTGGGCGAATGGGTCACGCTGCCGGATGCCACGCTCGATGCGCGTCTGGCCCAGTTGCAGATGACGCCGAGCGACGCGCTGCGCGACGCGGCCCGCGCCCTGTTCGCCCGGGTGCTGGATTTGCCGGGCGGCATGCGCATCGGCACCATCCATGCCTTCTGCCAATCCCTGTTGCGGCGCTTCCCCCTGGAAGCCCGGCTGTCGCCGCATTTCGCGCTGGCCGAGGAGATCGACGCCGCCGTGGCGTTGCGCGATGCGCGCGAGGACATGCTGGCCGAGGCGCATACGCCACGCCGCCGCGCCGCGCTGGAGCAACTGGCCGGCCTCGCCTCGGCCGAGCATTTCGGCGCGCTGGTGGCCACGCTGCAAATCGACCGGGACCGTCTCAACGCTGCCGTCGCCCTGGGCGAGGACGCGCTGGAAGCCGCCCAGCGCCGGGTGCTGGGGGCGAGCGGCACCGATGCGGAGGTGATCGCCGGCGCGGTGAGCTGGCGCGGCGAAGCCGCAACGCGCGAAGCCGCGCTGGTGGCGTTCGAGAAAGGCTCGCCCAAGATCCGCGAAAAGGCCGAGCGCCTGCTTGGCTGGCTGTCGCTGCACGGCGATGAGCGTGCCGAGAACTGGGTCGCCTGGCGTGAGGAATTCCTGCTCGCCGATGGCAGCCCGCGCGGCCCGGGCGCGCTGCTCAACCCGACCATCGCCAAATCCCGCCCGGAACTCGCCGACGCCTTCGCCGCCGAACAGCGTCGCGTGCAGCGTGTCGAGGATGATCGCCGTGCCTTGCGCGTGGCCGCGGTGTCGGCGGCGCTGGTGACTCTGGCCGCGCCGGTGGCGCAGGCCTATGCGCAGCGCAAGGACCGCGCCGGGCTGCTGGATTACGACGACCTGATCGGCCGCACCAGCAGCCTGCTTGTGGATCCCGGCGCGGCCTGGGTGCTGTACAAGCTGGATGGCGGGCTGGACCATCTGCTGCTGGACGAGGTGCAGGACACCGCCCCCGCGCAATGGCGCATCGCCGGGGCGCTGACCCAGGAATTCTTCGCGGGTGCGGGCGCCGGCGCGGACCGGCGCACCGTGTTCGCCGTGGGCGACCGCAAGCAGTCGATCTACTCCTTCCAGGGCGCCGATCCCGCCGAGTTCGAACGGTGGCGCGACATCCTCTCCCGCCGTGTCGGCAACGCGGGGGAGGGCTGGCGTGATGTGGAACTGGACGTGTCGTTCCGCTCCACCACGCCTGTGCTCGCTTTGGTCGATGCGGTGTTCGCCGGCGGCGTGGCCACGTCCGGCGTCACCGAACCCGGCCGATTGCAGCATATCGCCGACCGCGCCGGCCATGCCGGGCAGGTGGAGCTGTGGCCGCTGACGCCCTTGCCGGTGCAGGACCCGCCCGAACCCTGGACGGTGCCCGAGACCAACCAGAATTCGATGGGTGCGCCGCAACGCCTGGCCGCGTCCCTGGCCGAATGGATCGCCGCGCACTGCGGCGCCGAGGATCTGCCGAGCAAGGGTCGCAAATTGCAACCTGGCGACGTGCTGGTGCTGGTGCGGCGGCGGAACGAGTTCGCCAGGGCGCTGGTGCGTGCGCTGAAATCCTCCGGCGTGCCGGTCGCCGGACTGGACCGGCTGGTGCTGACCGATCAGCCGGCCGTCGCGGATCTCCTCGCATTATGCGACACGCTGCTGCTGCCCGAGGACGATTTGCAACTTGCCTGCGTGCTCACCAGCCCGCTGGGCGGCCTCGCCGATGACAGCCTGATGGCGCTGGCGGCGACCCGCCAGGGCTCGCTGTGGGAGGCACTGCGCCGGCGCGCCCCGGAACGAGTGGATTGGCAGGCGGCGCATGATTTCATCGCCGCCCTGCTGGCCCGGGCGGACTACGCCAGCCCGCACGCGCTGCTGGCCGAAGCGCTGGGGCCGTTGGGCGGCCGGGCGCGGCTGTTCGCGCGGCTGGGGCCGGAAGCGGCCGAGCCGGTGGACGAGCTGCTCAACGCGGCATTGACCTATGTGCGCACCCATCCGCCGGCCCTGCAGGGCTTCGTGCATTGGCTGCGCCAGTCCGGCGCTGAGGTGAAGCGCGAGGCCGAGGGCGCGGGCGCCTCGGTGCGGATCATGACGGTGCATGGCGCCAAGGGGTTGCAGGCGCCATTGGTGATCCTGCCCGACACCACGGCGCTGCCGCCGGATGACGGGCCGCTTATGTGGGCGGAGGATGCCGAGACCGGGCTGGAGATTCCGGTGTGGTCGCCGCGCAAGGAACTGCGCTGCGCGGCCGTGGAGGCGCTGCGCGAGGCGGCGCTGACCCGGCGCGCGGAGGAGCATAACCGCTTGCTGTACGTGGCGCTGACCCGCGCCGAGGACCGGCTGGTGGTGTGCGGCTGGCAGACCGGGCGCGGCGTGCCGGAGGCGTGCTGGTACGAGCTGGTCCGCCAGGGTTTTTCGCGCCTTTCCGCCGAAACCCTGCCGTTCGACGCGATCGCCATGCCTTGGGAGGGCGACATGCTGCACCATGCGACGCCGCAGACCGTCGAACCGGACATGCCGCGCACCGTCGAAGGGGCCATGGTCGCCGCTTCCCTGCCGGATTGGGCCGGCATGGCGCCTGACTGGCGGGGGACGCCGCCCGACGACGAGCCGCATCTGCCGGCGCCTCTGGCGCCGAGCCGGCCGGAGAATGCGGCGCTCGGCGCGGTGCCGCGGGCCGATTCCCCGTTGGCCGAGCGCGATGCGGCGGGGCTGCGCTTTCGCCGAGGGCAGATGGTGCACACGCTGTTGCAGCATCTTCCAGCCCTGCCGCCCGGCGCCAGGGCCGAAACGGCCCGCACTTTCCTTGCGCGCCCCGGAACTGGCGTGCCGGCCGGTGCAGTTGCCGGGCTGCTGGCCAGCATCCTGGCCGTGCTCGATCATCCCGATCTGGCGCCGCTTTTCGGTCCGGAGGGCCGGGCCGAGGTGCCGCTGACCGGAGTTATCGCCGGCGGCGTGGTGGGCGGGCTGGTGGACCGGCTGGCGGTGCTGTCGGACCGTGTTCTGGTGGCCGACTACAAGACCAACCGCAGGCCGCCAGCCACGCCGGCCGAGGTGCCGATGCTGTATCTGCGCCAGATGGCGGCCTATCGCGCGGTGTTGCAGGCGATCTTCCCCGGCCGGGCGGTGACATGCGTTCTTGTGTGGACGGAAGGGGTGCGCGTGATGACGCTTCCCGAATCCTTGCTGGACCGGCATGCTCCCGGTGCATCGGCCGCGGCTTGACCGGCCGCCACCCCCGGCCCATCTGCCACTTCAAGCAAGTCGATTGAAAGGATTCCATTCCATGAGCGCGAACACGAAGCCGGTCACCGACGACAGCTTCGCCACGGATGTGTTGCAGGCCAAGGGCACCGTCCTGGTGGATTTCTGGGCGGAATGGTGCGGCCCGTGCAAGGCGATCGCCCCGGCCTTGGAAGAGATCGGCGCGGAATATGCGGGCAAGCTGACCATCGCGAAGGTGAATATCGACGATAACCCGGTGACCCCGAACACCTACGCCGTGCGCGGTATTCCCACGCTGATCATGTTCAAGGACGGCAAGCCGGTCGCCACCCAGGTTGGCGCGGCTCCGAAGAGCGCGCTGAAGAACTGGATCGCCTCCGCGATTTGACCTGATGGCCCGCGCCGGCGACGGCGCGGGCGTGCATGTCGCTTATGGCTGGATCGCCTTCAGCAACAGGCTTTGCGCGGGCTCCAACCTGATTGCCAGGGCGTCCGGGACGCCGGCAGCGCGAAGCATGGGCGCGATCGGGTGGAACGCGACCAGAGCGTGCACGTTCTCGCCCTCCCGCACCAGCACGCGCAGCGGCAAGTCCAGCGCCGTCAGCGGGGCGGCAAGCATGATCGGTGTTCCGCCTTTGGCGTGGCCGTAGATCAGCAGGACCGTCGGTGGCATCTCCAGCCCGGCTTGTCGCGCGCCGGCCGCGTGGTCGATCCGGGCGAAGATGGTCAGTCCCGCCGTCTCGATCGCCGCCGCGACACGCGCCAACGTCACCTGAAAGCCGAATGGGCTGGCATGTTCGGCGATGTCCGGGATTCCCGCCTGGCTGATCGCTTGTCTCCTGTCGCGGGAGGCGCCGCAGGTCTGGCCGCACGCGATGTTGGATCAATCGGGGCGTTCGGACGATCCGTGATGGGCGCCCGCTGCCTGCTGTTTTAGCATAGCCAATTCGGCCTCAAGTTCCTTGATGCGGGCATCGCGCGCGCCCAGCACCGCGGCGACGTCGTCCAGGTTCAGTTTGCGCGGAATATGCTGCGGGCAGTTCGTGTCCCAGGCTGTGACCGTGAACAGCAACGCCTGTTCCGGCCGGGCGTCGTACCCCTCGGGCATCAACCGCGCGATCAGCGCGGGGTCGCCCGTCATGCGCGCATGGCCCCACAGCTTGACCCGCCTGGCATGGGCATAATCCATCAGGAACAGGAAGGCGCGGTCGTTCTCGGCCAGGTTGCCGGTGGTGATGTACTGTCTGTTGCCCGCATAATCGGCGAAACCCAGCAGATCCGGGCCAAGCGGCCGGATGAAGCCGGGCGGGCCGCCCCGATGCTGCACATAGGGCTGGCCCGCGACACTCGCCGTGGCGAGATATGCTGTGTCCACGCTGGCCAGGAAGCCGGCCAGTTCCGCCGTGACGCCGGTGCGAAAGCCGCCGCGCCGCTCCATCCGTGCATAGGCCTCCCGCGAGCCACGGGCCGTCTGCATCGCCTTCACCGAGGGCGAGAAGGCGACGTCGCTGGTGGGCGCGCCGGCCGTTCCGACCGCGTGGTCGGATATCTCGACCACGCCATGCGTTCGGGGCCGGAATTCGATCTGCATGGGTGAACGCTCCTATTGCGCGGGCCTGTTCGGCAAATCCCGCAATATATCGGTCGTTGCTGCAACCGGCAGAACAGGCATAGGCTGGAAGGCCTGATTGCGGGCGATGCAACGATGGACCGGCTGGACGCGATGGCGGCCTTCGTGGCCGCCGTGGATGACGGGTCGCTGGCGGCGGCGGCGCGGCGCCTGCGCCACTCGCCCGCATCGGTGACGCGGGCGATCGCGGCGCTGGAGGACCGGCTCGGCATGCAGCTTCTGCACCGCAGCACGCGCGCCCTGCGCCTCACCCGTTTCGGCGAGACCTACCTCGCCACCTGCCGCCAGGTGCTGGCCGATCTCGATGCCGCCGAGCGCGGTGCGGCGGCGGAGCAGGAGGCACCGCGCGGCCTGCTGACGCTGACCGCGCCGGTCCTGTTCGGCCGGCTTAGGTTGCGGCCGGTGCTGGACCGGTTTCTCGATGCCAATCCGGCCGTTCAGGCGCGGCTATTGCTGCTGGATCGTGTTGTGAACCTCGTCGACGAAGGGATCGACGTCGCGACACGCCTCGCGCATTTGCCGGATTCCGGCCTCGTGGCAACCCGTCTCGGCGACGTTCGCCGCGTGCTCTGCGCCTCGCCCGGCTATCTCGCGCGCCACGGCACGCCGCGCACGCCCGCCGATCTCGTGCGCCACGCTTGTATCATGTCGAGCGAGACGGCCGGTGAGGACCCGTGGCGCTTCGCGCCGGAACCGGGCGGCAGGCGGCGCATATCGCAGCCCATCGCCGTACGCTCGCGCCTGATGGTCAACGGCGCCGCCCCGGCCATCGACTCCGCGCTGGAGGATTGCGGCATCACGCGGGTTCTGTCCTACCAGATCGAATCCGATGTGGCCGCAGGCCGGCTGATCCTGCTGCTGACCGCCCACGAGCCGCCGCCCATTCCGGTCCATTTCGTGCTGCCGCCGGCACGCTCGGCCACCGCGAAGCTGCGGGCCTTCATCGACTTCGCCGCGCCCCTGCTGCGGGCCGACCTCGCGCGGACCGCGCGCGTGATCGGCATGCCCGGTGCCGATTCGCAAAGCGGCCCGCCTGCTCGGGGGATCAGAACAGCCCGGTGATCGCGCCGGTTTCGGTCAGGGTGATGGCTTCTGCCGCCGGCACGCGGGGCAGGCCGGGCATGGTCATGATGTCGCCGGCGATGGCCACGACGAAGCCGGCGCCGGCGGAGAGCCGCACGTCGCGGACCGGCAGCACGTGTCCTTCCGGCGCGCCGAGCAGGGTTGGGTCGGCGCTGAAGCTGTACTGGTTCTTCGCGATGCAGACAGGCACCGCGCCGAAGCCGGCCTTCTCGTAGCTGGCCAGCTTGCGCAGCGCCAGGGGGGTGAGGCTGATATCGGCGGCGCCATAGATGGTCTGCGCGATGGTGCGGATTTTGTCGGTCAAAGGCAGGACATCCGGATAGAGCGGCTGGAATCGCGCCTCGCCGGCGGCGATATGGTCCTGCACGGCGCGCGCCAGACCGGCGGCACCCATTGGACCATCGCTCCAATGCGTGCACAGGCAGACCGGTGCGGCCAATGCGTCCATGGCCCGGCGGATTTCGGCGATTTCGGCCTCGGTGTCGGAGGTGAAGCGGTTCAGCGCGACGATGACGGGCAGGCCGAATTTGCGCATATTGGTAACGTGGCGGGCGAGATTGACGACGCCGCGCCGCACCGCCGCCGTATCCTCGGTGCCGAGATCGGCCTTCTTCACGCCGCCATGCATCTTCAGCGCCCGCACCGTCGCCACCACCACGGCGCAGGCGGGCTTCAGGCCGGTGAAGCGGCATTTTATGTCGAGGAATTTCTCGCCGCCGAGATCGGCGCCGAAGCCGGCTTCCGTTACCACCACATCGGCGAGCTTCAGCCCCAGCGTGGTTGCCATGACGGAGTTGCAGCCATGGGCGATATTGGCGAAGGGTCCGCCATGCACCAGCGCCGGCGAGCCGGCCAGGGTCTGCACCAGATTGGGCATGAAGGCGTCGCGCAGCAGGGCGGCCATGGCGCCATTTGCCTTCAGGTCGGCAGCCGTCACCAGACTGCCGTCCCGCCTTGCGGCAACCACCATGCGGCCGAGCCGATCCTGCAGATCGGCGAGGTCGCGGGCGAGGCAGAACACGGCCATCACCTCGGAGGCGACGGTGATGTCGAACCCGTCTTCGGCGGGGAAGCCGTTGGCCACCCCGCCGAGGCCGGTGACGATGCTGCGCAGGGCGCGGTCGTTCATGTCGAGCGCGCGGCGCCAAGCAATGCGGCGCGGGTCTATGTCGAGCTCATTGCCCCAGTAAAGATGGTTGTCCAGCATCGCCGCCAGCAGGTTGGCGGCCGCGGTGATGGCGTGGAAATCGCCGGTGAAATGCAGGTTGATCTCGTCCATCGGCGCGACCTGGGCGTGCCCGCCGCCGGTGGCTCCGCCTTTGACGCCGAAGCACGGGCCGAGGCTGGGTTCGCGCAGGCAGATCATGGTGCGCGTTCCCACCGCGTTCAGCGCGTCGCCCAGGCCGATGGTGGTGGTGGTCTTGCCCTCACCGGCGGGGGTCGGGCTGATGCCGGTCACCAGCACCAGCGCTCCATCTTGCGCGGTCCGTCGGGAGTGGACGAAATCGAAGTCGACCTTGGCCTTGTGGCGGCCATAGGGGATCAGCGCCTCCGCCGGGATGCCGGCGGCCTCAGCGATGGCGGCGATGGGGCGAAGCGTGGCGGCGCGGGCGATGTCGAGATCGGTGGGCATCGGCTCAGGCGACCTTCTGGGAGGCGCCGCGATCGCGCACGCCGATTTCGATCAGGGTTAGATCGACGGCCTCGACGAAGCGGCGCATGTCGTCGGGCGTGATGGCGCCGATGCAGCCGACCCGGAAGCTGGGCGCCTTGGTGTTGTAGAAATTGCTGATCAGGAAGCCGCGCCGCTTCAGCGCATCGACGAAGCCCTGGAGCGACCAGGCGGGATCGGCCGGGGCCTGGACATTCAGCACGATCGGGCCCTGGAGGGCGCGCGGCAGGCAGGGTTCCAGCCCCAGCGCGATCACGCCTTTGTGCAGGGTGGCGGCATTCTCGGCATAGCGTGCGAGGCGGGCCGGCTGGCCGCCCTCGGCATCGTAGAAATCCAGAGCGAGGTTGAAGGCGGTGATCGCCTGGGCGGCGGGGGTGAAACGGCAGCTGCCCCAGCCGCTTTTCAGCGCATGGTCGTAAATATCCGACAGATCGAGCGACCAGCTTCCGGCGTTACCGGCGCAGGCAACGGCACGGTCGATGCGCGCCACCGCGAAGGACATGCCGGGCAGGCCCTCAAGGCATTTATTGGTGGTGAAGATGGCGGCGTCGATTTCCGGCTGGGCGGACAGGTCGAGCGGCAGCGCACCGAAGGCGGAGACTGCGTCCAGGATCATGCGTCGGCCGGCGTGGCGCACGGCGGCGCCGATGGACGGCGCGTCGTGAATCACGCCCGACCCGGTCTCGCTGTAGACCAGGCCAACATGGCTGATGCCGGGGTCGGCGGCCAGGGCCGTGGCGATGGCGGCGGGAGAGGCTTGTGTGTCGTCCGGCACGGGCAGCGACACCACCACGCGGCCGGCCTCCCGCGCCAGGCGGACCATGCGGTCGGAATAGGCGCCGGTGGCGGGGATGAGAATGCGGCCGCCGGGCGGCAGGAAGGTGCGCAGCGCGGCTTCCACGGCGAAATGGCCGCTGCCCTGCAGGGGCAGGGTGGCATGCTGGCCCGGTATGCCATGCGCGATCCGCAGCACTCGTTCGCGGATGCCGACATAGATCGGGCGAAAATCGTTGTCCCATGGCGCGATATCCTGCGCCATGGCCTGGCGGACTTCCGGGCGCGTGGTCACCGGGCCGGGGATCAGAAGCAGCATGCGGATGTTGCCTTCGCGGTTAGGCCGCCGTTGACAGGGCGGTTTGTTTGCATGGTGAGGAATTGCACGGGCGCGTGGCAGAATCCAGGCGCGATGTATTTCATTGGCCCCCAAGGCCGGTGTAATAGGGCGGCATGATTCCGCCGCTCTCTCTGCCCGACTGGCTGCCCTGGTGGGCGATGATCGCCATACTGGTGCCGCTGCTTGTCTATCTGCTGGCCGCGCTGGCGATGCCGTTCAACACGATCGGCTTGAAAGGGCGGCTTGACCTGATCGACGCACGGCTGGACGAGATCCAGAGCGAAATCCGTGCGTTAGCGCCGCACCTGGCCGATCAAGGCGATGCCGGCCTGCCGCGACCGACCTATGGTGAAGCGGCACGGGCCGTGCCGCCGACCGCGCCCGTGCCGCCGCCGGTTCGGCCGTGGCGGCCGCGCCAGCCGGAACCGGTGGTGGATTCCTATGACGACGAGCCGGATTATGCCGACCCGCGCTTTAGCGACGACGAGGACATGCCCCCGCCGGCCAGACCGCCCGATATGTCTCGCCAGGATGGCCTGGGGTTCGGCACGCCCCGAGCCGGTGTAAGGCCAGACCTGTCGCAGCGACCGCCGCCGCGGCGGCCGGATTCACGGCCTGAGACCGGCCGGTCCGAACCGCGCATCGACTGGCCACGCTGAGGCCGGAACTGCTAGAGCAGCCGTGGTATTCGCCCCGGGCGACTGCTTCAGGCGTCCAATTCCCGACAGGAGAGCCGAGATGCGTGCCAATGTGGTCCAGATCGAGTCTGGTCGGGATTGGATTTGAGCCCGATCCTTCCATTGGCCGGGCATGAGCCGACTCTCGCGGCGGCCAGCCATGCGCATTTCGAGCGGATCAGCTTTGTCGCGTCCTCGGCGCCGCTGGCGGAGGTCAGTCGCGCGAGGCTGGTCGAGCGGTATGGCGATCATCCGCTGGACGAGGCGGATGTCGTCGTCTCGCTGGGCGGCGATGGGCTGATGCTGGCGACCCTGCACCAGCTGCTGGGCCGGGAAGTGCCGGTCTATGGCATGAATTGCGGGTCGGTCGGCTTTCTGATGAACGAGTTCAGCGAGGAGGATCTGCCGGTGCGGCTATCGCGGGCGCAGCCCGCGGCGCTGAACCCGCTGCGGATGCGCGCGATCACCGAATCGGGCGAGCATCACGAGGCGCTGGCGCTGAACGAGGTGTCGCTGCTGCGCGAGCTGGGGCAGACGGCGAAGATCCGCATCACCGTCGATGGCCGCGTGCGGCTGGAGGAGCTGATGTGCGACGGGATCCTGGTGGCGACGCCCGCAGGGTCGACGGCCTATAATTTGTCGGCGCATGGGCCGATCGTGCCGCTTTCGGCCAATCTTCTGCCACTGACGCCGATCAGTGCGTTCCGGCCGCGCCGCTGGCGGGGCGCACTGCTGCCCAGCACGGCTGAGGTACTGTTCGAGGTGCTGGAGAGCGTCAAGCGCCCGGTGGCCGCGGCCGCCGATTCGACCGAGGTGCGCGATGTCGTCTCCGTCTCCGTGCGGGAAGATCGGAGCATCCAGGCCTGCATCCTGTTCGATCCCGATCAGGGCCTGTCCGAGCGGATCCTGGCGGAGCAGTTCACGGTTTAGCAGGCTTATACCAACGGCCGTCGGTATTACCCCGATCCTTCCGGTCAGTGCAGATGCGTGAGCGAATCGGTGTGGCGCCACTCGCCAGCGCTGACGAGACCGATCGCGGCGACGCGCACCGAATGCAGCCGCGCCTCGATGCTGCGGCGCCAGAAACCAAGGAAACCGTGCAGGACGGGATAATCCGGGGCGATGTCCAGATCCTGCCAGACAAAGCTTTGCAGCACGGCGGGGTGGTCGGGCAGATGGTAAAGGATTTCCGCCGTGGTCAGGCGATAGCCGCGCAGCTGGAGCAGCAGCTTGGTGTCGGTTTTGGCGTGCGTCTGCATGAAGGTCTCCGTCGTGCCAGAGGTCAGATCAGAGTTCACCTGCGCCGTGGTTTGCCGTCTTTCCCGCCGCCGCGACTGACGCGCGGCTGTCACATAGAATGTTGTCCGCTGCCCAGGGTTGCGCAAGGGAAAACGCAATAAATACAGATGTTTGGCACTCGGTATGCGTGAGTGCTGCCGAGCGCTTGACTCGCGCGGAGAATCCGCTTAGATCGCTAGCACTCTCCCTGTGGGAGTGCTAATAACCTCTGCGAAATGGCGAGGGAGCCTGCCATTCGCATTATTTCAGGAGCGTTCCGCATGAAGTTCCGTCCCCTGCACGACCGGGTCGTTGTCCGGCGCCTGAACGCCGAAGAGAAGACCTCGGGCGGCATCATCATTCCCGACACCGCCAAGGAAAAGCCGATGGAAGGCGAAGTGATCGCCGTCGGCGCCGGCGCGCGCAACGAGGCCGGTCAGGTCGTGGCGCTCGACGTGAAGGCGGGTGATCGCATTCTGTTCGGCAAGTGGTCCGGCACCGAGGTGAAGCTCGATGGCGAAGAACTGCTGATCATGAAGGAATCCGACATCATGGGCATCATCGAAGGGTCGCCCGCGAACAAGAAGAAGGCCGCCTGAGCGGTCGTTTCTGTTCACAAACGTACCTTCATCAGCCTCTGATCCGATACCAACAAGGAAGACAAGAAAATGGCAGCCAAAGACGTACGCTTCGGCGGTGACGCGCGCGCCCGCATGCTGCGCGGCGTGGATATTCTCGCCGACGCCGTGAAGGTGACGCTGGGCCCGAAGGGCCGCAACGTGGTGATCGACAAGAGCTTCGGCGCTCCGCGCATCACCAAGGACGGCGTGACCGTCGCCAAGGAAATCGAGCTTGCCGACAAGTTCGAGAACATGGGCGCGCAGATGGTGCGCGAAGTCGCCAGCAAGACCAACGACCTTGCCGGTGATGGCACCACCACCGCGACCGTTCTGGCCCAGTCGATCGTCCGCGAAGGCGCCAAGGGCGTCGCCGCCGGCATGAACCCGATGGACCTGAAGCGCGGCGTGGACAAGGCCGTGGCCGCAGTGGTCGAAGAGCTGAAGAAGCGCACCAAGAAGATCACGACCCAGGCCGAGACCGCCCAGGTCGGTACTATCTCGTCCAATGGCGAGACCGAAATCGGCAGGATGATCGCCGAAGCGATGCAGAAAGTCGGCAACGAGGGCGTGATCACGGTTGAGGAAGCCAAGGGCATCCAGACCGAGCTCGACGTCGTCGAGGGCATGCAGTTCGATCGTGGTTATGTCTCTCCGTATTTCATCACGAATGCCGAGAAGATGGTCGTGGATCTGGACCAGCCCTACATCCTGATCCACGAGAAGAAGCTGTCTGGCCTGCAGCCCATGCTGCCGCTGCTGGAAAGCATCGTGCAGTCCGGCCGTCCGCTGCTGATCATCGCCGAGGACATCGAGGGCGAGGCGCTTGCCACCCTGGTGGTGAACAAGCTGCGCGGCGGCCTGAAGGTCGCGGCCGTGAAGGCGCCTGGCTTCGGTGATCGCCGCAAGGCGATGCTGGAAGACATCGCCATCCTGACCGGCGGCCAGGTGATTAGCGAAGATCTCGGCATCAAGCTCGAGACCGTGACGCTGGCCATGCTCGGCAAGGCCAAGAAGGTCCTGATCGAGAAGGAGAACACCACGATCGTCGAGGGTTCTGGCAAGAAGGCCGACATCGTTGGCCGTTGCAACCAGATCCGCGCCCAGGCCGAAGAGACCACCAGCGACTACGACCGCGAGAAGCTGCAGGAGCGTCTGGCGAAGCTGGCTGGCGGCGTGGCCGTCATCCGCGTCGGCGGCTCGACCGAGGTCGAAGTGAAGGAGCGCAAGGATCGCGTTGACGACGCCCTGCACGCGACCCGTGCGGCCGTCGAGGAAGGCATCGTTCCGGGCGGCGGCGTCGCCCTGGCCCGCGCCAGCCTCATCCTGGCCAAGCTGAAGTCCGACAACGAGGACCAGAAGCATGGCGTCGAGATCGTCCGCAAGGCGCTTCAGACTCCGCTGCGCCAGATCTCCGAGAACGCCGGCGAAGACGGCGCGGTGATTGCCGGCAAGGTGCTGGAAAAGGACGACTACAACTGGGGCTTCGACGCGCAGAGCGCCGAGTTCAAGGACATGGTGAGGGCCGGCATCATCGACCCGACCAAGGTCGTGCGCACGGCGCTGCAGGACGCGGCCTCGGTCGCTGGCCTGCTGATCACCACCGAGGCGATGATCGCGGATCGTCCGGAGAAGAAGGCTCCGGCCGGTGGCCCTCCGGGCGGCGGCATGGGCGGCATGGGCGACATGGATTTCTGATCCGGTCTGCCCAGGCGACAGCGCCTGTTGGACGAAGGAAGGGGGCGGACCGCAGGGTTCGCCCCTTTTTTTCATGCATAACGCGAGGGTGTGATAGGCGCTGTGGCGGCCTTGAAAATACCGTATCGTTGTGCATTCAGTTATGATTGACTCAACAGCATGTTTCTGCGTCAACTCGTAGATGCAATCGCATTTTGGCTAGGCTTGCTGCGCTTCCGTCAATCTCGGGTGCCTTCAAGACACATCCAAAGGCCCGGTTGTCTGAAGTGTCGCGCATGTTGCGCGTCACCCATGACGGAGAGAGTGACGCAGCTATGGCTATCGGTACCGTGAAGTGGTTCAATACCACGAAAGGCTTCGGCTTCATCATGCCACAGGATGGCGGAAAGGACGTTTTCGTCCACATCACCGCGGTTCAGGCTGCCGGTCTTCGGGGCCTCAATGAGGGTCAGAAGGTCAGCTATGAAGTGGCTATGGAGCGCGGTAAGGCCGCGGCCACCAATCTCAAAATCGCCTAGCGCATTGCACGTGCGTTAGGCCCTCGCGAATCGGATCGCTCCCGTTGACCAAATCGCCCGATCTCACCGTCGAGCGTTCTGGCTGGCGGGAGCGTTTCCTGTTCGGGAGACTGCCTGCCTTGCCCGTGCGCCGGATTGTTCCGGCTTCGGGATAACCACAACCAGCCCACCCCAGCGTGAGTATGCTCACCTGATCCAAGGAGTTCGACCAAATGGCCATCGGTACTGTGAAGTGGTTCAATGCCACGAAGGGTTTCGGCTTCATTATGCCGCAGGATGGCGGCAAGGACGTTTTCGTTCACATCACCGCCGTGCAGGCGGCTGGTCTGAAAGGTCTGAATGACGGCCAGAAGGTCAGTTACGAAGTGGCGATGGAGCGCGGTAAGGCCGCTGCGACCAATTTGAAGCTGGCCTGATCCCAGCTGCTGAAGCTTCAGGCCGCCGCCGGTTTTCGGCAGCGGCCTTTTTTCCCGCGATTATGTCTGTTGCAATGCCAGAATAAAAATACGGCCGGTCATAGCAGGAACGCTTTAGCCTGAAATCGGCCGTACGAATAAATTGCTCGCTAAAACAGGTAACTAGAGCATGATGACTTCGCCTATTAGAAGCCGTCATGCTCTAGGCTTGGCCGCCTTTGCGTGCGACGATGCGTGATGTTCGATCTTCCCGCGCTGGAGGCGGCGGCCGATCTGGTCCACGCCTGTTTTCCCGCCACGGCGGCCTATGCCTGGCCATTGCTGGCCGCGCGTGCCGGCGTGGAAGTGTGGGTAAAGCAT
>DASXIW010000224.1:0-21470 GCA_036497785.1 Acetobacteraceae bacterium | reverse complement strand
CTGTCAAAAGCCCGGGCTCTGTCTCAATCTTCGGCTTGCGGCCGCCCCCCGGTCGACGAACGCGGCGCGTCAGCCGAGCATTCTCCGTCCGCAACTCTGCAAGACCACGACCAATCGTGCTGCGAGCGACACCCGTCGCCTCGGACACCGCGACGCCGCGCCGACCAGCCGCACGGGCCTCGGTAGCCGCAAACAACCGCCGCGAACGCTCGTCGAGATAGGGCGCAAGCATCTCGAAGCGAGCCTTTATGGCGATAATGTCGATCATTCAGGCCCGTTCGATCTCATCGAGCGACTGAATCAGACCCGGCCAGCCGCGTCCAGCCCTTTGATACGCGCGCTATAGAGGCTCGCTGAAAGGAACGACCGCGCTACATCAACCCAAACCTCCGATTCACTTGTTCCGCTTCAGGCCCTTAGCGGAGTTTTTGGAAAAACGCCCGCAGCAACTGGGCCGCCTCCGTCTCGCGCACCCCGCCCACAATCTCCGGCCGGTGCAGGCAGGACGATGCGGCGAATATGCGCGCGCCGTGCTCGATGCCGCCGCCTTTCGGGTCGTAGGCGCCGAACACCACCCGGCGGATGCGGAACAGGCTGATGGCGGCGGCGCACATGGCGCAGGGTTCCAGCGTCACAACCAGGTCGCAATCCGGCAGGCGGGGGGAGGCACGCAGGCGGGCGGCTTCGCGCAGCACCAGCATTTCGGCATGGGCGGCGGCGTCGCGGCGGGTTTCCACTTCGTTGCCGGCCTGGGCGAGAATGGCGCCGTCGGGGCCGAGCAGCACCGCGCCCACGGGCACCTCGCCCCGCACGGCAGCTTCGCGTGCCTCCGCCAGGGCGATTTCCATGGGCGCTATCGGGGCGATCCGGGTCGGGTCCATGCCTGCTTCATGCCTGGGTTTGCGTGGATTGTCTTGCCTGCCTGGGCAAGGCGGGGCTAGCAACGCGCGCATGACCCCCCAGCACCTTCCCGCGATCGGCCTGACGCTCGACAGCGAGCCGCCCGGTGGCTACTCGAAATTCCCCTGGTATGCGCTGCGTGCCAATTACGCGGACGCGATCGCGGCCAGTGGCGGGCTGCCAATGGCGCTGCCGCACCGGCCAGACCTGACGGAATCGTATCTGAACCGGATCGACGCGCTGGTGATCACCGGCGGCGGGTTCGACGTGGATCCGGCGCTGTACGGCGATGCCGGGCGGCACGAGACGGTGTCGTTGAAGGAAGGCCGGACCTCGGCGGAACTGGCGCTGCTGCGCGGGGCGCTGGCGCGGAACATGCCGGTGCTGGGGATTTGTGGCGGCGAGCAGTTGCTGGCGGTGGCGCTGGGCGGATCGCTGATCCAGCATATTCCGGACGCGGTGCCGGACGCGCTGGCGCATGAGCAGCCCAATCCGCGCGACCAGGCGGGGCACGAGGTGCAGGTGCTGCCGGGCACGCTTCTCGCCGACATCGTCGGCAGAGGGACGATGCGGGTGAACTCGTCGCATCACCAGGCGGTGCGCGACCCCGGCCCGCATGCCGCCATCGACGCGGTGGCGCCGGACGGGGTGATCGAGGGGCTGGAGGATGCGCGGTACCGCTTCTGCCTGGGCGTGCAATGGCATCCCGAATTCCATATCGATCCCGGCGACCGCCGCATCTTCGACGCGCTGGTCGCGGCCTGCCGGACATGAGCGACCAGCCCGACGAGGCGGCCCCCCAGACGAAAGCGCCGCGCGGCGAGCGCATCGCCAAATGGCTGTCGCGCGCCGGGGTGGCCAGCCGGCGCGACGCGGAAAAGCTGTTGGGCGAGGGGCGGGTGAAGGTGAACAACGCCCTTGTTACCCATCCCGCCACCTTCATCACGCCGGGCGATCTGGTGGTGGTGAACGGCGTGCTGATCGACGCGCCGGACCGCACGCGGGTGTGGCGTTACCACAAGCCGGACGGGCTGGTGACGACGCATAAGGACCCGCAGGACCGGCCCACCGTGTTCCAGCGCCTGCCGCCGGAATTGCCGCGCGTGGTGAGCGTGGGGCGGCTGGACCTGAACAGCGAGGGCCTGCTGTTGCTGACCAATGACGGCGCGCTGGCGCGGAAGCTGGAACTGCCGGCCAATGGCTGGATCCGCCGCTATCGGGTGCGCGCCTTCGGCCATGCGGAACCGGCGGCGCTGGCGGCCCTGGCGCATGGCGTGACGATCGATGGCGTGCGCTATGGCGAGATCGAGGCCGGGCTTGACAGCCGCAAGGGCGATAATTGCTGGATAAGCGTGGGGCTGCGCGAAGGCCGCAACCGGGAGGTCCGGCGCGTCATGGCGCATCTGGGGCTGCAGGTGACGCGGCTAATCCGCGTCTCCTACGGCCCGTTCCAACTCGGCAGCCTGCCGCGCGGCTCGGTGGACGAGGTGCCCACCAAGGTGCTGCGCGAACAGCTGCCCGCCGCCTGAATGCGCATCGTCGCCGGCGCCTGGCGCGGCCGCGCCCTGGTGGCTCCGCCCGGCCAGACCACGCGCCCCACCGCCGACCGCGTGCGGCAGGCGCTGTTCGACCGACTGCTGCACGCGCCATGGGGCGGCCCGGCGCTGTTCGAGGACGCCACGGTGCTGGATGTGTTCGCAGGCACCGGTGCGCTAGGGTTGGAGGCGCTGTCGCGCGGCGCGGCGCGGGCGGTGTTCATGGAACAGGACCGCACCGCCCTGGCCGCGCTGCGCGCCAATATCGAGGCCTGCGGCACGGCGCGGCGGGCCAGCGTGCTTGCGGTGGACGCCACCAGACCGCCGCCGGGCCAACCGGCTGGGCTGGCGTTTCTCGACCCGCCCTATGGGCAGGATCTCGGTCCGCGCGCGGTCGCTGCGTTGCGGGCCGCGCAATGGCTGGCGGCGGGGGCCGTCGTGGTGCTGGAGACCGGGCGCGGGGAAGCGATGCCGGCGCTGGGTGAATGTCTTGCCAGCACTGAGCACGGCATGGCGCGGATGACGATTTGGCGGATCTGACCCGCGTGGCGATGATCCACGCCCGCCTTTCCTAAGCGCGTCTTTTCTAAACGCACGCCGGCGCCGCATTCACGAGCCCGTCACCCGATTGAACTTTCACCTGGACGGACGAATTAGATGTGTGTCGGTCCCAACGGCCGAGCTTATCGGCGCGGATTGGCGGTTCCCCCCCACCCCGATCCCGCCAGACTAGCAGAGCCGGCCCGGGCGTTCCGGCCGGCTCTGCAACATTTCGGCCCTCCGCTGCCGCCAGACAGATACGAAATCAAGACGAGTCGGCAGGTCCATGGCGGCGCGGGCGCGAGTAGGCTAAGGGGGGCCATGCTCCGCGGCATCCTCACCATCGGCGGCTGGACCATGGCCAGCCGTGTCCTCGGCTTTCTGCGCGACGTCATTCTGGCCGACCTGCTCGGCGCGGGCCCCGTGGCCGATGCGTTCTTCGTCGCGACAAGGCTGCCCAATCTGTTCCGCCGGCTGTTCGGCGAGGGCGCCTTCAACGCCGCCTTCGTGCCCGCCTTCAGCGGCCTGCTCGCCGCCGAAGGCCACGAGGCCGCGCAAAAATTCGCCGAGGAGGCCACTGCCGCCATGGCGGCGTGGCTGATCGGCCTGACACTCGTATTCGAGCTGTTCATGCCGGCGGTGATGACGGTCTTCGCCGCCGGTTTCACCAGCGATCCCGCCAAATTCGCGCTGGTGGTGGATCTCGCACGGATCACTTTCCCCTACATGCCGCTGATCTGCCTCACCGCCCTGCTGTCGGGCGTGCTGAACGGCATGGACCGCTTCGCCGCCGCTGCCGCCGCACCGGTGATCTATAACGTCACCTCCATCGGCTTCATGCTCGGCCTTGCCGGGCTGGTGCCCACCGTCGGCCACGCCGCCGCCTGGGGGCTTAGCGTCTCCGGCGTCTTCCAGCTCGCCCTCGTTGTCTGGGCGGTGCGGCGCGCCGGCATGCGGCTGCGCCTGCATCGCCCGCGCCTCACCCCGCAAATGCGCCTGCTGCTGCGGCGCATGGGGCCGGGCCTGCTCGGCGCCGGGGTGGTGCAGCTCAATCTCGCCATTGACACGCTGATCGCCTCGCTACTGCCCAACGGCACGGTTTCGGTGCTGAACTACGCGGACCGCCTGAACCAGCTTCCGCTCGCCATCATCGGCACTGCCGTCGGCACCGCCCTGCTGCCCACCCTCTCCCGCCAGGCGCTGTCCGGGCAGAGCGAGGCCGCGATCGGCACGCTCAACCGCTCGCTGGAATACGCGCTCGCCGTCACCCTGCCGGCCGCGCTCGCTTTGCTCGCCATCCCCCGCCCGATTGTCGCCGTGCTGTTCGGCCGTGGCGCCATGACGCCGCATGACGTCACGCTCACCGGCCAGGCGCTCGCGGCTTTCGGCACCGGGCTGCCCGCTTTCGTGATGGTCAAGCTCCTCGTCTCCGGCTTCTTCGCCCGTGGCGATACCGGCACGCCGATGAAGATCGGCACCGCCGCCGTGGTGCTGAACCTGGTGTTGAACCTGCTGTTCATGGTGCCGCTGCAGCATATGGGCCCGCCGCTGGCCTCCTCCGTCGCCGCCTGGCTGAACGTGGCGGCGCTCGCCGGCCTGCTGCTCCGCCGCGGCTACCTTGCCATCGACGCGCAATTGCTGCGCAGCGTGCCCCGCATGGTGATCGCCGGCCTGGCCATGGTCGCGGCACTTCTGGTGCTGAACCGGGTCGTCTTCATGCCCGTGGCATACGGCGGCCTGCTGCGCTGGGTGGGGCTGGGCGCCATGGTCGGCGGCGGCATGCTGGCATATGGGCTTGCCGGGCAGGCGATCGGGGCGTTCAATCTGCGGGAATTGGCGGGGCGGCGCCGACAAGCGAAGGCCTGATATTTTTATCGGCGCAGCCGGCGTTCGGGCGATAACATCGATCCTCGTTCGCCCCCTCCGGAGACCATGATGATCGATCCGCATCTGTTCCTGGGCTTCGTCGCGGCCGTCGCCGTGCTGATGCTGATTCCCGGCCCCAATGTTGCGCTGATCGTCGCCAACAGCGTCGCCCACGGCCCGCGCTACGGTCTGCTGACCGTCGTCGGCACGTCCTCCGCCATGGTGGTGCAGCTTGCCCTGACCTCGCTGGGCATGGCCGGGATGCTGCACGCCATGGGGATGTGGTTCGAATGGGTGCGGTGGATCGGGGTGGCCTATCTGCTCTATCTCGGCATCGCGCAGTGGCGCGCGGCGCCGGTGGATCTCATGGCGGCGCGGCCGGAGCCGAAATCCCGCCGCGCCATCTATCTGCGTGCGCTGGTCGTCTCGCTGACCAACCCGAAGACCTTGTTTTTCTACGGTGCGTTCTTTCCGCAATTCGTCAGCCCCGCGCATGATCCGGTTCCCCAGCTCGGCATTCTGTCCGTGACATTTCTGATCATCGCCCTGGTTATCGACAGTGGCTGGGCGCTGCTCGCAGGCCGGGCGCGCTTTGTGCTGGCGCGGCATGGTCGGCTGCGCAATCGGGTCAGCGGCAGCCTGCTGATCGGCGCCGGCGCCAGTCTGGCCGCCTTGCGCACAAGCTGAGCCCGGTCCAACGGCGTTTCATTCCGCGCCTGGAAACCACGCCAGAAATCGCTTTCTCTGCCATGATGTCTCCGCTACGTGTCCCTCGGGCCGTACGCTATCGGCCTCGAGGGAGGAGGCGAATGGATGTGGACCTCCTTGCCGGCGGGAGATGTGGCGCGGATGCCGGCCCCGGCACGCCACTGATGAGCAGGCTGGCGAGATCGGCGCGGCGCGTGGGCAGCTACGCCATGTTCTATGTCGGGCTGTTCCTGTTCGGGCTGTTCTGCCTGCTCTGGAGCCTGCCGGCCGGGGTGCTTTACCGCATCATGCCGCGCCCCCAGGGCGCACGCTGCGGCCAGTTCGCCATCATGGCCGGGTTCCGCTTGTATATCGCGGTGATGGAGAGGCTGGGCATCTTCCGCTGCGATCTGCGTGCGCTGGACGCGCTGCGCGATGCGGGGCCGCTGGTGATCGCCCCCAATCACCCTTCCCTACTCGACGCGGTGCTGGTGGTCTCCCGGCTGCCCCGGGTGGTCTGCATCACCAAGGCCTCGATCTGGGACAACCCGTTCCTGGGCGGCGGCGCGCGCCTGGCCGGCTATATCCGCAACGACGCACCGCTGAACCTGATCAAGCGGGCGATCGACGAATTGTGCGACGGCCATCAGTTGCTGGTGTTTCCCGAAGGCACCCGCACCTCCCAACCGCCGGTGGACTCCTTCAAGGGCGGCTTCCTGCTGATGGCGCGCAAAGCCGGCGCGCCGGTGCAGACCGTGTTCATCGAGAGCAGTTCAGGCTATCTCGGCAAGGGCTGGCCGCTGTTCCGCAAGCCGGAACTGCCGCTGGTGCTGCGCGCCCGGCTGGGCGAGCGTTTCGACGTGCCGCCCGACACGCATGGTTTCATGACCAATCTGGAACATTACTACCACGACCAACTGACCCCGGACCCGCCGGCACTGCGCCGAAGTGGATGATCGTGACAGCATGATCGTGATACCATGACGGGGACAGAATGATTTCGGCCTCGTCCACCCATCTCGTCCTCATTCCCAGCTACAATACCGGCCGCCTCGTCTTCCAGACGGTGCGCGACGCCAGGCGGTTCTGGCAGCCGGTCTGGGTGGTGATCGACGGCAGCACCGACGACACCCAAGCGGGATTGCGCGACATGGCGCGCGACGATCCCGGCCTGCGCATCCTGGCTCTGCCGCGCAATCGGGGCAAAGGTGCCGCGATCCTGCACGGCCTGCTGGAAGCCCGCAAATCCGGCTTCACCCACGTGCTGACCATGGACGCCGACGGCCAGCACCCGACCGAACAGATCCCGACCTTCATGGCCGCCTCCATCACCGCGCCAAAAGCGATAGTGCTGTGCCAGCCGGTCTTCGACGCCTCCGCCCCCACCCTGCGCGTGCGCGGCCGCTGTATCTCCAACTGGTGGGCGAATCTGGAAACGCTCTGGGCCGGCATCGGCGACTCGCTCTCCGGCTTTCGCGTCTACCCGATCGACGGATTGATCACAGTGATGCGCGACACACGCTGGATGCGCCGCTTCGACTTCGATCCCGAAGCCGCCGTGCGCCTATGCTGGCAAGGCGCGGAGGTGATCAACCTGCCGGCACCCGTGCGCTACCTGCGCGCCGACCAGGGGGGCGTGTCGCATTTTCAATACGGGCGCGACAACCTGCTGCTGAGTTGGATGCATGCACGGCTGATGGCGGGCATGCTTCGACGACTGCCTTCGCTTGTGCGGGCGCGACAGGGAAGGAAGGCCAGGGCTCTGCCCTGGACCCGGTCAAGGCAGAAGCCTTGACAATCCATTACTCTCTTGGAGTGGCGACAACCCTCGGCGTTCCTTCGTACTTGCGCCGCAGGCCTTTGAAACGGCAATGCCGCGACATCCATGTGATTGCTGGCTTCGCCCCCCAAAAGTCGAGATGGCTGTGGCAACAAGAAAGTCCTGGGTTGTCAAGGCTCCGCCTTGACCGGGTCCAGGGCAGCGCCCTGGCCTTCCGTCACCGGCAACGCAACACCCTTCAACCCCAAATCCCCCAAGCGTTCGAGCAATCGCGCCAGAACGGCCAGCACCAGGGCTTGCCCGTCGCGGGTGCGCCCGCAGCGCCCGTCATGCAGCAGCAGCACGTCGCCGGCGGCGACGCCGGTGACGAGGCGTTGGAGCACCGTGTCGGCCTCGCCGTTCACGCCGTCATAGCCGCGGCGGGTCCAGGCGGCGAGGTGCAGGCCCAGGCGCGCCAGGACGGGTTGCAGCATGGGGTTTCGCAGGCCCATGGGGGCACGGAAATAGCGGGGGGCCTGCCCCGCTAGTGTGGCCAGGGTTGTCTGGGCGGTGCCGATTTCGCGGGCGAGGCCGGCGGGAAGCAGGCAGGCGAAGCTGTTGGGGTGGGTTTGGCTGTGGTTTTCCACGCGATGGCCGCGTGCGACGATGTCGCGGAGCAGGTCCGGGTGTTTAGCGGCTTGCTGGCCGATGCAGAAGAAGCTGGCAGTGGCGCCGTGGCGGTCGAGCAGGTCGAGCACGGCGGGGGTTACGGCGGGGTTCGGGCCGTCGTCAAAGGTCAGGGCGACTTCGCGCCGGGCGGTGTGGCCGGGTGGCAGGGCGACGAGGTTGGGGCCGAGCAATTGGCTGCGCGGCCACATGCCGGCGGCGCCGAGCACGGCGTGGTTCGCGACGACCCCACCGAGCAGCCAGGGCCAGGCGGCGGGAAACGCGGCGGCGGCGGCCAGGGCGGCGACGTGCAGGCCGGCGGAGGCGCGCAGCGCGGGGGACCAGCGAGGATTGCGCGGTTCAGCGTGCATCGCCAGTCGCGGCGTTGCGCCGGGCGAAAGCGCGAATGCCATCGCCGAGCGAAGCATGGCGCTCGCCACGGAACAACCAGCAGCGCAGCGCGTATTCCCCGGCGAACATCAGGCATAGCAGGGGCAAATCGAGCACGTTGACGAAGAGCGACCAGGTCTCGGCCGGCGCGAAGGCGCACAGAGTGGCGGAGGTGGCGAGTTGGCAGACGCAAAACAGGCACCAGGCTTGCGTGACGCGCCTTGTATAGGCCAGCCTGCGGGCGCAGAGCGGGCCGGAGATGCGCGCGGCGAGGGCGGTGACCAATGGCTGGCGGCCGGGCCGCAGGGAGCGGCCGAACAGTATCAGCAGGCCCCCGTAGATGGCGCCGTGCGACAGGCCGGATTGCAGCTTCAGCACCTCGTCCGGCGCGCACCACGTCGGCAATGCCCACACCAGCAGCGCGATGAACGCCAGGGCCGGGGCGAGGCAGAACCGCGCCCAGCGCCAGCGCCGCATGGCCAGCACGGCGCCGAGCGCCAGCTGGATCGCCGCCAGGGCCAGCGCCACGGGCACGTGACGGCCGGTGGCCAGAGCCAGGTGTACCAGCAGCGGTGTGGCCAACACCGCCGCCCAGCCCAGCGGGCGGGCCGCCTTCATCCCATCCGGCTCCCTTGCCGCATTGCGTTGACCGGGCGGGGGTAGAGCATGTTCTTCCAGCGCCGCGAAGTCTCTGCCATACATCGGGTGACCGTCTTGCTTCGCATACGCGCCATTTCGCGTATACCACAGCTTGCATACCGTCAGCCTGCGCGTCCCGGGCTGGCATACCGAGGTGCCTTGCATGCCGCAGCAACCATTCGAGCAGGAGATCGCTCGTCTCATCGTCGATACGCTCCAACTCGAAGCCGCTTCCGACACGATCGAACCCGACGCTCCCCTGTTCAACGAAGGTCTGGGACTTGATTCCATCGACGCGCTGGAGCTGGTGCTGGCGATTTCACGCGGCTACGGCATTGAGATGAAGGCCGATGACGAGAGGAACGGGCAGATCTTCGCCTCGTTGCGCAACCTCGCCCGGTTCGTCGAGAGCAACCGAAAATGAACAATCCGGGCGCCATTCCCCTGGTCGCCCGCGCCCCCGACGACATCTTGTTCCGCCGGCGCGGCGCGGCCCTCACGGTGCGGCATTTCCTGCGCGATGTGCGCGTTTTGTCGGAAAGCCTGCCGGATGGGGCGTATCTGATCAATCTGTGCCAGGACCGGTATCACTTCACCGTGGCGCTGGCCGCCGCGACGCTGCGCGGGCAGATCAGCCTGCTGAGCGCGGATCGTTCGCCGGGGCCGCTGGCGCGGCTGTCCGAGCGGTTCGGGGGCGCGGCATCGGTATGCGAGGAGCCCAGCTGCGCGGGCACGTCGCGCCACGCGTGCTTTGCGCTGCCGCCCGAAGCGCCGGCCGGCGCGGTGCCGCCGATTTTTGTGCCGGCCGACCAGCAGGTCGCCATCGTGTTCACCTCCGGCAGCACGGGGGAGCCGGTGGGCAACGCCAAGCACTGGGGTGTGCTGGCCGCGCGCAGCTTCGATTTCGGCGAGCGTTTCGGCATGGTGCCGGACAGCCCCGGCTCGATCGTCGGCACCGTGCCGCCGCAGCACATGTATGGGTTCGAGACGACCGTATTGCTGCCGCTGCTTGCCACCGCCAGCACCTGGTGCGGCCCGGCCTTCTACCCGGCCGACATCGCGGAGGCTTTGCGGGCCGTGCCGGCGCCGCGCACCCTGGTCACCACGCCGCTGCAGCTTCGCGCGCTGGTGGAATCGGGCATCGCGCTGCCGCCTTTATCCGCCATCATCTCCGCCACCGCGCCGATGGATGCCAGCCTCGCGGCGGCGGCGGAGGCGCGGTTCGGCGTGCATGTGCTGGAGATTTTCGGCGCCACGGAGACGGGGTCGGTGGCCAGCCGGCGCACCGTCTCCGGCGATGTCTGGACCACTTACGACACGGTGCGGCTGGAACAGCCGGCGGATGGCGCAGGCACGCTGGTGGTTGCCCCCCCCGCCGGGCCGATCCTGCTGACCGACCGGCTGGATTTGCTGGATGCCACGCATTTCCGCCTGCTCGGCCGCGCCGACGACCTGGTGAAGCTGGGCGGAAGGCGCGCCTCCCTGGCCGGGCTGAACCGGATATTGGGGCGGATTCCGGGGGTGAAGGACGGTGTGTTCGTGGTGCCGGACGATCTCGACCGCCGGCCGGCCGCGCGGCTGCTGGCTTTCGTCGTGGCGCCAGACCGCTCGGCCGAGGACATACTGGCCGATCTGCGCCGGCAGATCGAACCCGTGTTTCTGCCGCGCCGGGTGGTGAAGCTGGACAGCCTGCCGCGCAACGAGCTGGGCAAGCTGACCCGCGCCGCCACGGCGCGGCTGATGGCCGGGACAGAGGGGGATTGAGCGAATTCGGGGCAGGGTTGCCGCCGCTGCATGCCGGGCGTTTCAGCGTTCCGGCCAGCCATCCCGCCTTGCCCGGCCACTTCCCGGGCCATCCCATCGTGCCCGGTGTGGTGTTGCTGGACCATGCGCTGGAGCTGATCCGCGCGGCAGTGGCGGACGGGCCGATGCCGCCCCTCGTTTCGGCCAAATTTCTGGCAGTCGTGCGGCCAGAGCAGGAGGTGGCCGTGCATTGCAGACCGACTGAGTCACGCATCGCCTTCGCCTGCACCGTCGACGGGGCCGTGGTGCTGCGCGGCCAGCTGGGCTAGGCGTATGCCCAGCACGCTCTGGGACACCCAGCGCGAGCGCGGCAGCCAGAGCCTGCTGCGGGCGATGCTGTGGATCATGCTGCATCTCGGCTGGCGCGCGGGGCGGCTGCTGCTGTTTCCGATCGCGCTGTATTTTTTCGCCAGCTCCGGCGCCGCGCGGCGCGCCTCCCGCGATTTCCTCCGCCGCGCCACGGGCCATGCGGGGCCGATGGAGGTGCTGCGGCATATCTTCACTTTCGCGGCGGTGATCTTCGAGCGCGTGTTCCTGCTGACCGACCGGATGGACGGGTTCGAGATCGAGCTGCAAGGCCTCGATCTGCTGAAATCGGTGCTGGCGCAGGGTCGCGGCTGCGTGCTGCTGGGGGCGCATTTCGGCAGTTTCGAAGTGCTGCGCATCATCGGCCGGCATGCCCCGGTGCGGGTGCGCCCGCTGATGTATCGCCGCAACACCGGCGCCGTGACGCAGATACTGGAAGGGCTGGACCCGGTGATGCGCGACGCGATCATCGAAATCGGCCGGCCCGAAAGCATGCTGGCGGTGCGCGACGCGCTTGCGGCGGGCGAGATGGTGGGCATGCTGGCCGATCGCGCGGCCGGCGGCGGCAAGCTGATCGCCGTGGATTTCCTGGGCAGTCCGGCGCAATTCCCCACCGGCCCGTTCATCGCCGTGGCCAGCCTGGATGCGCCGGTGCTGCTGTTCTATGGCATACGCACCGGCACCCGCCGCTACGAGGTGCGGTTCGAGCCATTCGCGGATCGCATCCGCCTGCCCCGCGCCACGCGGGCGGAGGCATTGCGCAACTGCGTGGAGCGCTTCGCCGCCGGGCTGGCGGTGGAATGCCGCCGCCATCCGTTCAACTGGTTCAATTTCTTTCCGTTCTGGGAGAATACGCCATATGCGCCAGCTTCATCCCGGCAGATCGGCGCCGGCGGCGTTGACGGCGCTGTTCCTGGCGCTGGGCCTGGCGCTGTTGCCGCCGGGAGCGGCGCGGGCACAGGACACCACCCCTGATCCCGGCCTGCTGACGGCGCTGATGGCGCGGCTGGCGGCCATCCCGCAACGGCGGGCGACCTTCACCGAGGATCGCCATTTCGCGGCGCTGACCAGCGACCTGCAAAGCCAGGGCTGGCTGCTGTACCAGCGCCCATCCTTCCTGCAGAAGATGACCACCGGACCGCTGCCGGAGAACCTGACGGTGCAAGGCGACACGCTGCGCGACACGCCCGCCAACCGGGCCGAACGCCTGATTTCGCTGGACAGCCAGCCGGAGATCGAGGCGCTGGTGGATGCGGTGCGCGGCCCGCTCTCGGGCGATCTCGCCATGCTGCGCAAGCATTACCAGGTGACGGCAAGCGGCACGCTGGAATCCTGGCATCTGGCGCTGGGGCCGACCGAGCCGCCGGTGCAGCGCCTTCTACACGATGTCGCGATCGATGGGACGGACACCGATATCCGGACCATCCGCATCACCCAGGCCAATGGCGACACGCAGACGATGACGATCGCCCCCGCGCCGTGAGGCTTGCAGCATGAACACCGCTGGCCGCATGCGGCGCGCGGCCCCGATCCTGCTGGCGCTGCTGGCGGCGCTGCTGATCGGCGCCGCCGTGTCCCGCTTCATTAACGTGCGCAGCGACATCGCCGATTTCCTACCGCAGGGCCGCACCGACGCGGCGCGGCTGATGCTGCAGGAGCTGCGCAGCGGGGCCGGCACCAACCTGATTTTGGCCGCCGTGGAAGGCGCGCCGCCGGGCGAACTCGCCCGCATCAGCCGGGGCCTCGCCGAGGGTCTGGACAGATCGGCCCAGTTCGCCTTCGTCAATAACGGCGCGCAGGTGCTGGATTCGGCCGATGAGCAGTTCCTGCTCGCGCATCGCTATCTGCTGTCGGGCGTCACCACGCCGGCCGCCTTCACCACCGACGCGCTGCGCCAGGATTTGCAGGGGCTGCTGGCGCAGATGCAGTCCTCAGCGGCGCCGCTCGCGGTGCGCTATGGTTTGGCCGACCCGCCCGGCGCGTTTCTCGATCTCGCCAAGACCTGGCTCGGGCAGAGCCGGATTCGCACGGTTGACGGGGTATGGTTTGCCGCCGATCGCGATCGTGCCATGCTGCTGGCGCGCAGCCGCGCCGCCGGGCTCGACCTCGCCGGGCAGGACGCCGCCGATGCCGCCATCCGCGCGGCATTCGCGGGGACGCATCCGGGCCCGGCGCGGCTGCTGGTGACCGGCCCCGCCGTGTTCGCGCGCGAGGCGGCGGACGGCATTCGCGCCGATGTGCGGCTGCTCTCCACCGTTTCCGCGGTGCTGATCGCGGCCTTGCTGCTGTGGCGGTTCCGCTCGCTATGGGTGGTGGGTGTGATCGCCGTGCCGATCATGCTCAGCATCGCCGCCGGCGCGCTGGCGGTGCAGATTGTGTTCGGCTTCGTGCATGGCATCACCTTCGGCTTCGGCATGACCATGCTCGGGGTGATCGTGGATTACCCCGTGCTGCTGATCGGCCATCGCAAGCAGGCGGAGGCGGCCGGCGGCACGCTGCGGCGCATCGGCGCCAGCTTCAACCTGGCGGTGGCCAGTGCTGCGCTCGGGCTCACCGGCATGGTGTTCTCGGGCTTTCCCGGCATCTCCCAGCTTGGCGTGTTCTCGGTGACCGGCGTGCTGGCGGGGGCGGCGGCGACGCGCTGGATCCTGCCCCGGCTGATCGTGGCCGCCGACCTCGCCCCGGTCTCCGCCGGCGAGCCTGGCCGCGTGTTGCGCGCCGAGCATCTGCGCCACTGGCGGGTTTGGGGGCTCGTGCCGGTTCTGGCCGCGATCATCGTGCTGATCGCGCATCCGCCGCTGCTGGAACGCGACCTCGCCAATCTGAGCCCGATACCGCGACAGGCGCGGGATCTCGATACCGCGTTGCGCTCGGAGATCGGCGCGCCAGATGTGGGGCAGGTGGTGATGCTGCGCGGCGCCAGTGCGGAGGCGGTGTTGCGACAGGAGGAACAGATTCTGCCCGTGATCGATGGGCTGCAGAAGGATGGCGCGATCGATGGCGCGGATCTGGCCGTCCGTTTCCTGCCCAGCATCGCCATCCAGCAGGCCCGCATCGCCGCCTTGCCGGACGACGCCACGCTGCGCGCGCGCCTGACCGAGGCGGCCCAGGGCCTGCCCTTCCGGCCCGAGGCGTTCGCGCCGTTCCTGGCCGATGTGGCGGCCAGCCGCGCCATGGCCCCGCTGGCGCTGGCCGATATCCGCAACCCGCTGATCGCCGCCCGGTTGCAGCCCTTGCTGTTCCAGCGCGACGGCGGCTGGTACGGGCTGGTGGTGCCGCAACGCGTCAACGATGCCGCCAGATTCGCCGCCGCCTTCCGGGGAATGCAGAATGCCGTCTATGTCGATATCCGCAGCGAGACCAACGGCATTGTCGGCTTTTATACCGCGCAGGCCTGGCGCTGGCTCGCTTTTGGCGGCGCGGCCGTGCTGCTGGCCCTCGCCATCGGCCTGCGCGACCCATGGCGCGTGGCGCGGGTGCTGCTGGCGCTGGCGGCGGCCGGGGTGGTGACCATCGCCGTGCTGACGCTGGCCGGCCAACGCCTGTCGCTGATCCACATCGTGGCCCTGCAATTCGCCGCCGGTGTGGGGCTGGACTATGCCCTGTTCTTCGCCCGCATCCAGCTCGACGATGAGGAGCGCGCGCGCACCCTGCGTACTTTGGTGACCTGCAACGCAATGACCCTGCTGACCTTCGGCCTGCTGGCCTTCTGCCACACGCCGCTGCTGCGCGATATCGGCCTGACCGTCGCCTGCGGCGCCTTCGCCTGCATCGTGTTCGCCTTCCTGTTCGCCGGCCCCGCGCCAGCCCGGGGGAGCGTCGCGTGATGCAACCTTTGGCGATGACCGCCATGACCGTCGCCAGCGCCCTAGGCCTAGGCACGCAACCCACGCTGGAGGAGCTGCGCGCGCGCCGCCATAGGCTGCGGCCTGCCGAGGGGCCTTTCGGGTATATCGGCGAGGTGGACGGGCTGGCGCAGCATCGCCTGCCCGACGCGCTGCGCCCCTTCGACTGCCGCAACAACCGGCTGGCCGACATGGCGCTGCGCAGCGACAATTTCACGGACAAAGTGGCAGCCGCGCGGGAGCGTTATGGCGCCGGCCGCATCGCCGTTATCCTGGGCACCAGCACCGCCGGCATCCGCACCGGCGAGGAGGCGTATCGCCGCCGCGATCCCGCGACCGGGGCGCTGCCCAAGGATTTCGACTTCGCCAACACCCAGGATCTGTTCGCCCTGCCCCGCTTCGTGCGCGCGGCTTTGGGCCTGCGCGGCCCGGCGCTGACCATTTCCACCGCCTGCGCCTCCAGCGCGCGCAGCTTCATCGACGCCGCGCATCTGATCCGCAGCGGGCTGTGCGACGCCGCCGTGGTAGGCGGGGCCGACAGCCTGTGCGACATGACGCTGAGCGGGTTCGCCGCCCTCGGCCTGATCTCGCCCACGCCCTGCCGCCCCTGCGATGCAAATCGCGCCGGCATTTCGATCGGCGAGGCGGCAGGATTCGCGCTGCTGGAACGCGCCGGCGCGGCGGAGGATGACGGGCAGATGCCGGTTGGCCTGCTGGGCTATGGCGCGACCAGCGACGGCTATCACATGTCTGCCCCCGATCCGCAGGGTGCAGGCGCCATCGGCGCCATGCGCGGGGCGCTTGCCGGGGCCGGATTGGAGCCGGCGGCGGTGGATTACGTTAACCTGCATGGCACCGGCACCAAGGCGAACGACGCGATGGAGGATGTGGCCGCCCTCGCCGTGTTCGGGGGCGATGTGCCGGTAAGTTCCACCAAGGGCTGGACCGGGCATACGCTGGGCGCGTCCGGCATCGTCGAGGCGGTGATCGGCGCGCTGTGTATCCGCCATGGCTTCATGCCGGGCTGCCTTGGCGTGACCGAGCCCGACCCGGCGTTCCGCGCCCGCGTGCTGACCGAGAATGTTGCCGCGCCCGTGCGCCGGGTGATGAGCAATTCCTTCGGCTTCGGTGGCATTAACTGCTCGCTGCTGCTGGGCGCGCTCGCATGATCGACGTGTGGGTCGGCGGTGTGGCGATTTGCGGGCCGGGCCTGGATGGGTGGGCGGCGAGCGTGCCGGTGCTGGCCGGCCGGCAGGCTTATGTGCCGGCGCCGCCATTGCTGCCACCGCCCGCCATGCTGGCCCCCAATGAGCGGCGGCGCGCCGGCCAGGTGACGCGGCTGGCACTGTCCGTGGCCCAGCAGGCCGCCGACATGCATGGCGCGCCGCCGGCCTCCCTACGCAGCATCTTCGGCAGCGCCAATGGCGACGGCGTGACCATCAATGCCATCATGGACGCGCTGACCGACCCGCTTGGTGCCGTCTCGCCGACGCAGTTCCACAATTCCGTGCACAACGCCGCCGCCGGCTATTGGTCGATCGGCGCCGGGTCTTCCCAGGCGGCGAGTTGCATTGGCTGCCACGACTGCACCGCCGCCGCGGGGCTGCTGCAGGCGGCGGCCGAGGCGCATTCCTTGGGCAAGCCTGTGCTGCTGTCCCTGTTCGATTGCCCGATGCCGGAGCCGCTGCATGAGCGTCGGCCGGTGGGGGCGGTGTTCGGCGCGGCCTTGGTGCTGACCCCGGAGGCGGTGCCGCATGCCCTGGCCCGGCTGGGGATCGACTATGCGGACGCGCCCTGCCCGGCCGGTCGCGCCACGCCGCGCCATGTCGGCCTGGCCGCGCTGAGCACGGCCAACCCGGTGGCCCGCATCCTGCGGCTGCTGGAGACGCTGGCGCTGGGCGTGCCGGACCATCTGTGCCTGGAATCGCTGGACGGGCGCGTCGATGTCACGGCGACGCCGTGCTAGATCGCGCCGCCATACAGGCGCTGATTCCGCATCACGGCGCGATGTGCTTGCTTGACAGCGTGGCCGGCTGGTCCGAGCGGGAAATAGACTGCCGCAGCGCTTCGCATCTCGATCCCGCCAATCCGCTGCGGCGGGACGGCCGGCTGCATGCGGTGTGCGGCGTGGAATATGGGCTGCAGGCCGCGGCACTGCACGGCGCGTTGCGCGGCGGCTGCGCGCCACAGCCGCCCGGCTATGTCGCGGCCCTGCGCGGCCTGATCTTTCGTATCGAGCGGCTGGACGACCCGGGCCATGGCGTGCTGACGGTGGCGGCGCGCATGGAGCATGCCGATCCGAGCGGCATCATCTACGGCTTTCAGTTATTCTCCTCCGCCAGGCTGTGTCTGCTGGAGGGGCGCGGCATCGTGGTGTTCCGGGCGTGAAGCGGGCCCTGGTCACCGGCGGCGCCAGCCCGCTGGGCAAGGCGATCTGCCGCCGGCTGGCGGGGGACGGGCTGCACGTGACCGTGCATGCGCACAGCAACCACATGGCGGCCGAAGCTTTGGCCGCCGCGCTGCGGGCGGCAGGGCTGTCCGCCGATGCGCTGGCCTGCGACCTGACCGATATTGCCGCGACCGCCGCCGCCCTCGCGCCGTTGCTGGCGGCGGGCGTGCCGCAGGTGCTGGTGCATAATGCCGGCACGCATGACGACGTGCCGATGGCCGGCATGTCCGAAACCCAGTGGCGCGGGGTGATCGACGTGTCGCTGACCGGGTTTTACGCCGTCACCCAGCCATTGCTGCTGCCCATGATGGCCACGCGCTGGGGGCGCATAATCGCGCTCTCCTCCGTCACCGCACAGCTCGGCAATCGCGGTCAGGCCAATTACGGCGCGGCCAAGGCGGGGCTGGAGGGCGCGGTGCGCTCGCTATCGCGCGAGGTGGCCAGCCGTGGCATCACCGTGAACACCGTCGCCCCCGGAGTGATCGCCTCGCCCGCCGCGGATGCGGTGATGGATGCGGCCGCCATCGCGCGGATCGTGCCGATGAAGCGGGCGGGACGGGCCGATGAGGTGGCGGATCTGGTTGGATTCCTCGCCTCCGACAAGGCAGGATATATTTCGGGTCAGACAATCGGCATCAATGGCGGCATGATCTAAGAGGACGGGCCACATGACGGAAGCCTGCCCCATGACGGAAGCGTGCGATGTGCTGGTGATAGGCGGGGGGCCGGCCGGCAGCACCGCTGCCGCGCTGCTCGCCGAGCGCGGCCTGGCCGTCGTGATGCTGGAGAAGGCGGCGCATCCGCGCTTCCATATCGGCGAGTCGCTGCTGCCCCGGAACATGGAGATCATCGCGCGGCTGGGCCTGACGGATCAGGTGCGCGCCATGGGGGTGTTGAAGCCCGGCGCGGAATTCGTCTCCGATGCCACCGGCGAAAGCGTGGCCTTCCCTTTCGCCAATTCGCTGAACCCCAGCTACACCTATTCCTTCCAGGTGCCGCGCGCCGAATTCGACGCCGCCCTGTTCGCCAATGCGCGGGCGAAGGGCGCGCGCACCGTGGAACGCAGCCGGGCGACCGACATCGCCTTCGCGCCCGATGCCGGCCCTGCGCGGGTAACCGCCGAGAATGCCGACGGAACCAAGCGGATCTACGCAGCGCGTTTCGTGCTGGATGCCTCCGGCCGCGACAGCTTCATGGCGGGCCGGCTGAAGACCAGGCGCGCCAACAAGCAGAACACCACCGCCGCCGCCTACGCCCATTACCGTGGCGTGGCGCGGCGAGAGGGCGAACTTGCCGGCTTTATCACCGTGCATCTGGTGGATGATGGCTGGTTCTGGATGATCCCGCTGCCCGGCGACGTGATGAGCGTGGGCTTCGTGGGCGACCAGTCCGCCTGGCGCGGCCGCACCGGCACGACCGGGGAATTATTCGCCGAGCGGCTACTCGCCAGCGCCAGCGTGGCCGCACGCATGGCGGGGGCGGAGCGCATCTCCGACATCCACAGCACCGGCAACTACTCGTACTGCGCGGACAGCGCGTGGGGCGAAGGGTTTTTCATGATCGGCGATGCTTTCGCCTTCGTCGATCCGGTGTTCTCCAGCGGGGTGCTGCTGGCGATGACGGCGGGCGAACTGGGCGCCGATGTCGCCTGCGCGTGGCTGAAGAACCCCGCCGCCGGGCGCGCTGCGGCCCGGCGCGCCGAGGTGCTGCTGCGCGAGGGGATGGAGAACCTGTCCTGGCTGATCTACCGCATCAACGATCCCGTGCTGCGCGGCATGTTCATGGCGCCGAGCAACCGGCTGCGCATGCGCGACGGCATGATCACCCTGTTGGCCGGCAATCTGCGCATCGGCTGGCGCGCCAAGGGGCCGATCCTGATGCTGAAAGGGGCGTATTACCTGCTGCGCTTCCTCGCCCGCTTCGAACGCTCGGAAGACAGGGCAATCACATTGCCGGCAGAGTAACATCCTTATTGGATAAGAGTTTTTTGCTTCTTTTTGCAAAAAGGAAGGTCTTAAAACTCTTGTTCTTTTTTGAAAAAAAGAACCAAAAAACTTTTACCCGTTTTTGTTATGGCGCGTTGGTTGCGCTTGAAGTCGTGTTGCTATGAGTCGGCGCCTTCATGCTCGAGATACGCAGCGGCATCCAGTTCTGGCCGTCACGGCTTTTGACCAGCAGCGCCACCAAAGCATGGCCCTTCGCCCAGGCTTCGGCGATGCGTTTATGCACGTCGTCCGGGGTCGCGACCGGCGTATCCTGCACGCGCAGGATCAAGTCGCCTGGGATGAGGGAGCGATCGCCGGTGAAGACGTCATTGGTGACGCCTTTGACTAACACGCCGGTCTGATCGGAGCTGAAATTATACATGCGCCGGTCCTGCTCGGTAATCGCGGAGAGTTGCAGACCGCCCATGATGGACTGGTTCAGCAGCGGGGCTGCGTTGTCGGCATGATCATGGCCGGGGGTTTCGTTGGCGACGACGTCGACATTGCTCTCCGTACCGTCGCGCCACACCGTCAGATGGGCGGTGTTGCCCACCGGCACCATGGCGATCGTGCGCATACCTTCGCGTGCACCGAACGGCCGCGAGGAATCGATGCGCTCGATCACGTCGCCTTCCTGAATGCCTGCTTTCGCCGCGGGCCCGCCCGGCGTGACCGAGGTGACGATCGCGCCGGTCAGGCCCGGCTTGCCGAACAGATCGGCGAGCAGCGGTGTCATGTCCTGCAGCGTCACGCCGATCCAGCCGGCCTTGACCCGGCCATATTTCAGCAGCCGGTTGACAATGAATTTCGCTTCGTTGGAGGTAATGGCGAAACCAAGGCCGATCGAGCCGCCATTGGCGATATCGGAATACAGCGCCGAGTTGATGCCGATGACATCGCCATTATCATTCACCAACGGGCCACCCGAATTGCCGTGGTTGATGGCGGCGTCGGTCTGGATGTAATTGTCGAAGGCGCTGTCGTTGATGTCGCGATTGAGGGCGCTGACGATGCCGGCGCTGACCGACGTGCCGAGGCCCCAGGGATCACCAATGGCCAGCACGGGGTCGCCCACGCGCACCTTGTCGCTGTCGCCGAGTGTCAGCACCGGCAGCTTGTGGTTGGAGGTCACCTTGACCAACGCCAGATCGACATCGCCGGCCGCGGCGACCACGCTCCCAAGAGCGCGGGTGCCATCGCTGAACCCGACGATGAGCTGGCGCGCGCCTTCGATCACATGGCGGTTGGTGAGGATCAGGCCATCCGGATCGATGACGAAGCCGGAGCCGAAATAGCGCTTGAGCGCGCCCTCCTGCTGGTCCGGCGTGTCGGCGGCGGCGGCCTGGGTGTCGGAAGGCTCGCCGGTCTTGCGGATGAAGATGTTAACGACGCCGGGCAGCAGGCGCTGCACCAGATCGGCCTCGCCCGGATTCACTTCGCGGGCCTCTCCGGCCTGCGGCGAGAGCATCCATAAACCCAGAACGAGAAGCAGCGACCGGGCAATTTTGGCCGCGAATGCACCCCACATGACGTGTCTTCTCCTATGGGCTACCCTATCGAGCCGGGTCAGGATACGACCAGCATATCCGGAGCAAAGCGCCGTTTCGTAGACTAGCATATGGCGAGACGACCCGCGCGGACCTTCCGATCCCCGCGACATTGGCGGCGTGGATCGGAAGTTCCATCGCGCCTGACGCCGCCCCCGGGGGGCACGGCGTCAGGCGCCTAAGGCGAGCAGTCTTAGTTACAGGGCGCGGCCGAGGCCAACTGCGCGCTACGCTGGGCCTGGTCGGCCGGGCCAACCGGACCGGCATCGGCCAGTTGCGCCCGACGCTGGGCCTGGTCGGCCGGCCCCGGAGGACCCTGGTCAGCCAACTGCGCCCGACGCTGGGCCTGGTCGGCCGGCCCCGGAGGACCCTGGTCAGCCAGTTGCGCCCGACGCTGAGCCTGGTCGGCCGGCCCCGGAGGACCCTGGTCGGCCAGCTGCGCCCGGCGCTGGGCCTCGTCGGCCGGCCCCGGAGGACCCTGGTCGGCCAGCTGCGCCCGGCGCTGGGCCTCGTCGGCCGGCCCCGGAGGACCCTGGTCCGCCTTCTGCGCGCA
>DASXIW010000223.1:0-4564 GCA_036497785.1 Acetobacteraceae bacterium | reverse complement strand
CGATAGGCGCGAAGCTGCTGACCGATTTCCGTAAAGCGCATGATGAGACGGTCTCTCCCATATCAAGACGGCGCCCGAAAAACGAGAGCGCCGTCTCAGAATCCTAGACTGGCCCATCTTACGGACTAAATTCCGGTTAATTCAACCCCGCTTTGAATCGAATGACAGAAAATTTTACATTATGTTACGATTCGGTACTTGCCATCACCTCGATCGCCTGAACCAGAGCCGAATGGTCCTGATCCGCGCCGCCATGCGCGGCGACCACCGAGAACATTTGCTGGGCAATGGCGGTGTTGGGCAGGGCCATGCCCATGTCGCGGGCGGCGGACAGAGCGAGGTTCAGGTCTTTCTGATGCAGCTTGATCCGGAAGCCGGGGGCGAAGGTGCGGTTGATCATCCGCTCCGCATGCACCTCGAGGATGCGCGACGAGGCAAAGCCACCCATCAGCGCCTGGCGCACCTTGGCCGGGTCCGCACCGGCCTTGCGGGCGAAGGTCAGCGCCTCGGCCACTGCCTGTATGTTCAGCGCCACGATGATCTGGTTGCACACTTTGCATACCTGGCCGGCGCCGGCCTCGTCGCCGACATGGGTGATGTTCTTGCCCATCACCTCGAATAGCGGCTTGGCGCGGGCGAAGGCGTGCGGGGCGCCGCCCACCATGATGGTCAAGGTCGCCTGCTTGGCACCCACCTCGCCGCCGGACACCGGGGCATCGAGGTAGTCGCAGCCCAGCTTGGCCACGCGCTGGGCGAATTCCTTGGTGGCGACCGGGCTGATCGAGGACATGTCGATCACCAGCGTGCCCTTCTGCAGCCCCTCGACCACGCCATGCGGCCCGAACAGCGCGGCTTCCACGTCCGGCGTGTCGGGCACCATCAGGATGACCACCTCGGCCTGCTCGGCCACGGCGGCGGCGTCGCCCAGCACGGTCGCGGCGGCGCGCAGCTCGGCGGTCAGGCTGCGGCGATCGGGGATGAACAGCTCATGCCCGGCGGCCTTCAGGTTCAGCGCCATGGGGCGGCCCATCACGCCCAGGCCAATGAAACCGATCTTCATGTGACGATGTCTCCGAACAGGAAAAACGAGAGTGTGCGCGGCACGTCAAACGCCGTAGCGGGCACGCCAGGCGAGGCCCGCCACCGTGTCGCCGGCGGGGCGGTATTCACAGCCGATCCAGCCCTGGTAGCCGAGCTCGTCGATCCTGCGGAAGACGAACTCCCAGCCGATTTCGCCGGTGCCGGGCTCGTTGCGGGCAGGCACATCGGCGATCTGCATATGCGCGATCACCGGCAGCAAAGCCTCCATCCGCTTGGTGACATCGCCCTCGGTCACCTGGCAGTGATAAATGTCGAATTGCAGGCCGAGCCGGTCGCGGCCGATCGCGTCGACCACCGCCGCGCCCTGTTCCACGGTGTTCAGGTGGAAGCCCGGCATGTCGCGATGGTTGATCGGTTCGATCACGATCTTCACGCCGGCCGCCATGGCCTGTTCGGCCGCCCATGCGAGGTTGCTGGCGTACAGCGCCGCCGCGGTCACAGGCTGCGTGCCGGCGGGCGGGATGCCGGCCATGCAATGCACCAGCTTGCAGTTCAGCGTCGCGGCGTAATCCAGCGCCTTCTTGGTGGCGTCACGGAATTCCGCGACGCGGCCGGGCAGGGAGGCCATGCCGCGCTCGCCACCGGCCCAGTCGCCGGGCGGCATGTTGAACAACACCTGGGTCAGCCCGGCATCGTCCAGGCGCCGCTTCAGCTCGGTGGCGGGGAAATCATAGGGGAACAGGAACTCGACGGCCTTGAAGCCGGCGCGGGCGGCGGCGTCGAAGCGCTCCAGGAACTGCACTTCGTTGAACATCATGGACAGATTGGCGGCAAGGCGCGGCATGATTGCTTTCTCCCCGGTATAGCGGCGCGGGAAGCTAGCTGCCCATGGCCCGCTTGGCCAGAGCGGGGCCGGCCGGAGCGCGCCTGGGCCGCGTGGGCGCCCGGAAATATCCCTCGAAAACAACCTTCTAGCGTGATCCGGCTTTCTCTTCCCGCCGATCATGCTTTAGGCTGTCGGCCAGGAGAACGCGCCGATGACTGCCGAACGCGTGCTGATGGGTCTGCTGCTGGGCGGCGTGGCGGTGGGCTGCACGCTGGTGCTGTACCCGTTCCTCTCCGCGCTGCTCTGGGCCGCCATCCTTACCTTCACCACCTGGCCCGTCTTCGAATGGCTGCGTGTGCGCCTGCATCTGGGGCGCATCGCCACGGCCGGGTTGATGGTGACGATCACCGCGGTCGTGGTCGTCCTGCCCATGGCTCTGGCGGCGCCGAGCGGTGCCGACGATGTGAACGAGTTACAGCACGTGTTGCAGGACTGGCTGGCAGCCGGGCTGCCAAACGCGCCGGGCTGGCTGTTCCAAATTCCGGTGATCGGCCAAACCCTCGGCGATCTGTGGAACACCTGGGCGGCCGATCTGTCGGTGATGGTGGCGTTCTTCAAGCCGTATTTCGGTATCGCGGCGCAATTCGGCCTCGGCATTTTGCTTGGTCTGGCCAATGGCGTGCTGTTGTTTCTGCTGGCGCTGTTCGCGGCGTTTTTCTTCTATGCCTCGGGCGACGTGCTGGCGCTGAAGCTGCACATCATCCTGCGCCGCATTGCCGGCGCGCGCGCGGACCGGTTGATCGACGTTACCGGGGCCACGGTGCGCGGCGTCGTCTATGGCCTTCTCGGCACGGCGGTGGTGCAGGGCATCCTGACTGCCCTCGGGCTATGGGTCAGCGGCGTGCCGCGCCCGGCTTTGTTGGGGGTGGTGGCCGGCGGCCTGTCCGTGCTGCCCATCGGCGCGCCGACCGTGTGGATTCCCGCGGGGTTCTGGCTCATGGCGTCCGGCCACACATTCTGGGGGATCGCACTTCTGGTTTATGGCGGGGTCGCGGTCAGCGGGGCGGATACGGTCATCCGCCCCTATTTTATTGCCCGAGGCGCCCAGCTTCCCTTCCTGCTCACCATGCTGGGCGTGCTGGGCGGCGCGCTCGCCTTCGGGCTGCTGGGCATCTTCCTGGGGCCGGTGCTGCTCGGCGTGGGGTTTGCACTGGTCAACGAATGGGCAACTATCGACGTTAGCGAGCCCCCAGCCATGCCTTCTCCGTAGGATCGCATGGCATGGCTCTTGCCTGAGGATCAAAACGTTAGTACCGCGTATAGAATGAACGGCTTGGCTGTATCCAGGAGGCAGAATGCCGCTAGAGTTTCGCCCAGACCCTGCAGCGGATCGTTGAGGCGGCATGTTCGCGTTCATCATCTCACGGCTGCTGCAATCCATCCCGGTGCTGCTGGCCGTCGCGTTCATTTCCTTCGCCATGTTCGCCTATATCGGCGATCCCATCACCGCCATGCTCGGCCCGAACTTTACCGAGCAGGAGCGCATCCAGCTGGTGCATTCGCTGGGCCTCGATCAGCCCTTCTTCGTGCAATACGCCAAGTTCCTCTGGGCCGCGCTGCACGGCAATTTCGGCCTCAGCTACCGCCTCGCCCGCCCGGTCTCCGAACTCATCCTCGAACGGCTTCCCGCGACGGCCGAGCTTGCGCTGACCGCCGCGGTGATGGCGGTGGCCATCGGCATTCCCATGGGCGTCTATACCGGCATCCGCCCCAGCTCGCCGCTGTCGCGCCTGTTCATGGTCTTTTCCCTGGCCGGCGTGTCGTTGCCGACCTTTCTGATCGGCATCCTGCTGATACTGGTCTTCGCCGTCCTGCTCGGCTGGCTGCCCAGCTTCGGGCGCGGCGACATCGTGCATTTCAGCCATTGGAGCACGGGTTTCCTGACCCTGACCGGCCTGAAGGCGCTGATCCTGCCGGCGGTGACGCTGGGGCTGTTCCAGATGACGCTGATCATGCGGCTGGTGCGGGCCGAGATGCTGGAAGTGCTGCGCAGTGACTACATCAAATTCGCCCGCGCGCGCGGGCTCACCTCGCGCGCCATAAATTTCGGCCACGCGCTGAAGAACACGCTGGTGCCGGTCATAACCGTGGTGGGCCTGCAGCTCGGTGGGCTGCTGGCCTTTTCCATTGTCACGGAAACGGTGTTCCAATGGCCGGGCATGGGGCTGCTACTGGTGCAGTCGATCGGCGTTGCCGATATCCCGGTGATGTCGGCCTATCTGATGCTCATCTCAGTGGTGTTCGTGGTGATCAACCTGATCGTGGACCTGCTGTATTTCGCGGTCGATCCGCGCCTGCGCCAGCATAGGGGGCGCGGCAGATGAGCGCCGTCATCCGCCTCCTCGACAGCGATTTCATCTACGGCTTCCTCCGCTCGCCAATCGCCGTCATCTCGGCGCTGATCCTTCTGATCTGCGTGCTGGCGGCGATCTTCGCGCCATGGGTCGCGCCGCATAATCCGTTCGACCTCGCCGATCTCAGCCTGATGGACAGCCTCAAGCCGCCGGCCTTCCTGCCGGGTGGGGACATTTCCTTCCCCCTCGGCACGGACGACCAGGGCCGGGACATGCTGTCCGGCATGATGTATGGCGCCCGCATCAGCATGTTCGTCAGCGCGCTGGCGGTCATCCTGGCGCT
>DASXIW010000222.1:0-1849 GCA_036497785.1 Acetobacteraceae bacterium | reverse complement strand
AGGAGATCTTCGCCCGCGCCAACCACCCCTACACCCAGGCTTTGCTGTCCGAAGTGCCGCGCATCGAGGCCCGCAAGCGCGAATTCACCGCCATCAAGGGCGAGATCCCCAGCCCGCTGCACCCGCCCGCCGGCTGCCATTTCCACCCGCGCTGCCCCCGCGCCATGCCTATCTGTCGCGAGGTGGTGCCGAAGCTGAAGACCGTCGCACCGAATCACCGCAGCGCTTGCCATTTGAACGACTAATATCCGGCACCCGAGAGGATGAAGATGACTGATCACGCCCGCCTGACCGCCACAGAGGCCGCGCGCCAGATCGCGGCCGGCACGCTGCGGCCCGAGGCGCTGATGGAAATCTGCCTGGACCGGATCGCCGCGCGCGAGAGCGAGATCCATGCCTTCGCCCATCTCGATCCCGAGCAGGCACGCCGCGCCGCCGCGGCGGCCTTGTCCGGCCCGTTGCACGGCATTCCGATCGGCGTGAAAGACGTGCTCGACACCGCCGACATGCCCACGGAATACAACTCGCCGATCTGGGCGGGCCACCGGCCGCGTGCCGATGCCGCCGCCGTGGCCTGGGCGCGTGCGGCCGGCGGGGTGGTGATTGGCAAGACCGTCACCACCGAATTCGCCACCCGCAAGCCGGGCCCGACCGCCAATCCGCATGGGCTGGGTCGCACGCCCGGCGGGTCCAGCAGCGGTTCGGCGGCCGGCGTCGCCGCCGGCTTCTTTCCGCTCGCCTTCGGCACGCAAACGGCCGGCAGCGTCATCCGCCCGGCCGCCTATTGCGGCGTGGTCGGCTTCAAGCCCAGCTACAACACCATTCCCCGCCTGGGCATGAAGCTGATGTCCCACAGCCTGGATACGATCGGGGTGATGGCGGGCAGCGTGGCCGATTGCGCCTTTTTCGCCGGCGCCGTCGCGCGCCGCGATTTCGGCCAGCCGGATCTGCACACGGGTGCCGCGCCGCGTATCGGCCTGTGCCGCTCCCCGGTCTGGAACCTGGCGGCGCCCGAGGCCAATAATCTTTGGGAGCGCGTCGCCAGCGCGCTATCGCGCGCCGGCGCTCACGTTGTCAGTCGTGAACTGCCGGACCGCTATGCGGCGCTCAACGAAGCCCACCCCATCGTTATGCATGCCGAGAGTGCCGCGTCGATGGGCTGGGAATTGCTGACCGCGCCGGAGCGCCTCAGCGCGGGGTTGCGCGAGCGGCTGGAATGGGGGCTGGCGCAATCCGAAGCCATGCTGGATTCCGCACGTGCCATCTTCGCCCAGCTCCAGCTCTGCTTTCCCGACGTGATGGACGATCTGGACATATTGGTGACCCCGTCCGCCCCAGGTGAGGCGCCGGAAGGGCTGGGCGCCACCGGCGACCCGGCCTTCAACGCCTATTGGACCGCGCTGCATTTGCCTTGCGTCACCGTGCCCGCCGGCGAAGGACCGAACGGCATGCCGCTCGGCATCCAGATCGTTGGCCGCGAGGGGGACGATCGGTCCGTGCTGGCCTGGGCGCAATGGGTCGCGGCGGCGGTGCAGCGGTAATCATAGTTTGGCGCGCGGCCGCCCCACCATCTCCGCGCCGCTATCGCCGATCAACGCGAAGGGCGCGCATTCTCCGATAGCCGGGCAGTGACCTGTGCAATCTGCTGGCTGGTGATGCCACCCTGGGGCGTTGCCGGTCTGCACCGCACCCAGCGCGGTGAGCGCCTCGTTGTCGTTCAGGGCGAAATCGCCGGAGGTGGTGAAGCCATCCAGTGTGCCGACGCTGTTGGTGCCGGCGAAGCTTGCGGCACTGGCGCTGCCGGTCAGCGTGCCGGCGATCAGCGTGCCGGTTTCCGATATCGTGCCGC
>DASXIW010000221.1:0-6788 GCA_036497785.1 Acetobacteraceae bacterium | reverse complement strand
GGCACCGAGCGTAGCACGATCACTGCCATCGAGGTCTCCGATCATCGCCGCGGCCGCCTCGCGTTCGGCGGTGCCGGTGGCGGGCGTGGTGCTGGCGGCCACCACCAGGCCGCTGCGGTTCTCCATCACCACGTGGCCCATGTGGCACAGCTTCGCCGCTTGGCCCTGCGCCTTCTTGTGGAGCCGGGCGTCACGATCGGTGGTCGAGGCGTGGGTCTCGTTGCCGCGCTTCTCGCCGTGGAAATCGCGCTCGCCGTTGCGACCGGCGGTTGGTGCGTCGCCACTGCCGTCCTGCGGCCGGAAGCTCTTCATCGACGCCCAGGCCTCGATCAGCGTGCCATCGACCGAAAAGTGTTCGTCCGAGAGCAGCGGCTTGACCCGTGGGTCGGCCAGGATCGCCTGCAGCAAGCTACAGGCGATATCGGCTGACAGCAGCCGTTCGCGGTTCTTGGTGAACACTGTCACGTCCCCCACCGGCACCTCCATCGACAGGCCGACGAACCAGCGGAACATCGTGTTGTAGGTCAGTTGCTCCATCAGCTGCCGCTCCGAGCGTACCGAGAAGACCGCTTGCAGCAGTCCGCAGCAGTTGCTCGGGCGGGATCGAGGGCCGCCCGATCGGCGAGTACATCTGCCTGAAGCTCGGCGACAGCCGCTCAAGCGCGGCGTTCACCAACGGACGGATCACCCGCAGCGGATGATCCGGCGGCACCATCGCCTCCGGACTGAGATAGCTGAACATCCGACCAGTCTGATGATCCGCTCCACGCATCCAACGACGTCCCCGCAGCCGCTATGGCCACAGCGAATCAAATCGACACGCGCCTCGACAAGTGCCTTTTTCCGCATCCTGTTTAAATCGCCTCCAACGTCAATTCGGACGTCATGATCCGATTCCCCGCCATCAGCCCCCCATCCACCGGCAGCACCGCCCCGGACACATAGGCGGCCTCGTCGGAGCCGAGAAAGGCGATCACCCGGGCGATGTCCACCGGTTCGGCCACGCGCCCCAGCGGGTACCATTTCTTCAGCCCATCGAAGATCTCCGCCTTGCGGGCCACGCGCTTTGTCCAGGCGGGTGTGCGCACTGTGCCGGGGCACACGATATTGGCGCGGATATTGAAGGGCCCGTATTCCACGGCCATCGAGCGCGTCAAGCTGACCAGCCCGGCCTTCACCGCGCTATAGGCTGGGTTGCCGAAGGTGGAGAGTCCGTTCACCGAGCCCACCATCACGACGGCGCCAGCGCGCCGCTTTTTCATGCCGGCGATCACCACATCCACCGTGTTGAACTGCCCGGCGAGGTTATCGGCGGTATGTGCCCGCCAGCTTTCCGGCGTCATGTTGGCCAGCGTTTCCGGGCCGGAGCCGGTATTCGCGTTGGCCACAACGATGTCCACTTCTCCGGTTTCCGCCACCGCCGCATCCACGGCGGCCTTCAGGGCCGCGTGGTCGGTGATGTCGGCCGCGGCCCCTGCCACTGCCGCGCCCGTCGCGCGCAGCGCCGCGACGCGTTCGGCCACTGCCTCGGCCTTTTGGTCGCACAGGATCACCTTTGCGCCCTCGGCCAGAAACACATCCACGATCGCGGTGCCAATGCCGCCCACCGCGCCGGTAACCAGCGCGACTTTGTCCTCAAGACGCTTCATGCAGAAATTCCCTTCGATGTTGCGGCCAGCACGCGTCCGATCCAGCCCAGATGGCTGCGGCGAAGATGGCCGAAATTGTAAAATGCCAGCCCATCCACGCCGGCGGCGGCAAGCTCCACCACCTTGCGCGTGAAATTCCCTTCATCGCACGCGTCGGGCGGTCCGGGTCGCAAAATGCAGCGCAATGCGCGGTCGCCCACGCGGCGGCGCACCTCCGTCAGATCGGCGACGGCCAAATCCCAGCTTGGCGTGTACATGCACAGTTCCAGCCCGTCAGCCGCATGGGCCAGGGCCGAAAGGTCGCTGCCCAGCAGCCACCCCGTCGCCGTCGGCCGCATCAAGGTGGGGATGACGAATAATTCCGCATCCGCGCGGATCGCCGCGCGGATGCGGCCGACCAATCCGGTCACCACGGTGCAGCGCCAGCGCAGAAAGGCGGTCAATTCCGGGTCGCTGATCAGATCGGCGTCCAGCCAGTGCCGCCCCATATCCGCCGGCGTGTCCATCGGCGCGGCCAGATAGGCGTGCACCCGCCCGGCCACTCGCTTGCGCAACGCCCCCGCATCAATCCCCGCGCGCGCCGCGCCGGTGACGCAATGCTCGCAAAAACACAGCCCGAGATGCGCATCCAGCCACGGATTATCGCCGACCAGCGCGAATTCATGGTGATAGCCGTGCTTGTAAGGCATCCATCCCGGCGCCTCCAGCATCAGCCCGCGCACGGGATACCGGTCCGCGATGTCGGCGCATAGCGCCACCGCATAATCCCGTACGTCCGGATTGGCCGGGCACAAGCTGTGAACATAGGAATCGCCGAACGCATTGCGCACCATCGCATCGGGATACGCCGCCCCCAGCCGCGAATTGTGCATCAGCACCGTCCACGCCGTCACCGCGATATCCGTCCGCTCCGCATAGCGCCCGAACGGATCGCCCTGCGCCACCACACCGCTCTCGCGCGGCTGGATCCGGCCATAGCGCTCCGGCCTGATATGGCAATGCACCGTGCCATCCTCGGGGAAATACACATGCCCGCCAGCCCCGTGCGGGCGCAGAAACTTGCCGGCGTGATAGGCGGTGGCCAGACACAACGTGTCGATGCCAACGCCGCCCAACTCCGCGACAAACGCGTCAGGCGCCTGCTCGGCGACGTCCCAGGGATAGGCATACAGCCCGTGATATGGATGCGATGTCATAATGCCGCACTCTTGGCCCAAATCGGTTCGGCGGCAAGCCGGTGGGTGTCGTAAGGATGAAGGAAGGCCAGGGGCTCTGCCCCTGGACCCCGCTCAAGGCGGAGCCTTGAGAATCCGATTCTGGCGAAGCCCAAAAAGACAGGCGACCAGACGAATACCTGCGGCGCAATCAAGATCAGAGTAATGGATTTTCAAGGCTCCGCTACCGCTTGCGGCAAGCAAGCGGCTTGCCTGTCGCGGGCTTGCACGGGTCCAGGGCAGAGCCCTGGCCTTGCTAATTTTCTTGCGAATTCGCCGCCCGCACTTTCGCTTCCGTGCGACCGCCCCTATACCCCTCCGCTCGCGCAAAACGTTACGTTGATAGAGAAACGCCACACAATGTCTTCCGTGACTCGCCTGTTCCCGCTCTGGGCCGTGCTCATTTCAGTTGCCGCCTATTTCGCGCCCGGCGCGTTTCTGCCGCTCGGTGGCTGGGTCACGGATTTGCTGGCGTTGATCATGTTCGCCATGGGCGTCACGCTGCGCTTTGCCGATTTCCGGCGTGTGCTCACCCGTCCGGCGCCGGTGCTGGCGGGGCTTGGGCTGCATTACCTCATCATGCCGCTGGCCGCCTGGGGCATCGCCAAGCTGCTCCACATGCCGCCGGAGCTGGCGGCGGGCATGATCCTCGTGGGCAGCGTGGCCAGCGGCACGTCGTCCACGGTGATGGTGTATCTGTCGGGCGGAGATGTCGCGTTGTCCGTCACCATCAGCGCACTGTCCACGGTGGTAGGCATCGTCGCCACGCCGTTGCTGACGCGGCTTTATGTGTCCACGGACATCGCGGTGAATGTGGGTGGCCTGCTGTGGAGCATCGTGCAGATCGTGGCGATCCCCGTGGTGCTGGGGCTGATCGTGAACCATTTGCTGCACCGGCTTGTGCGCGTGATCGAGCCGGCTTTGCCGCTGGTGTCCATGCTGTCCATCCTGGCGATCATCGCGGCCGTGGTGGCGGGCACGCAGGGCAGCATTGCCACTGTGGGTCCGGTGGTGATGCTGGGGGTGGTGCTGCATAACGGCCTTGGCCTGTTGGGCGGCTATTGGGGCGGCCGGCTGCTGGGGCTCGACGAGACGGTGTGCCGCACCTTGGCGCTGGAGGTGGGGATGCAGAATTCCGGCCTGGCCGCCACGCTGGGCCGGCTGTATTTCTCCCCGCTCGCGGCGCTGCCGGGCGCGCTGTTCTCGGTCTGGCACAATCTGTCCGGCTCGCTGATCGCCGGCTTCTGGGCCAACCGCCGGATTGCGCCGGCCCCGGTGGCACGCGAAGAAATTCGCAGCGCGGCCTGATACCACCCGGCTGAAATGATGACTCTTCCATCATTTCAGCCGGGTGGTATTGCGCGCGCGGATGGTGGGGCGGCCGCGCGCCCAACAAAGACTCATACCGCGCCGCCCGGCGTCAGTGCTTGCTGATATTCCAGTAGGCGATGACGTAGGAATCCAGCACGCCATCGATGTTTTTGCGATAGGCGTTGGCCACGTCGAATTGTCCGGCGGGGATATAGGGCAGGAAATCCCACAAACGTTTCTGGAACGTGGCGAAGGCGGCGGTGCGGGCGGCGGCGTCCGGCGCGCTGAGCACCTTCTGGCGCAGCGTCTCGCCCTCGGGGTCGCACGGCCAACCCAGTATAGCCGTGCTGCTGGCGCCGCAGGACGTGTCCAGCGCCACGTTGGTCAGCGGGTTGAACCAGGTTCCGCCGAGCGCATAAGACGGGAAGATCTGCCACTGGCCGGGCGCGCCGGGGGCCATGCGGGTGTTCACCCGCTTGTACTGGTTGGCCCAGTCGCCATCCTGCAGATCGACATTCAGCCCGGCATCCTTCAGGCGCTGCGCGACCACTTGCGCCATGGCCGAGACGATCGGCAATTGCGAGGAGGAGATGACGACGATCGGCTCGCCCTTATAGCCGGCCTTTTTCATCAGCGCCTTCGCCTTGGCGATATCCGGCTTGCGATAGGCGTCCGAGCCGACATCGGTGGCGTAGGTCGAGCCGCAGACGCTGAACGAATAGCAGGTCGAGAATTTCCCGTTCTCGCCGGCCACCGCCTGCATCATCTCGGTCTGGTCGAGCAGCAGGGCGAGCGCCTGGCGCGCCTCCGGCTTGTCGAAGGGCGGGGTGGTGAAATTCGGCCGGATCCAGGCGGTCATCGGCAGCGTGGCGGTGCGACGGACAATGACGCCCTTGGATTTCAGGAACTGCGCGAGATCGGGCGTGACCGTGTCCCAGAAATCGACCTCGCCTGTCACCAGCGCGTTGGCCGCCGTGGTGGCGTCGGGGATCACCTTCCATTCCACCCGGTCCACCTTCACCACGCGCCCGCCGGCCAGCCCGTCGGGCGGTTCAGGGCGGGAGGGGTAGTCGGGATTGCGCACGAATACCGAGAGATTGCCGGACTGGCGCTCCTCGGCGACGTAGCGGAACGGGCCGGAGCCGATGGGTGCGGTCATGGGCGTGTTGCCGCGTTTGGCATCCGCCTCGCGCATGATTGCCGCGATCGGCGCGCCCGGGCCAGCGAGGGCGAATTCCAGCAGGCCGAACGGCTCCTTCAGCACCATGGTGAAAGTCCGGTCGTCATCGGCGGTCATGGAGGCGAGGCGGGCTTTCAGCGCCGGCCCGATCGAGCCGCCCTGCATCCAGCGTTCCAGCGAGGCGATCACGTCGCGCGTGGTGACCGGGCTGCCGTCCTGGAAGCGCAGGTCGGGGCGCAGGGTGAAGCGGTAGGTCAGCCGATCCGGGCTGACCGTTTCCGTGTCCACCATCATCGGCTTGGGTACCAGTTCGTGATCGAGCGCGAACAGCGTGTCGAACACCATTTGCGAATAGATGCGGGCGATCTGGTTGGCGCCGCGCGTCGGGTCCAGTTCCGCCAGATCGGCGCTGGGCACCACATGCAGCACACGGTCGCTGGCCGGCGCGGCACTCTGCGCCATGGCGGGCAACGGAACGCCCAGGGTTATCGCAGGGCCCGCGACACCCAGCAGGGTCAGCACGCCGGCGATGCGGTTGCAGGAAGCCCTTGTCAGCATGTTGGCCATCCCTTGGTTTGAAGCCGGGGCTCTCTTCCCCAACAATGGAATAGTCCCTTGATTTCGATGCTGAAATCAGCGGCGGCGCATGTCAAGCGCGGCATGCCTCCCGCCTTGCCTTTCGCATCCGTCATGGCTTAAGCTCATTCCTATGCCCTCCAGCATGATTAAACGCATTAAAACGACCACGACGCTCCCATGCGGGGCGTTTTCGGGCGTGTGCGGTTGATTGTAGCGGCATAACTTCCCCGAGGACCCCCGCCGGCGACGGTGCGGGGAATTCGGCAAAACAGGCCCCCACCTCCGGCACAATGAACGGAGCGTGTGCGATGAGCCTGGATGTGTTAACCCCATCCCCTGTGCGAGAAACTCTAAACTCTGGCGGCCACGCCGCATGTTGCCATCGTCGGCGCCACCGGCGCGGTCGGCGTGGCGCTGCTGGAGAGCCTGAAGCAGCGCGGCTTTCCCCTGGCCTCGCTGCGGCTGGTGGCCTCGCCGCGCTCGGCTGGGCGCAGCATGCGGTTCCGCGGGGCGGAACTGCCGGTGGAGGCGCTGGGGGCGGAGAGCTTCGCCGGCGTCGATCTGGCGCTGTTCTCGGCGGGCAGCGGCGTTTCCAAGCAATACGCGCCCCTTTGGCCGTGCAGGGCGGCGCCGTGGTGGTCGATAATTCCTCCGCCTTCCGGATGGACCCGGACGTGCCGCTGGTGGTGCCGGAAGTGAACGGCGCCAGCATCGCGACCCAGGCTGTGTGAAAACTCCTCCCATGCTATGATTCCCTTACTGGTTCGGTGGGGGATTTGATGGCGGGCTTCGTGGCGGGGCTGGATCGCGGGCAGACGACGTTGCTGCCAGAATGCCTTGAGGATTGGGTTGACG
>DASXIW010000220.1:0-25049 GCA_036497785.1 Acetobacteraceae bacterium | reverse complement strand
GCGCCTTCTGCTGGACCACAAATCACCGACGCAACATGCACGGCATGATCGGTGCGCTATGCAGCGCAGTCGCAACCTCCTCTCGACTCACCCGCCGGACCGTCTACCAGTAGCGGGCCGATTGGTTGATAAGCGGGAAATGCAATGGATGCAATTCAGGTTGCATTGCGACACCGGGCCATAGAGAATCATCCGTGGAACGCTGGTTTCGGCGGTCAGCCCGCCATAGGTGACGCTCGCTTGCGTCCCGTACTCGCCTTGCTCCTCATCACCGACATAGCACGCGACATGGCCCGGCACACGCTCATCGCCATCGGTGAGCCAAACGGTCGGCGCCGAGCGCCGCCCCATTGCACGTGCGCATACGCAGCGCGAGCAATTCGCCGGGCGACGTCGTGAGCGGACCGACAGCGAAATCCAGAGCTTCGCAGTCTATCAATTCGCCGCAAGGTATCGTTAGTTCCGCCAATTTTTCGCCGAACCTCACCGGCGGCCGCGCCAAATGGAGTCGGACGCGCAGGGCGGCAAGCAAGCGTTGCCATCGATTGCGATGCCGGCGCGGCGGCCGCAGTTGAGGGATCGAGCTGACATCCGCGCGGCCCTCAAGCCGCTGACTGATTTTCTGCGACGATCTTTCGTTCGAGCGGGAGAATGCGGATTACGAGGCTCGGGGGATAGGGTTGGCGTTGCGACGGCGTCTCAGGACGAGCAGGCCGGCGGACCAGGCGAGGGAGACCAGCAAGGCGACGAGCAGGGCCGTGGCTGTTCCCCAGGGGCGGATGGCGAGGTGCAAAGCGAGCAGCATCAGGCCAAAGCCGAGCATGGCGCGAAGGGCTGTTGCCGCAAGCAGCGCCGATGCGGAAGCGCCGATGCGGGGCCGCAGGATGATGATGAGGCTGGTGAGGCTGATCGGGAACACGGCGGCGATGCCGGTCGCCTCGGCACCGAGCATCGAACTGGCAAGGACAACGGCCGAGACGAACACGGCTATGGCGGTCGCGCGCAGCGGCAGGTCGAACCATTTTCGTCTCGGGATTGCTGGCGATTTGGATTTTGCCTTGTCCAGGCTGCGCAGCAGGCGGAATCCGGCGCCGTACACCGCGAGATTGAGCAACAGGGCGGAGCCTGGCGTCCAGATGATGTGATGGATGGCCAGGCTTGCCGCAAGCCACGCCGCCACCGCGACGCCGAGGCCGCGCCATTGGGGCGCTTTGCGGGCCAGCTTCGCGTAGACGATGAGGAAGGTGCCGGTGGCGGCGTTCGCGGCGAAGCTGCTCAGCGCGCTGGCGGCGACGAAATCTGCGTCGTGCTGCATCGCCAGGAACAGATAGGCTGGCCCCGCGGAGACTGGCAGGCTGGCGACGAGTGCGCCCCAGAACGGGCCGAGGGCTTCGGCCAGGGCCGAAGCGCACACGACCAGCAATGCCGTCGAGACGGCTTTGGCCAGGGTTGGCAACCAGAGCGTGGCGAGCATTGGGTGTGACGATCCGCCTGCCGGGCGGATCCGGGCCGCCCTTCGACAGGACTCGGCGGCCGGATATGGGTCGAGGCGTACTGAAGGCGCTACGCCCGATCGGCGAGATACGGGGATTTGCGCCGTGCTGTCAAGCGGCATTGTCCCGAACGCGCCGCGTCCCGCCCGCTGGTCGCGCCCGCGCGGGGGGACCCGCGGGCGGATGGCTTCAGACCTTTACGGCGGAGGCTGTGTAGATCTCGTCGATGGATTTTGCGAGCGTCTCGTTGAAGGCGGCGTCGCTCATGGAATGGGCGAGGCCTTCGGCCAAAGCCCGCGAGAAGCTGGCGATCATGCCGTGATTGGCGGCGAGGCGGCGGCAGGCGTCGGCGCGGGTGTAGCCGCCGGAAAGGGCGACGACCCTGGCCACGCGCTTGTGATCGATCAGCGGCAGATAGAGATCCGGAACGTCCGGGATCGTCAGCTTGAGCATTACCTGGCGGCCTTCCGGCAGGGTGTCGAGCTGCTCGGTGAGTTCCACCAGCAGAATGGCTTCGGCGCTGGGCTTGTCCGGGCTTTTGATCGAAACCTCGGGCTCGATGATCGGCATGAGGCCGTGCGCGGCGATCTGTGCCGCGACGTCGAATTGCTGTTTGGCGATGGCGGCGATGCCCTGTTGCGAGGGCAGGTTGATGACGGAGCGCATCTTGGTGCCGAAGATGCCGAGCTTCACTGCCCGCGTGAGCAGCGCGTCGAGCCCCGGGATCGGCTTCATCAGGCTGACGCCGTCCTTCTCGGCCTCAAGACCCTTATCGACCTTCAGGAAGGGGATGACGCTCCGATCCTCCCACAGGAAGGTCGGAACGGGCTTGTTCTGCGCCTGTCCGTCCATCGTGGCTTCGAACAGGATGGCGGCGAGGACCTTGGCGCCGGTGAAGGCCGGCGCTGTCATGATGCGCACGCGCATCTCGTGCATGAGCCGGAACATCTCGGCGTCGCCCCGATAGGCGCTGTCCGGGATGCCGTAGAGGCGCAGAGCGCCGGGCGTCGATCCGCCGCTTTGGTCCAGCGCGGCGATGAAGCCGTCTTTCTTGGAGATTTGCGCCATCATCTTGTCATTGGCCATGATCGTCACCCCTGCTTGAAACCAATGCGCCCAGGGAACGCGTGTCAGGCAAGCGCATGCTGCCTCGACCGGTTGCCCCGGAGGTCGGTGAGAGTATTGGCATGGCATTCGCGATCCGCGCAATCTCGCCCTGGCCTGGATCGCGCAGCGTGGCGAGGCAGGTCAGTCGCCGTGAATGGCGCGGCTGTCGGCCGGGGCTTCCGCGCGGTCGGTCATGCCGTAATCGCGGATGGTGGCGGCGATGCGCAGCCGGTAGTCGCGGAAGACACCGTCCCGGCCCCTGGCCTGGGTGGAGCGATGGGCGGGGCGGTTGCGCCAGGCGCTGACCGCCGCCTCGTCGCGCCAGAACGACAGGGACAGGATCTTGCCGGGTTCGGCGAGGCTCTCGAACCGTTCGATCGAGACGAAGCCGTCGATGCTCTCCAGTTCCGGCCGCAGCGAGGCGGCCAGATCGAGATAGAGCTGGCGGCATCCCTCGGCGGGCCAGACATCGAAGATGACGGCGATCATGGCCGGACCAGCGGAGCGTGCGGGGCCGAGGCGAGGCGCAGGAAGATGCGGTCCTCTCGGCGGATGAATTTTTCGTTTCTGGCGAAATCGAGATTGGCGCGCGCCTGCGGGTCTTCGCGCAGCCGGGCGCGATATGCTTCGTACGCGGCGAGATCGGCGATGCTGTAGATGCCGTAGGCGGTGGTAGCGGAGCCTTCATGGGGGGCGAAATAGCCGATCAGATCGGCGCCGCAACGGGGAATTACCTGCCCCCACGTGCGTGCATATTGGCCGAATTCCGCGTGTTGTGACGGTTCTATCTCATACTGGATGAAGCAGGTGATCATGGGCGTGTTCCTTGATACATGCGGCTTGCCAACCGTATACCGGCACCGCGCCGGCGGTTGCTTCGGCGACGGCCGAAGCATGGCCGCCACCCACTCCGAACACCCCAGCGAGGTGCGTGCATGATCGGCAGAGATGTGCTTTCGATCCTGACCGGGGATCCGCTCTCTCCGGCGATCCGGGCTTATCAGCTCGGCCGGCTGGCGGAGGCGCGCGCGCTGATCGAGGCACAGGGGCGGGACGCCGGGATGACCGGCACGGTGGAATTCTATCTGCGCCAGATCGCACGGCGTCTGTCGCCATTGCCGCCGGGCAGGCCGGTGGTGCTGTGGCGCGAGGGGGCGCGGGCGGTGGGGAATGCCGGCTGGATCGGCGACGTGCTGCGCGGCATCGCGGCCGCCGAATGTGCCGAAAGCGAGCTCGCGGAGCCGTCGCGCCTCATCGTCATCGACCATCTGCTCTCGCCGGAGAAACAGCTTTGGTATCGGGAGGCCTATCTGGCGGGCCACGACATCATGCTTGTGCACGCGGGCAACGACGCGATGGACGAGGATTGCGGCGCCTATCGCTGGTGCCGGCACGTGTTCCGCACACATTGGTCGCCGCTGCTGGTCGGTTCGGCGCAGGTGCATTTCCTGCCGCGCGGCGTGCCGGACGGCTTCGCCCATCCCGGCGACGCCAAGCCGGCCGGGGCGCGGCGGTATCTGTGGGGCTTCGCCGGCGACCCGGATCGCCCGACGCGCCCGGCCATGCTCGCGGCCATGGCGAGCCTGTCGCTCGCGATCCGGCATTTGACGCCGGAGCAGGACGCGCTGCCGGCCGGGGCCTATCGGGCCATGCTGGATGATTGCGTGGTGGCGCCCTGCCCGTCCGGCGCCGCGGCGCTGGACACGGCGCGCGTTTACGAAGCGCTGGAGGCGGGGTGCATCCCGATCGTGGAACGGAGGGAGGGCTTCGATTATTTCCGCGAGGCGCTGGGGCGGCATCCGATGCTGACGGTCGCGGATTGGGCGGACGCGCCCCGGCTGATCGCGGAGCTGCGGAAATCCGGCAAGCTCGAGACCAAGCGGGCGCAGTGCCACGGGTGGTGGCGCCACTACAAAGGCAATATGGCGGCGCGGGTGACGGCGTTGGCGATGGGCTAAGAAGACTTGTTCTCTTTTTGGAAAAAAGAACCAAAAAAACTTTTGTCCGTTAAGGGGTTATTTGGTCCAGGGCTGGGAGGTAGGGGCGCAAAACCGGTGGAATCGCTATGGAGCCGTCGGATTGCTGGTAGTTTTCCATGACGGCGATCAGGGCGCGGCCTACGGCGACGCCGGAGCCGTTCAGTGTGTGGACGTTGGCGATCGTTTTGCCGTCGGTGGCGCGGAAGCGGGCGTTCATGCGCCTTGCCTGGAAGCCACGCGTGTTGGAGCAGGAGCTGATTTCGCGCCACGCGCCCTGGCCGGGTAGCCATACTTCCAGGTCGAAGGTCTTTGCGGCGCCGAAGCCGGTATCGCCGGAGCACAGCACGATCCGGCGATAAGGCAGACCCAGCCGTTCCAGCACCGCCTCGGCACAGCGCGTCATGCGCTCGTGCTCGGCGTCGCTCTGGTCGGGATGGGTGATGGAGACGAGTTCCACCTTGCGGAACTGGTGCTGGCGCAGCATGCCGCGCGTGTCCCGCCCGGCGGAGCCGGCCTCGCTGCGGAAACAGTCGGACAAGGCGGTGAGACGGATCGGCAGGCGGGCTTCCGGCAGTATTTCGCCGGCGACGGAGAAGGTCAGCGGCACCTCGGCGGTGGGGATCAGCCAGCGCCCATCCGTGGTCTGGAACAGGTCCTCGGCGAATTTCGGCAGCTTGTCCGTGCCATAGGCGGCGGCGTCGTTGACCAGCGAGGGAACGGCGGTTTCCTCGTAGCCATGTTCCTGCGTGTGCAGATCCAGCATGAAATGGCCGAGAGCGCGCTCCAGCCGGGCTAGCTTGCCGCGCAGAATGGTGAAGCGACTGCCGGCCATCTTCGCCGCCATTTCGAAATCCATCATGCCGAGCGCCTCGCCCAGCTCGAAATGCTGCCTGGCCGGGAAGTTCGGCTGGCGGGGCTCGCCGGACTGCCGGATGACGACGTTGTCGGTCTCGTCGGCGCCGTCCGGCACATCCGCGTCCAGGCTGTTCGGCAGGACTTCAAGCGCGGCGCGGATTTCGGCGTCGAGCCGGGCGGAATCCTCCTCCAGCCGTTCCATCGCCTCGCGCAGGGATGCGGCCTCGGCCTCGAGGGCGGAGGTGTCCTGCTTGGCGCGCCGCCCCTCGCCCACCTGGCGGCTGAGCGCATTGCGCCTTGCCTGCATGTCCTGCAGGGCGGTCTGCGCCGCGCGGCGGGCGACATCCTTCTCCAGCAAGGCCGCGGAGACGGGCGGCAGGCCCCGGCGCGCGAGTGCCGCATCGAAGGCCGCGCCGTCGGCGCGGATCACCCGGATATCATGCATGGCTCAATCCAGATCGGGGGCGGGTTTGGGTTCCACCAGTCGCGCGGCCAGGATCGAAATCTCGTACAGCGCGATCAGCGGAAGGGCGAGGCCGCATTGGGTGATGACATCGGGCGGAGCAAGGATGGCGGCGATGATGAACATGCCGACATAGGCATAGCGTCGGTACCGCTTCAGCGACTTGGACGAGACGATGCCCACTTTGGCCAGCAGCGACAGCGCCACCGGCAGCTGGAACGCAATGCCGAAGGCGAAGATCAGCTTCATCACCAGGTCGAGATACTCGCCCACCTTGGCTTCCAGCTCGATCGGCAGGCCGCCGCCGCCGGTATTGGTCTCGAAGCTGATGAAGAAGCTCCAGGCCACGGGGAAGACGAAGTAATAGGCGAGTGCGGCGCCCAGCACGAACAGGATGGGGGTGGCCAGCAGGAAGGGCAGGAAGGCGCGTTTCTCGCTGCGGTACAGGCCGGGCGCGATGAACAAATAGAGCTGGCTGGCGATGACCGGGAAGGCCAGGAAGGCGGCGCCGAAGAATGCCACCTTGAGGTAGGTGAAGAACGCCTCGGTGAGCGAGGTGTAGATCAGCCGCCGGTTCTCGCCACGGCTTTCCAGCACATGCGCCAGCGGTTCGGCGAGGAAGGAATAGATCGCGCCGGAGAAATGATAGCAGACGAAAAACGCCACCAGGAACGCCGCCATGGACCAGAGCAGCCTGGTGCGCAGCTCGATCAGATGGTCCAGCAGCGGCATCGGCTTGTCGTCGATCTTGTCTTCTTCGTCGGGCTTTGCCACGGAAATCCTGGGGGGCTGAATCAGGGAAGAGGGTTTTGCGGCATCGCGCGGCTTCGCTCAAGAGCCACCGCCCGCGAGCGGCGCGCGACCCTGTCAGGCCGGCGCTATCAGGCGAGGCTGGGCGGTCGCGTCACGATCGGGTGGCCGATGGCGGAATGAAGGCCGGCGCTTTCGCCCGGTTGGCGATGGCGGGAGGAATGAAGGCGGGAGGGCCGATGACGGGCGCAGCCGTCGCACCGGCCTCCGCCATATCCGGCACCAGCGCCGGGGCGACTTCGGCTTCGACAGAGGCTGCCTCCTCCGGCGCCGTGATGACGTGCTCCTGGGTGGATTCGATGAAGGTATCGGCGGCGGTATCGGCGGCACTATTGGGGGCCGATGCGGTCCAGCTCGGCGACATCGGGTTATCGAAACCGCTGCGGATCGCGCCGTCGCTGTCGATGGCTTTCTCGATCGCGCCCTTCACGTCGAAATTGCGGATTTCGTTGATCTGGTTGCGCACGTCGCCGAGATTGGCCTCGCGGACCATTTCGTCGAAATGGCCCTGGAACTCGCCGGCCATACGGCGCGCCTTCTTGATCATCTGGGCGACGGTCTTGATGGCCACCGGCAGATCCTTCGGACCGATGGCAACCAGGGCGACCACACCGATCAGGGCGATCTCTGTCCAGGCAAAGTCGAACATGCGGGCTGACAACCTCCGGGTACAGGTTGCTAGCAGGAAAAGGCAGGTGGTGGAAACCGCTCAGCTTGCGGGCCGGTCCTCCGTCGGTGGCTTGGTGTCTGGGGCGTCTGTTTCCTCGGCCGGCTTCGTCTCGCCGGTGTCGCTGGATTGGGTCTCGCTGGATTGGGTCTCGTTGGATTGGGGCTCGGGGGGTTGGATCTCGGGGAGTTGGGGCTCGCCGGCCTCCGCCGCCTCCCCGCCATTGGCGGGCGCCGTCTCGCCGGCTTCGGCGATATGCGGCTGGGGGGCCTCGACCAGCAGGTCCTCCCGGCGCGGCAGCTCGCGCAGGTCCTTCAGGCCGAACTGCGCCAGGAAGGCCGGGGTGGTGCCCCACAGCGTGGGCCGGCCCGGCGTTTCCTTGCGGCCGCGCGGAGCGATCAGCCCGGCCTCCAGCAGCGCGTCCAGCGTGTTTTGCGCGAGGGACGCGCCGCGAATCTCCTCAATTTCGGGCCGCGTCACCGGCTGGTGGTAGGCGATGATCGCCAGCGTTTCCATCGCCACGCGCGGCAGACGGCGGGGTACCTGCACCACACGCTTCAGCCGGGGCGCGAGATCGGGCGCGGTGCGGAATTGCAGCCCGCCCGCGACCTCGGCCAGTTCCACGCCGCGCCCGGCATAGCGGGCACGCAGGGCAGCGACCACCGCGTCGGCATCGGCATTGGCGGGCAGCAGCTGAATGAGCGCGCGCGGCGAGACCGGCGTGGCGCTGGCGAAGACCAATGCCTCGGCCAGGCGTAGCTGATCCTCCATGTCTGGCGCCGGGGCGTTTGCGGCGGCGTCTACGGGTGCGTCCATCGTCGCGTCCGGCACCGCATCCGACACCGCATCCGGCGCCGCATTCACTGGGGCATCGGCTGGCGCTTCGGCCTGTGGCGTGAGATGGGGAAGTTCTTCTTGCGTTTCAGACATCGGGCACCTCGTCTTCCACCAATTCGATGTCGGCCGGCGATTCGGTTTTGGCCGGCTCATCCTCTTCCGCCACAAGCTGCGGGCCGGCGCGCAGCAGGATCGGGGCGAAGGCCTCGTCCTGGCGCAGGCGCACGGCGCCGCCGCGCGCCATTTCCAGCCCGGCGATCAGCGTGCTGGCCATGGCGGCGCGGCGCGCCAGGGGGCTGGCGATGGAAGCCGGCAGGAAGCGTTCCAGATCGGCCCAATCCGGCAGGCTGCCCAGCAGCTTGGTCAGCCTGCCCAGCGCGTCCTGCACGCTCCACATCGTCACCGGCGCGGGGCGGTATTGCCGGTGCACCGTGCCGCGCCGCAAGGCCGCCAGATAGGCGCGCACCAGCCCGTTCACGTCGAGCGCGAGGCGCGACCGGTCGGTCTCGGTCAGGTCCTCCGCCACGCCGCGCGCGAAGATGTCGTGGCCGAGCTGCGGCCGCGCGCCCAGCCACAAAGCCGCCTGCCGCATGGCCTGCAGGTCGCGCAGCCTTGCGGCCAGCACTTCGGCGGCCGCCTCGCCTTCCTCGGCGGCATTGCTGCCGGCCGGCAGCAGCAGCCGGGATTTCAGCCAGGTCAGCCACGCCGCCATCACCAGCCAGTCCGCCGCCAGTTCCAGGCGAATGCGGCGGGCGCCCTCGATCACGGCCAGATATTGCTCGACCAGCGAGAGAATGGAGATGCGCGCCAGATCCACCTTCTGGCTGCGTGCGAGGTCCAACAGCAGGTCCAAGGGGCCGTCGAAGCCCTCAAGCCGGAGCTGGAGGCCCTCGGTGGTCTCAGACATCGGAAGAGCCAAGCCCGGCCAGCCATTCCACGAGGCCGATGGCGCGCGGCAGGATGGCTTCCAGCCCGTCCCGCACCGGGTCGAACTGAACATGGAACAGATCCCGCAGCATGGGCGGCAGGAGGAACACAACCAGAAGCACGATGGCGATGCCGGCCCGCTCCAGCTTCGCCCATTGCAGGGCCGCGGCTTCGGGCAGCACGCCCACCACGATGCGCCCGCCATCCAGCGGGGGAATGGGCAGCAGGTTGAACAGGCCGAGAATGAGGTTGTAGCCGACGAAATAGCCGACGAACCGGGCCAGCAGGTCGCCGCCGGCCGGCGACAGGAAGGGGAGCGCATGCAGGGTCAGCGCGGCCAGCCAGGCCAGCAGGAAATTCATCCCCGGCCCTGCGGCGGCGACCAACATCATGCCGCGGCGCGGATTGGGGAAGCGCCAGGCGGCGACCGGGACCGGCTTGGCCCAGCCGAACATGAAGATGACGTGGCCAATGGTGAGCAATTGGCTGATCAGCAGGAATCCGGGCAGCAGGACGGTGCCGACCCGATCGACATGGCGCAGCGGGTTGAGCGACAGACGGCCCATACGCTTTGCCGTGTCGTCGCCCAACGCCCAGGCGGCATAGCCGTGCGCCGCCTCGTGCAAGGTGATGGCGAGCACCGCCGCCACCACGATCATCAATATGTCGGTCAACCCAGGATCCCGTCCCGTTCACGTCTCAGAAGCAGGGGGTCTAGCGCCAAATGGCTGGTTCGCGCGAGCCTCTTCGCCGCCGCCATGCGGTCCAGCGCCGCCGGAGCCAGTGGCGGGCAGACCTCCAGCACGGCCGCGTTGCCCGCCGGATCGCCCGGGCAAAACAGCGCGATGTCGCATCCGGCGGTAAGGCATGCGGCGGCGCGTGCGGCTGGCGCGCCGGCCAGAGCGTGCATGGCGAGATCGTCTGACAGCAGCAGGCCGTGATAGCCGATTCGCCCCCGGATCACCTCGCCGATGACGATGCGGGACAGGGTGGCGGGGGCGGAATCGTCCCAGCCCTGGTAGACGATATGGGCGGTCATCATCCAGGGCAGATCGGTGTTGCGCGCGAACGGCAGCAGATCGGCCGAGAGGTCGGCCGCATCAATCACCGGCAGGCTGAGATGGCTGTCGACACGCGCCCGACCATGCCCGGGCGCGTGCTTGCCCACAGGCTCCACGCCGGCGGCCAGCAGGCCTTCGGCCATGGCGCGGGCAAGCTGGGCCACGCTGTCCGGATTCTGTCCGTAGGAGCGGTCGCCGACCACGTCGTGCGCGCCCGGCATGCGCAGATCGAGCACGGGCGCGCAGGCGACGTCGAAGCCAGCGGCGGCGCAATCCCATCCGATCAGCGCGCCGGTCAGCCACGCGGCGCGGAGGCCCGCCGACGCGTCCTGGTCGAACGCCCGGCCGATCGCGGCGGCGGGGGGATGCGCCGGCCAGTGCGGCGGCTTGAGCCGGGCAACGCGGCCGCCTTCCTGATCGACCATGATCACCGCGCCCTCGGGCAGGGTGCTGCGCAGTTCGGCCGTGAGGGCAATGAGTTGCGCGGGGTCGGCGACGTTGCGGCCGAAGAGAATCACGCCGGCGGGAGGGTGGCGCCGCAGCAACGCGGCTTCGGCCTCGCTCAATCCCGTTCCGGCAATGCCGATGATCGCCGCCTTCATGTCCGTCCGCTCTCCCGTTCCATGGTCGGGCGGAGGCTAGGCGGCGGGGATGGTGGCGTCCACTTGGCGTGCACGGCGACGCAGCGCGGCCTGGCCCGGATTGGCAATCCGGATCGGGACGACCAAGCAACCAATTGTGAGACTATGCGGTATTACGGAATGTGTTGCCGTTATTACATGAGAATTACTATTTGGAAAGGCTGCCATGCCGCACGAAACTGTGAATAGACAGTCTGAATTTTGCCACGTTGCGCGCACCAGATCAGTCGCATGCCGGCGAGCAGGCACTTCTGTTTTCCGGTGTGGGCAACGAGAAGGAATTTGAGTGATGCGACGCACGATGCTGGCGATTCTGGCCGCCATTTCCCTGACGGGCAACCTTGCCGCCTGCAGCAACCCCTATGACCCAGGCCAGCGCGCGGTAGGTGGCGGATTGATCGGCGCGGCGGCCGGTGCGGGTATTGGCGGGCTGGCCGGCGGCGGGCGTGGCGCCGTGGCTGGCGGCCTGATCGGTGGCGCGGTCGGCGCGCTGGGTGGCGCGGCGACGACGCCGACGCCCCCTCCCCCGCCCCCGGCGCCCGGCTATTACCGCTGACCCTGAACAACTTTATCTGATGCGGATCGCCGCCTGGGCCATCGCCCCGTCCGCGTCCACCACGACGACGCGATAAAACCCCGGCGCGGGGGGAAGCCAGGAGGCCTCCCGCCGCGCCGGATCGATTTTCAGCGGCGCCCCGTCGATCATGAAGGTCAGCGGACGCTGGCCACCCATGGCGCGCAAGGTGGCGGGGCCGGCGCCGCTGAGTTCCGCATCGGTCGGCGGGAACAGCAGGCGCAGCGCGTCCGCCGGGCGGGATGGCATGCCGGATGGCGGCGGTGGCGGCAGGATGGGGCGCGGGGCCGAAGGCAGCAGGGCGAAGACGCGGCCCAGCATGGGCAGTGCCAGATCCCGCCCGGCGGCGTTCAGCAGGGCGGTGCCGTCGGGGCGGCCGACCCACACCGCGGCCACATGGGCACGATGGGCGAGATCGGCCGCGAGGCGATCCGGGCCGCCCAAAGCGAGTGGGCCATAGAGGGAGATTTTGGCGGCCGCCTCGCCGGCGGGGAGGTCGAGATTATGCAGCAGCACGGTCAGCTGTGCCTTGTCGCCGGGGGCGAGGAAACGCGGCAGCAATTCCTCAGCAACCAGCGGATCGCGGACGGTGAGGTCGGAATTGGCGGCACCCAGCTTGCTGCCTTCCCACGCGACCACCATCAGGCGGACCTGGCCGTTGAAATCCGGCATGTCCAGCGGAATCAGCGCGCGCCCGTCCGTGCCGGCCTGCACAGGCGGGGTGAACAGCGTGACCGTGCGCTGAGGGATGTCCGGCAGCACGAAGCCGCCCTCGTCGCCGCCCTGGCGCAGCAATGTCGCCTCGCCTTCGGCCGGCGCGATCAGGCGGCCCCAATCGTCGCGAATATCGAGCCCCAGCCGGCGGCGGCCGAGGAAATGCGGCAGCGGATCGGGCGAGACGAAACGGGTGAGACGCTATATGCCTTCATCGACCGCCGCCATGGTTACCCAGGCGCCCGGCGCGGCGCGGACCGGCACGATGATGCGGGTTCGGGGCAGGATGCGGTCCGGGGTGTCGATCGCAAACGGGAGCGTACGTGCGGTGGGATCGACGCCGACCCAGGTAAGGCCGATGGCGCGGCCTGGCCGGCCGGCAGAATCGGCGGTGTCGGTGCTGCCTCGGAAGACGTGGACGGCGACATAGGCGCCGGGACCCCAGCTTGCGTCCACGGGAACATCGACATCGGTGCCGCTCGCGGGGACGGTGAGTGTGCGGGTGGACAGCACCTTGTCCGACAGCACCAGCTGGCTCGCCTCGCCGGCGAAGGGTGGCGCGATATGGATCTTGACACTTTCGCCCGCCGGGACGGAGCGGTGGTCGGCCGAGACATCCACTTTTCCGGGCACGTCGGGGCTGTCCGTCGCCGCCCAGCCGGAGCGGAAGCGATAGGACGTGGCCGCCATGCTCCACGCGGAATTCGGCGCGGCTGATCGGGTCGGCGTTGGGATCGGACCGCACTTCCACGACCCAGGTTCCGGCGCCGGCGCCGGCGGATAGGGTGACCGGGAGATGGATCGAGGCGTCGGCGGCGCGCGCGGGTGAGGTTTTCAGGAAAACCTGGCCGTTCGGGCGCTTCACTTTGATCTCGGCGGGGAAATCGGCGGGCAGGCCGGCGGCGTCGCGCAGCAGGGCCATCATTTGCACCGTCTCGCCCGGACGGTAGATGCCGCGATCCAGCCAGACGAAGGCATCGAGCGGGCCGGGATGCGGCTGGCCGTCCACGCCGCGATCGGACAGGTCGAAAGCGGCGACGTTCAGATCCAGCGCCGCGAAATCCCCATCCTTGCCAAAGGCGTGCAGGGCGGCGGGCGCGAGCGGGCCGGCGCCGTGCCGCAGGGGGGCGGGGAAACGGCCGAAGCCGTCGGCGTCCGTGGTGGTTTCGGCCAGGATGTCGTTGTTATGCGCCAGCAGCCGCAGCTTGACGCCGGCGCGGGGCTTCGCGTCGGTATAGGAGCGCATCTGCTCGGTCAGCCCGTCGCTGCCACGCCAGATGGTAGGGGCGAGGTCGGTGCGCAGGATTATCTGCACGCCGCCCCTACCACCCGTATCGGTGCCATCGCCGGGCTGCACCACCAGCGCATAGAGGCCGGGACCGGCCGTGGCGAGCGCGTCCGGAATCGGCAAGGCGGTGCGGGCCGGCTTGTTCGCCTGCCATTTCGGAATGTCCGCCTTGCCCTGCCAGACCACGCTGCCGGACTGGTCCGCCAGATTATTGGCGTTCCAGACATCGACGGCATCGCCCAGCCTGGTGCTGGTCAGGAAGGCAGCGACATTGCGCTCGGTCAGCCGGATCAGCTGCAGCGCGACGGTGGACAGGTTGATGGTGGTGAGGTGACAGACGGGGGTTTGGCCGTGCGGCAGCACGAACAGGCGTCTGTCGAAGGCGATGCGCGGCTTGCGGTTGGGCATGGCGACTTGCAGCACGGCGTCTTTCAGCAGCGCCACACCCTGTTCCGCCGGCAACCCGGCCCGCAGCGTGACCCACGTGGTGGTGCCGGAGGGGCGGCCATGGCCTGCGCCTCGGCGGCGGCGAGGAAGCGATGGGTCAGGCCATTGGCATAGGCCCCGGCATCCGCCGACAAGCCGGGCAGTTGGAAATCGTCGGCGCGGGCAGGAGAAGCGAGGAAGATGAGGCCCAGCAGCAATGCCAGGATGCCGAGACGCCGCATGATTCCATTCCCCCGAACCGCAACCGGGGAACCATCGCAGGCGAAGATTACGATTGTGTCATCAACTCTGTGGCGAAATGTCGTGGGTCAGGCCGATGCGGCGTTGCGCTGCGCCGTCGTGACCAGTTCGCCCAGCCGCTCCACCAGCGGATCGGCCATCCCGAGCTGGCGCAGCCCGTCGCGCGTGCGGAACAAATATTCGGCCGCGCTGCCCAGGCCGCCTTTCGCTGTCGCCAGGCGGCGCACCACTTCGGCCTCCGGCAGGTCGCCCACATAGGCCGGACCTGCGGGATTGATGGTGAAGACAATGCCCTGGGCGAAGCGTTCCCCGTCCTGCTCGAGCGGGACCCAGACGGGGATGTAGCCGCCGGCCACCATTTCCCGCCGCCAGAGCAAGGTGAGTTCCTGCTCCATCACGTCCTCGCCGATGAGGAACGCGACCCCGGCGCAACTGCCGCCTGGCTGCAAACCGAGCATCAGGCCGGGATTCTCGGGCGTGCCGCGCGCGATCGCGACGCTGAGGCAGAAGGCGCGATGCCAGCCCTGGACGATAGCTGGGCGGCTTTCCAGGAAATGCACCGTCGGGTTCCAGATCAGGCTGCCATAGGCGAATACCCACACCCCGTCCGTGCCCAGCGGCCGGTTGGCCAGCAAATCGCGCAGGGACGCGGAGCGCTCTTCCTCCGTCAGGACCCGCAGGCTGGGTGAGGCGCGTGCGAGGATCGCCGGCAGCGTGCCTTCCATCAGGAATTCGCGGGTCAGGGCACGCGGCATGTCCGGCGGGCCCTCCTCCTCCTCGGTGGCATTCATCAGGGGATGGAGGTCTCCGCGGGGGCTTGCCTGTTCTGGGCGCGCGCCGCCAGCAGATCGCGGATCTCGCTCAGCAAGGTTTCGCTGGGCGTGGGCGGGGCGGCCTTGGGCGCGGGGAGCGGAATTTTGCTGATCACCTTCACCAGCCAGAAGATCGCGAAGCCGACGATCAGGAACTGGATGAGGGCATTGATGAACACGCCCAGGTTCAGCGTGACGGCGCCGGCCGCCTTGGCCGCATCCAGGGTGGGCTGGGTGGGACCCTTCAGGGTGATGAAGATGTTGGAAAAGTCGATCCCGCCGATCAGCAGGCCGATGACGGGGTTGATCAGATCCCGCACCAGGCTGCCGACGACCGTGGTGAAGGCCGCGCCGATGATGATGCCGACGGCAAGGTCGATCACATTGCCGCGCATGATGAAATACTGGAATTCCTGCAGCCAGGCAGGACGCTTCAGCGGGATCGGCGATTGCATGTCTGGATCCTTTGTGGCGTGTGGCCGGCACGGCGGTGGGACCGCACCTGTCGTTCCACGGGCGATGAAACACGCCGCCGCCACCCTTGCGCAACAGGCAAGTTGCGCAGCCAAGCACGTCGCAAGACGGCCGGAGCGGCACATCCGCCTGAACAGGCGATTGCGCCGCTCCGGTTCATCCTTGCGTTACGCCTTGTTACTTGCGTTACGCCTGTGAGCGGTCGTCAGGCCGCCCCGGTCACGTAGGCCTTCAGGCTATCCACCTCGTGGTCCTGCTGCATCATGCGTGCCTTGACCACGTCGCCGATGCTGATAATGCCGACCAACTTGTCGCCATCCATCACCGGCAGATGACGGAAGCGGCCGGATGTCATAAGCGCCATGGCCTCCGCCACGGTTGTGCTGGAGTGCGCGGTTTTCAGCTCGCGTGTCATCAGCTGCGCAGCCGTCATCTCCAGCGCGTGCGCGCCATGCGCCGCAAGCGCGTGCACGATGTCGCGCTCACTGAGAATTCCGAGGAGTTGGTTGGCAGAGTCCAGCACCACCACCGCACCGATCCGGTGGCGGGTCAGCAGGCACGCCACATCGGCGACCCCCATGGTGGGGCGTACGGAATCAACGTCGTACCCCTTATGCTTCAGGATCGCGGCGACGGTCATCGATCATCTCCTTTTCCCTGGATATGCCGCCCATCTTCCGGCGAGGGCGGATTGAATGAGTATCATGCGCCCGCGCGGCGACATGGTGCAAAGAATAGGTGTGCGTTGCAGCAAGTTTGCCGCGGCAGGAGATCCGGGGCGAGCTTTGATATCGCAGATGGACATATCTTTACGCCGTTCCGGCGCCGCCCCACGTGCCTGAAGTTGCGTGTTGCCAAGACGGATTTCAACGAGAGGGGACGCCGGATGTTGGAACTGGAACTGCCGCCCTGCCGGGTCGTTCGCGCCGGCCAGACGGTCACGGGCAAGCAAGAGCTGCTGTATAACGTTGGTATTTCGGCGGAAACCGCCGGGGCGCGCGGAATTCACATGCAGATCGTGACCATTCCGCCGGGGGCGCGTGCCAAGGCGCATAAGCACGAAGCTCACGAAACTGCAATTTACGCGCTGCGGGGTGAGTCACATGTCTGGCACGGAGCACAATTGGAACACCATTCCGTTGTGGCGCCCGGCGACTTTTTCTACATCCCGGCCAATGTTCCGCATCTGCCGTATAATCCGAGCGATACGGAAGAGGTTGTTGCGTTGATCGCCCGCACCGATCCGAACGAGCAAGAAAGCGTGGTGCTTATGCCCGAGCTGGACGCGATACACGCCTGATACCACTCGCATGAAATGATGACTCTTGCATCATTTCAGGCAGGCTGGTGCGCCAGTTGCGTTGCCACCAGCTCGGCGAACTTGCCTGACGCGGCGACGAGGCTCGCGAAATCGCCTTGTTCGACGATGTGTCCGCTGTCGAATACCATGATCGCGTCGGCGTCGCGCACCGTGGACAGGCGGTGGGCGATGATGAAGGTGGTGCGGCCCTGCATCAGCGCCTTGAGCGCTCGGCCGACGCGCGCCTCGGTCGCCGCATCCAGTGCGCTGGTGGCTTCGTCCAGGATCAGGATGGGCGGGTCCTTCAGCACGGCGCGGGCGATCGCCAGGCGCTGGCGCTGACCGCCTGAGAGCGTGCTGCCGCGCTCGCCCACCAGCGTGTCGAAACCATGGGGCTGGCGGATGATGAATTCATATGCATCGGCGGCGCGGCAGGCATTCTCCAGCTCCGCCGGGGTGGCGTCCGGCTTGCCGATCAGCAAATTCTCGCGGATCGAACGGTTCAGCAGCATCGCCTCCTGGAAAACCACGCCGATATTGCGGCGGAGGCTTTCCAGCGTGACGTCGCGCAGATCCTGCCCGTCGATCAGCACGCGGCCGCTCAGCGGGTCCCACAGGCGTTGCAGCAGGGCCATGACGGTGGATTTGCCCGCGCCGGTCTGGCCGACCAGCGCCACCGAGGTGGCGGGACGGGCGGTGAAGGAGACATCGGACAGGATGAGCGGACCGCCTGGATAGCCGAAGCACACATGCTCGAACACCACCTCGCCTGGACCAGGTGCTAGCGGCTTCGCATCCGGCTTTTCCGGCACGGAGGTTTTCGTGTCCATCACCGCGAAATACGCCTCCATCCCCGGCAAGCCGAGGAACAGCCGCGTTGCGAAGCTCATCGCACCATCCAGGCGGGCGATCAGCATGGTCGCCAGGCCCATGAAGCTGACGATCTCGCCCACGCTAGCCTGGCCGCGCACATGCAGAATGGTGCCGATGATCACGATGGCGATCACCGCGAAGGTGCTGGCCGCCTTGGTCAGCACGCTGACCACCGCCCACCAGTTCAGCACGGGAAACTGGTTGGCGATGACCTTCTGGATGATCTCACCGAACAGCCGGGTTTCGGAGGAGAGGCGTCCGAAGCTCTGTACCACCGTCACATTGGCCAGCGCGTCCTGTGCGGTGCCCGCCAGGGTGAACTGCCATTGCTCTGCGCGGCGCTGCCCGGCCTCGGTGCGGCGGATCACCAGTATGGTGAGGGCGCAGAACAGCACCACCAGCACGATCAGCGAAATCGCCAGCCGCCAGTTGAGGAAAAGCGTCAGCGGCAGCAGCACCAGCGTGGCGACATAGGTGGCCAGTTGTTCGCGGAAGAAGGTCAGCCAGATGCCGAACATGGTGTCCGCGCCGGACAGCATTGTCTTCATCAGCCGTCCGGAATGCGCGTCGCCATGAAAAGACAATGGCAGGGACAGCACATGTTCGTAGAAGCGCCGCATCCCCTCTAGCCGGTTGCGATGCGACAGGCGTTCGGCGTGCAGGGCCGCGGCGATGTTGGCGGCGATGCCGCCGACGCCCACCACCGCCCAAATTCCCAGCAGCCTGACGGCCTGGCTCCATAGTGCCCCCGGCGCCATGGAGCCGGAGGAGGACAGCATCTGGATGACCCGGCCGAACAGCACGGGATCGAGAAACTGCAAGGTGGCCACGAGGATGTTGGCCAGGGACAGCAGGATCGCCAGGCGCAGGTTGCCGCGCAACATGCCCATAGTGCGGAGATAGACGCGCAGCACGTTCATGCGCGCAACCGCATCAGCAGGGCATGGCCTGGAAGCGTTGGGAGGGGCTGACGAATTCGTCCTGCGCGGCGACGGTGAGGATTTCGCGCGCGCCCGCCTCGGCGGTTCGCCGGAGCAGGCCATGGATCGCGCTGCCGGCCTCGTTCAGCGCCACCGCCGCGCTGCCGCTGCGCAGGCGGTGGAACAGAAACAGGGCGGCGATGGCGTCGCCCGCGCCGTTCACGCCGATCGGCAGCAAGGGCGTGCGCAGCTTGTGGAACGCGCCCGCTTCGGCGGCGATCATGTCCATCGCATCATCGGGCGTGTCCTCGGTGCGCAGGCTGGTCACCAGCACGATGCGCGGGCCGCTGGCCTGGAGCCGGGCGATGGCCTGCTTCACCCCTTCCAGCGTGTTGCAGGGCATGCCGGTGAGGTGGCGCAGTTCGAACAAATTGGGGGTGGCGATATCGGCCAGCGGCAGCGCCCGGTCGCGCATGAAGGCGGGAATGCCCTCACGCACATACACGTTGGTGTCGTCGTCGCCGATGACGGGATCGCAGCAATACAGGGCGGCCGGATTGGCCTGCTTCACGCGGGCGACGGCATCCAGTATCGCCTCGCCGATCGCCGCGTCGCCCATATAGCCGGACAGCACGGCGTCGCAGTGCGCGAGCACGCCGCGCGCGGCGATGCCGTCGATCAGCCGCGCGATCTGGGCGCCGGTGAACACGTCGCCAGTCCAGCCGCCATAGCCGGTGTGGTTGGAGAATTGCACCGTGTTCACCGCCCACACTTCCGCGCCGAGGCGCTGGAGCGGGAAGACGGCGCTGGCATTCCCGACATGGCCGTATGCCACCCAGGATTGGATCGACAGGATGTTCATCAGGCAGTGCGGCCGCCATCCACCGGCAGCAGGATGCCGGTGATGAACGACGAGGCGTCCTCGGCCAGCCACAGGCAGGCATTGGCGATGTCGAACGGCGTGCTCATCCGCCCCAGCGGAATGGAGGATAGGAATTTCTCACGCACCTCCGGACTGTCCGGCTGGCCCATGATTGCTGCCGTCAGGCCGGTGGCGCCCAGCGCCGGGAGGATCGCGTTCACCCGGATATTATCCGGCGCCAGCTCGATCGCCATGCATTGCGTCATCGTGTTCACTGCGCCCTTCGTGCCATTGTACCATACCAGCCCCGGGCGCGGGCGAATGCCGGCGGTGCTGCTGCTGATGTTGATGTTGATGATGATGCTGCCGCCCCGGTTTTTGCCGGCGCAGCACGGGCACCGCGGCCTGTGCCGTGAGATACAGCGATTTCACGTTGACCGCATAGACGCGATCGAAGGTTGCCTCGTCCACGTCCAGCATGGGCTGGTTGCGATGGGTGGTGCCGGCATTGTTCACCAGAATATCCAGCCCGCCATATTGCGCGGTGGCCGCATCCACCATGGCCCGCACATCTGCTGCGCGGCTGACGTCGCCGGCCACCGCGAAGCCGCCGCTCTCGCCGGCCACTCGCGCCGGCGCTTCTGCGTCGAGATCGGTGACCACCACCTTCGCGCCGTGTTCGGCGAAGATCCGTGCGATGCCCTCGCCGAAGCCGCCCCCGGCGCCTGTCACCACGGCCACCTTGTTCTGCAAACGCATTCCCGTCCGCCCTTTTCTCGCAGGCCCCGACGCTAGGCGGGGGGTGTGCAGTGCGTCAAACCCGACCTACCTTGTCAGATACTCCGTCCCGGTTTAACGCCAGGGCTCCCTCGCATCGGCAAGGCATAGAATGTCAGTTCCCGCATTATTCGACCCCATCACCTTCCGTTCGGTCACCGCGCGCAACCGCATCACGGTCTCTCCGATGTGCCAGTACAGCGCCACCGATGGCGTGGCCAATGACTGGCATATCCAGCATCTGGGCGCCCGCGCCATGGGGGGTGCCGGCATCGTGTTCACCGAAGTGGCCCATGTTTCCGATATCGGGCGGATCACGCCCTATTGCCTCGGCCTGTATTCGCCCGAACAGCTTGCCCCGCTGAAGCGCATCGCCGAGATCATCACCATGGGCGGCGCCGTGCCGGCCATGCAGATCGGCCATGCCGGGCGCAAGGCTGGCACCGATGCCCCATGGCGCGGCGGCAAACCCATCCCCGGGGTGTGGAAGCCGGTGGCTCCCACGGAGGCGCCGTTCGGGCCGGGCTATGCCACGCCGCACGCCCTGTCCACCGCCGGGATCGCGGAGATCGTCGGGCAGTTCGTCGCCGGTGCGCGCGTGGCGCTGGAGGCCGGGTTCAAGATCATCGAGCTGCACGGCGCGCACGGCTATCTGCTGCACTCGTTCCTCTCGCCGGTCTCCAACACCCGCAACGATGAATATGGCGGCGACCTCGCCGGCCGTGCCCGGTTTCTGCTGGAAGTGGTCGACGCCGTGCGGACCGTGTGGCCGGACGAGTTGCCGCTATTCGTGCGCCTGTCCTGCGTGGATTGGATGGAAGGCGGGTTGACCATCGCCGATACGGTGGAAATCGCCAAAATGCTGAAGGCCACCGGGAAGGTGGACCTGATCGATTGCTCCTCGGGCAACATCGCCGCCGTCGGGCCGGTCATCCCCCGCGCCTTTCCCGGCTATCAGGTGCCGTTCGCCGAAGCCGTGCGCCATGGCGCGGATATCGCCACGGGGGCTGTCGGCATGATCAGTGAACCGACCCATGCCGACGAAATCCTGGCCAATGGCCGGGCCGATCTGGTGTTTGTTGCCCGTGCGATCCTGGCCGACCCCGTCTGGCCCTTGCGCGCGGCGAAGGCGCTGGGGGCGGAACAGGCGGTGATGCCGCAATATGCGCGCGCGCGGCTTTAAGGCGAGGCTTTAAGGGGCGTAGGCAAGGCCAGGGCGCTGCCTTGGCCTTGCCGGGCTTATGTCGTACTTGCCGCGATCGGAATCCGGCGCTATACGCCCCGCTTCGCGCTGCCGGTCGGGATCGGTGGCGCCATGCAACACGGAGCCTTACCATGAAGCCGGGCATTCACCCCGACTATCACGACGTCACCATCGTCATGACCGATGGGACTACGTTCGCCACGCGCAGTTGCGCGGGCAAGGCCGGCGATACGCTGCGCCTGGACATCGACCCCAAGTCGCATCCGGCCTGGACCGGCGTGCAGCGCATCATGGATACGGGCGGCCAGGTCGCCAAGTTTAACAAGCGCTTCGCCGGGATCGGCGCCAAGAAGGCGTAGCCCGCGCGAGCGTTTTTTCTGCAAGCGCTGTCCCTTGAACCAGGGGACGGCGTTTCTATTTCTGGTGGGTCCGAGGCGCCCAGATGGGGTTTCGGAGCCTACCGGGGGCCGGCCCAATCGGGCGGTCCGAAATGGAAACCTTGCTTAACAGGAGGTTCGCTATGAACGCTATCAATCTGACACCATTGTTCCGTACCGCGATCGGCTTCGACCGGCTTGCCCGACTTGCCGATGCAGCTGCGAGCGCGGATACGACCTACCCCCCTTACAACATTGAAAAGACTGGCGAAGACAGCTATCGCCTGGTCATGGCCGTGGCCGGTTTCGGACCGGACGACATCGAGCTGGTGGTGAAGGACAACACCCTTCTCGTCTCCGGCCGGGTTGCGGCCGAAGCGCCGAAGAACGAGCTGCTCTATCGCGGCATCGCCGGCCGCGCCTTCGAGCGCCGCTTCGCGCTGGCCGACCATATCGTGGTCGATGGCGCCGATCTGCAAAACGGCCTGCTGCATGTGGGCTTGAAGCGCGTGGTGCCGGAGGCGCTGAAGCCGCGCCGCATCGCGATCGGCTCCGGCCCGGCGAAGCTCGCCAATGACGATCAGGGCGAGGCAACCAAGGCCGCGTAACGCCTGACCGCCGACGCATTGGGGGACCGGCCTGGCCGGTCCCCCTTTTCGTGCACGCGGAAGAGACAGCGAGGCTGCGCTGCGCTCCCCTCCCCTCGCCATTTCACCCGGCTTTGCCGAGGGGCTCTTGGGCACGTCTCGTCCGGGACCCGGGTGATATGGCTGCGTTCGCGATCGGCGCGACCGCCGCTGCCATGGGTTGACGGCCGGCCGTTTCGGCGAGGCTAAACCAAAGCACTAGTGACCTACGTCCTTCTGGGGGTGTCATACCCCGTAGGGTATGAGCGATGCTCATATCCTAGAGCCCCGCCCAACCTAAGCGTTGTTGCGCCATATGATGGCCTGGAACTATTTTTAACACGAGGATGAAGGTGCATATGTTCCACAGCTCCGTGGTCTCCATAGTCGATGACGACCCATCGGTCTGCGAGGGGCAGGTGGATCTGCTGAATTCGATGGGATTCATGGCAGAGACCTTCCCGGCGCCAATGAATTCCTCAAATCCGGCCGTCTTGAGAGCACGTCTTGTCTGATTGCCGACGTGCATATGCCCGGCATGACCGGGTTTGAGCTTCATGATCATTTGACCGGGTCCGGGAAAACCATTCCCACCATTTTGATCACGGCGTTTCCGAAGGACGTCGATCGTGTGCGTGCGATGCGGACCGGGGTGGATTGCTATTTGTCCAAGCCTTTCAGCGAGATGGATTTGATTTCGTGCATTCGCTCGGCACTTGCACCACCCAGCCCGGGTAATCCTGGTTGATGTCGTGCCCGCCTTTGTTTCGGCGGGCAAGTGCCTGATCGGTGCCAAAGCACATTGATTGCCGTGGCGATCCGGCTTGATGGAACACGCCAATCGCGGCAAACTTGTTTACTTTTTCACGCTTGACAGCTGACGCTGATTGCCCGCGGCCACGCGGCGCTTGTCTGCAGATAGACCAGGATATCTAACAGGCACTACAGATCCGGCAGGCACCAGATGACCCACGCTTGGCGAATTCGGCTCTGGCGTTCAGGCGCCGTATGCCTCTGCGGCAGCCTGGCCATGATCTTGTTGTCCTATGGCTGCTTCGTGATCGGACTGACCTTCTCCACAGCAGGATTTCTTTTGCTGACCGTCCTCGCGTTGCTGTCGTTGAATGGCCGGTTTCTTGATTCAGTTCTCCTCACCATTGTTGCCTTTGGCTGCCTGAACTATTTCTTCGTTGAACCCATATTCAGCTTCCGCGTGGACAGCTGGGTGGACGTTGTGCCGATGGCGGCATTCGTGACCACATCGCTGATCATAACCGGTCTCGCGGCTGAGACGCGCAAGCGGGCGGACGACGAGCTTCGGCAAACCCGGGCGGCCCTTGCGCGCTTCGCCCGCGTGGCGACGCTTGGTGAACTGACGGCCTCGATCGCTCATGAGGTCAATCAGCCACTGGCAGGCGTGGTGAGCAGCGGGAATGCATGTTTGCGCTGGCTCGCTGCCGAACCGCCCAATATCGAGAGGGCGAGTCTTTCCGTAAATCGCATCATCAGGGACGCCAATCTGGCCAGTGAGGTGGTGCAGCGTGTTCGCGGCCTGGTGAAGAACGCTCCGCCGCAGAAGATCTGGTTGAACATCAACGAAGCGATCATGGAAATCACCGTGCTGTCTCGTCACTAAGTGGAGCGGAATCGCATCTCGTGCTGGCGACAGTCCGCGACAGCGGCGAGGGGCTGGACCCAGCAAAGTTGGACGACATGTTCAAGGCCTTCTACACGACCAAAAGCGAAGGAATGGGCATGGGACTGGCGATCAGCCGGTCCATCATCGAAGCCCTTGGCGGACGCCTTTGGGCGAAACCGGACGAGCCTCGTGGCGCGATTTTTCAGTTCACCCTGCCGACTGTTCAGGAGGAGAAAGCGTGATCCAGGGAAATGCCGCCGCGCCGGCCCAACAGGCCGTCGTATTCGTCATCGACGACGACCTGTCGGTACGTGAGGCGGTGGAGGATCTGCTGCAATCGGTCGGTCTCAAGGTGCAGACATTCGGATCGACACAGGAATTTCTGCAAGGCAAGCGCGCCGACGCTCCCGGTTGCGTCGTGCTCGACGTCCGACTACCGGGGGCCAGCGGATTAGAATTCTAGCGCCATTTGGTCGAATCAGGCATCCATCTTCCGATCATATTCATCAGCGGCCATGGCGACATACCCATGACGTTGAGGGCGATGAAATCCGGGGCGGTCGAGTTCTTGACGAAGCCGTTGCGTGAACAGGAGTTGCTGGATGCAGTCCACGTGGTGGTCAAGCGCGACCGCCTGCGGCGCCGGGAGGCAGGCGTCGTTGCGGAACTGCAAGTACGTTACAGTTCTCTGACGGGGCGCGAACGGGCTGTTTTCGCGCTACTCGTGACCAGGAAGCCTAACAAGCAGATTGCGGCTCAACGTGAATTGAGTGAGATGACGGTGAAGGTGCATCGCAGCCAAATCACACGGAAGATGCAGGCGAAGTCTGTGGTCGATCTGGTGCGGGTGGCGGATAAACTTGGCATATCCGGCGATAGGTCGCAGGCGATCTGAACCGAAGAAACGGGGTATGATGACTTCTGGCAGGCGAAGCCATCATGTAACCTGGGCAAAACCCCGGGCGAGGTCGCGGCAGGTCAAGCTGGCTGAGCGCGGCAGCGGACGATCTGCGGGAGGTATGGGACGTCTGGGCTGTTGGGAAGAGCGAGCCGAGCGCCGAGATAATCCCAGAAGGCGATGC
>DASXIW010000219.1:0-1608 GCA_036497785.1 Acetobacteraceae bacterium | reverse complement strand
GTCATGGCCGGCCAACATGGCCCGCGCGTCCAACACCTTGGCACGCGCGCGGGCCAAGGTGTTGGGGGTGACGAAGGCGCCGGCAATTTCGTCCATGCCGTCGATCCCATCGGTTTCGCCGGCGATCGCCCAGATGCCGGGCACTCCGTCAAGCGCGATTGCCAGGCCAAGCAGGAAGGTGGTGTTGCGCCCGCCCTTGCCGGCGGTGTTGGCGGACATGGTGACGGTGGTCTCGCCGCCGGACAACAGCAGGGCAGGGGCTTGCAACGGCTGTCCGTGGGCGCGCACGGCGCGCGCGATGCCAGCCATGACGGTGCCCACCTGGCTGGCCTCGCCTTCCAGCGCGTCGCCGAGGATCATCGGATTCAGTCCCAGCGTACGCGCCTTCGCCCCCATCGCGTCCAGTGCCATCATCGGCGTGGCGATCATGCGGAAGGCGACATTGGAAAGCATTCCCGGCTTGTGGGTTTCGTCGTCGTCTTGCGCCAGTCGCGTGGCGACGGCTGGCGGCGGGTTGATGCCGTAGCGCTCGATCAGCGCCCGGGCGTCGGCAAAGGTGGTGGCGTCGGCGACCGTAGGGCCGGAACCGATCACCGCCGGATCGTCGCCCGGCACGTCGCTGATCGCCAGCGTAATCACGCGGGCCGGGGCGGCGGCCGCAGCGAGGCGCCCCCCCTTTATTGCCGATAGATGTTTACGTACCGCATTCATCTCCGTGATGTTGGCCCCGCAAGCCAGCAGCGCACGGTTGATCGCCTGCTTGTCGGCCAGCGTCAGGCCCTGCGCGGGGGCAGCCAGGAGCGCGGAGGCACCGCCGGACATCAGCGCGATCACCAGGTCGTCGCTTGTCAAACCCTGGACCCGCTCCAGCAACCGCCGGGCGCCTCGTTCACTGTTGTCGTCCGGCACCGGGTGGGAAGCTTCGATCACCTCGATCTGCCGTGTCGGGACCGCGTGGCCGTAGCGCGTGACGACGGTGCCTTCCAGCGCGACCTCGGGCCATGCGTCCTCCAATGCGGCGGCCATCACCGCGGCAGACTTGCCCCCGCCCACCACGATGCAGCGCCCCGACGTGGGGGGTGGCGGCAGATGCCGCGCCAGCACCGTACGCGGGTCCGCCGCGGCGATGGCAGTCTCGAACAGGCTGCGCAGCGCGGCGCGGGCCGATTTATCATTCCAGGCGGCATCCTGGGGCATCGAACGGTTTCCTCCGATCCTGCGGCGAAATTTTCCCGCGATGGGAGTATGGCGAAGCCACATGCGGCGCGCCATCTGTGGCAACACCATCATTGTCTGCGGTGGAGAAGGAGACGCCAATGTCCGCACCCGAATTCGACCAGGCCACCCGCACCGAACTGGAAGCCGCCGCGTTCCGCCGGTTGGTCGAGCATCTGCGGGAACGCACCGACGTGCAGAATATCGATATGATGAACCTGGCCGGGTTCTGCCGGAACTGCCTCAGCCGCTGGTATCGCGAGGAAGCTGCGACCAAGGGGATCACCATCGCCGATCCGGATGCTCGGGAGATCGTCTACGGCATGCCCTACAAGGAATGGCAGGCGAAATACCAGAAAGAGGCGACGGCGGAGCAAAAGCAGGCATTCGCCC
>DASXIW010000218.1:0-20561 GCA_036497785.1 Acetobacteraceae bacterium | reverse complement strand
CTTCACGCGGCCGGCGTCGGCGGTGGGCAGCGCCGGGGACATCGCGCCCAGCTTCACGCGGCCGGCGTCGGCGGTGGGCAGCGCCGGGCACATCGCGCCCAGGCGAACCTTGGCGGCATCGACAACAACGAATGAAATCGTCTGCGTGGTGGAGGTCATTGGGTCGGTCTTTCCTGCTCGATTGGGTGCCCGGCTTGGTCCGGCCCGCGTTTGATGAGCAGAAGATCTCATGTGCCGCCCACCAACGCCGTATTAACGACGTGAAGACGACGTTAATACGAAATAGGAACGACGATTTAACGGATTCGGATTTTCGAACCCAGCAATTCCATTGTCGCTGCGCTACCAAGACTCTTCTAAAAAGGCCGAAAACAGCCGGGCGGGAACAGAATGGGGCAAATTCGATAAGCATTCAATTCAATTCTATGTGCGAACCAGATCGTCACATGAGCGCCATCACACAGCTCGCTTGGCAATCAACAAAATTCCGATAGTTACATGCTGATGTCACAGCATCTATCGGAGGTTTTGCCGCCCGTTTTCACGGTGGGGGAGCCACCGCCCCGAGGCGATCAGGCGGCCGTGCCGCCGATCGTCAGCCCCGACAGCTTGAGCGTGGGCTGACCCACGCCCACAGGCACGCCTTGCCCAGCCTTGCCGCAGGTGCCGATGCCGGGATCCAGTGCCATGTCGCCACCGACCATCTCCACGCGCGTCAGCGCGTCCGGCCCGTTGCCGATCAGCGTGGCGCCCTTGACCGGCGCACCAAGCTTGCCGTCCTCGATCAGATAGGCCTCACTGGCCGAGAACACGAATTTCCCAGAGGTGATATCCACCTGACCACCACCAAAGTTTACAGCGTACAGGCCACGTTTTACCGAACGGATCATTTCTTCCGGGCTGTTCGGGCCGTCCAGCATGATGGTGTTGGTCATGCGCGGCATCGGCGCATGGGCATAGGATTGCCGCCGTCCGTTGCCGGTCGGCCGCGCGCCCATCAGCCGCGCATTCAGCCGGTCCTGCAGGAAGCCACGCAGAATGCCGTCCTCGATCAGCACCGTGCGCCCGGTCGGCGTACCCTCGTCATCCACTGTGAGACTGCCACGACGATCCGGAATCGTACCGTCATCCACCACGGTCACGCCGCGCGCGGCGATGCGCTGCCCTAACAGGCCGGAGAAGGCGGATGTCTTCTTGCGATTGAAATCGCCCTCGAGCCCATGTCCGATCGCCTCGTGCAGCAATATGCCTGGCCAGCCCGGGCCAAGCACCACCGGCATCTCGCCGGCTGGCGCCGGAACGCTCTGCAGATTTACCAGCGCCTGGCGTAGCGCCTCATCGACAGCGTTGCGCCACATCTCCGGCGCGGTGATACGGCCATAATCGAAGCGCCCGCCGGTGCCGAAGCTGCCGGTCTCGCGCCGCCCATCCACTTCAACCACCACGCTCACGTTCAACCGCACCAGCGGGCGCAGGTCGGCCACGCGCTGACCATCGGCACGGATAATCTGCACCGCCTGCCATTCGCCGAACAGCGAGGCCATCACCTGCTTTACCCGGGAATCCTTGGCCCGGGCATATGTGTCGATCTCCGCCAGCACGCCGGTCCGCTTGGCGAATTCCATAGCGGCGAGCGGATTGGCATCCGAATAGAGCCGGGCATTGCTGGCATGCGGCGGTTCTGCCACCACGCCGGAATGCCCCAGGGCCACCGCCGAGACAGTGCCACTGGCCCGCTTCAGCGCCGCCTCGCTCAACTCGCCCGCATGGGCATAACCGGCAGCCTCGCCGGCGACGGCGCGCAGGCCGAAACCCAGCGAGGTGTCGAAACCGGCACCGCGGATGCGCCCGTCATCAAGGGTGAGCGATTCGCTCTCCCGGTATTCCAGGAACAGCTCGCCGTCATCCGCGTCCGCAAGGGCTTGACCGACGATGCGTTCGGCAGCGTCCCGATCCAAGGCGGCGTCGTGCCGGCCGAAAAACAGGCCATCCGTAACGGCGAGGGGCGTATCGCCCGGAATGCTGAAGCTCATTGGCGGTATTCCCTGGAAACGGAGAAAATTATCGGCTGGGGCGCATCAAGTGCAGGCAAGTCAAGGCGGCGCTCAGGACCAGAACGGCAAATGTCTGATGGGCTGCGGCCAGCGGCACGGGCACCACCAGCAGCAATGTGGCGACGCCGAGGGCGTATTGCACGCATACCGCGATCGCGAGGGCCAGAAATGCCAGTCGCGCACCACCGGAACGCGCGCGGACAACGCCAAGCCCGGCAGTGATCAGCGCCAGTGTCGCGGTCAGCGTCGCCAGCAGGCGATGATCGAACTGAACCGCCGCGATGTTCTGGGTCAGGTTGCGCAGGAACGGCGTCAGCTGCGCATAGGCTTGCGGCACCAGATGGCCGTCCATCAGCGGAAATGTGTCGTAGTCCAGCCCGGCATGCAGGCCGGCGACGAAGCCGCCCGCAATGATGGTGAGCGAAACAAACGCGAGCGTGGCAGCGATCAGGTAGCGCAGAAACGCCGGGTGCCCGGCCTCCGGTTCCGGTCGCCGCACCGACATCGCCGTCCAGAACAGTGCCGCGTAAAGGATAAGGGCGAGCACGAGATGCACGACCAGCCGGGACGGCGTGACAGCGGTACTGTCCGGAAAGAAGCCAGACGCCACCATGAACCAGCCCACAGCGCCTTGCAGCCCGCCGAGAACGAACAGTCCCAGCAGCCGTGGAACCAGCGAGCGCTCGATGGCGCCGCGCCACCAAAGCACCACCAAGGGCACGAAAAAGACCACGCCCATCAGCCGGCCCCAGAGCCGGTGCGTCCATTCCAGCCAGAAGATGTGCTTGAACCCGTCGATTCCGAAACCGTCATTGACCAGGGCATATTGCGGAATCTGCTGATACAGATGGAACAAACGCTGCCACTCGGCCTCCGAGAGCGGCGGCAGGGCGCCGCTCACCGGGTCCCATTCCATGATCGACAGGCCAGAGCCGGTCAGGCGGGTGGTCCCGCCCAGGACGATCATGACCAGGATCATGAAACTGACGGCGAACAGCCAACCGGAGACGAGCATCCGGTTGCGCCGCCTTGGGTCTGACAAAGCCGGGCCCCCCGCCCGGTGGTCTCGCTCATCGAAGGGCATGGCGCACTATATAGGACAGCACGCCTTCACCGCTATTGCGGGCTTCACGGCGGGGCACGTCCCGGCTTCTGGTTGTCCGAGCCGGAGAAAACGGGGAAGATTACGATTATGCCGCCGGCCGCAGCGCAACAGTGGCGGCCAGGCTCTCACGAATGAACCCGACCAGCGGCGCCACCAGGGCCGACCGCCCCTCGGCGTCTCCGAAGATGGCCATCTCCGCGGTGCCCAGCGCCGGCAGTACCGGCACGTCGCGCAAGCCCTCGGTAAGGGTGGAACGCCCCAGCACGGTGACGCCAAGCCCCGCTTCGGCCGCGGCGATCACACCCAGCAGGCTCGCGGAGGTATAGACGATCTCATGCGAGATATTGGCGCGGCTGAGCGTCGCCAGCGCCCTGTCGCGGAACATGCAACCGGGCGGCAGCATGGCCAGCGGCAGGGGGGCGTTACGGCCGGCATCCTGCGCCCAGTGGGAAGTCGGCAGATCCCGCGTGCCGACCCAGGCCAAATTTTCCGTCCAGATCGGGGTGCCCGCGATCTCCCCCTCCCGGCGCTTACCGATCACGAGGTCCAGCGCGCCACGCTCGCAGGCCGCACGCAATTCATGACTGCGGCCGACCTCCACCTCCAACCGCACATCGGGGTAGATGCGGGCAAACCGGGCCAGGATCGGGGCGAGATGCTGGGGCACGAAATGGTCCGCCACGCCCAGCCGCACATGGCCCTGTACCGGCGGCGCGATCATCCGTCGCACGGCCTCATCATTCAGCGACAATAGCCGGCGTGCATAGACCAGCAGCACTTCGCCATCCGGCGTCAGCGCCAGGCGGCGGCTGGTGCGGTCGAAGACACGCTTGCGGAGCAGATCCTCCAGCCGCTTGATCTTCAGGCTGACGGCGGATTGGGTCAAACCGAGCCGCGCGCCCGCCGCCGTGAAGCCGGCTTGGTCCGCTACCGTCGCGAAGCATCGCAGCAAGTCGATATCGAGGTCCGGGTAGCGCATCGTCACCCTCCCTGATCCATTTGAAATTACTAATGGATCAGGGGCGCAAGATCAAAATTCGCGATCGGCGACTCAGGTATTCTGCCAGTCATCGTTGCCGGAATCAGTCCAGCTACTATCGGTGTCATTGTCGGCATCTGTCCAGCCGCCTGAATCCGGCGCGGATGAGGCGTCCTGCCAACCCGAATCTTTCGGCGCCCCGCCAACATCGTACGGATCAGGCCCACCTGCAGGCGGCCCACCCCAAGGCGCGTCTGCCGGCGGCTCGGGCACATATTCCACCACCTCCGGCGGCTGCTGGAAGCCACCGCCAAAGCCGCCACCGGTGCCAAACATGCCGCCGCCACCCTCATGGCCGGAAAACATGTTCATCAGCGCATTTCCCGCCACCACGCCGCCAGCCACCCCCGCCGCCGTGGTCAATGCGGACCCAAGAAAGCCGGAGCCCTGGCGCTGGAACATACCGGGCTGATAACCCGGCGCGTATTGCGGCGGCGGTGGTGCATATTGCGGCTGTTGGGATTGAGGCTGTTGGTATTGAGGCTGTTGGTATTGAGGCTGTTGGTACTGGGGCTGAGGCGGCGGCGATGCGGACTGCCCGCCGCCGAACAACCCCCCGAACAAGCCGCGCGATTGCTGGGGCTGCGGCTGCGCTGCCTGGGGGGCCCCTCCCCACGGCGAGGGCTGCGCCGCCGGCGCTGCCTGAGCCTGCGCCTGCTTGGCCTGCTGCAGCTCATATTGCAGCCGGGTAATCTGATTCTGGGCCTGCGCCAGCGCATGCTCTTGGACGAACGCCATCTGCGTCAGGCGATAGCGCGACTCCGGGTAGCGGGTGAACAAATCCCCGATCAACTGGTCCGCCTGAGGATCGATCGGCGGTAAGGGCGCCGTGGTCGTGGGAACCGAACCGCCGCCGATGGCAGGCTGCGCTCCGCCAACCCGTTGAATGAAGCGGGTGATAAGGTCGCGTTCCTCGTCGGTCATGTCATGATCCTTTTGCCGATGGGCCCCCGGAATGTGGCCCGGACGCGGAGCGGCTTCAAGCGGCGATAGGGGAAGGAACAGCCCTTGGCTCAACCCATTCCAAGCCTGGCGACCTCGATCGCCGGGCACCGATTCATCACCACGGTCAGCCCCGCATCCCGCCCCCGCGCCGCGGCCGCCTTGTCGATCACGCCAAGTTGCATCCACACCACCTTCGCACCCAACCGGATGGCGTCATCCACCACCCCGCCAGCGTATTCGCTGGCGCGAAACACGTCGACCATGTCCAGCGGCGCGGCGTCGTCCAACGCGCCAACCACGGTCCGGCCGTCCAGAATTTGGCCGGCAATCCCTGGATTGACGGGGGTTACGTCGTAGCCGCGCTGCTGCAGGAAGCGTTGGATGCCATGGGCGGCGCGTTCCGGGTTTTTGGAGGCGCCGACAAGGGCAATGCGCCTGGTGTTGGTCAGGATGGCGCGGATGGTGTCGTCGTCCAGTCCGTCGATGGTCATGGCACTCGCTTTCGTGATGGTGCGAGAGGGTGGCGCCGTGGGTTCACATGGGCAAGGCCAACTTGTTCCACCCTCTCCGGCCCCGTATTGTCCGCCGCAATCAGCCGGGACGACCATGCCAACGCTCGCCATCGCCGCCAAACCGCCCAGTTTTCAAGAACTTATCTTGCGTCTGCACAATTTCTGGTCGCGCCAGGGCTGTGTCATCCTGCAACCCTACGATGTGGAGATGGGCGCGGGGACCTTCCACCCGGCGACCACGCTGCGCGCCCTGGGGCCAAAGCCGTGGGCCGCGGCCTATGTGCAGCCCAGCCGGCGGCCGACGGATGGGCGCTATGGCGAGAACCCGAACCGGCTGCAGCACTATTACCAATATCAGGTCATCATGAAGCCCAGCCCGGCCGACGCCCAGGCGTTGCTGCTGGCGAGCTATGCCGCGATCGGGCTGGACCCGCTGATGCATGATTTCCGCTTCGTCGAGGACGATTGGGAAAGCCCGACCCTGGGCGCGTGGGGGCTGGGCTGGGAGGTGTGGTGCGACGGCATGGAGGTGGGGCAGTTCACCTATTTCCAGCAGGTTGGCGGCATTGCGGTGACGCTTCCGAGCTTCGAGATGACGTATGGGCTGGAACGCCTGGCCATGTATGTGCAGGACGTGGAGCGGGTGTACGACCTGGATTTCAACGGACGCGGCGTGCGCTACGGCGATATTTTCCTCCGCGCCGAACGGGAATACAGCGCGCATAATTTCGAGCGCGCGGACACTGCGCTGCTGACTCGGCATTTCGAGGATGCCGAACGCGAATGCGCCAGCCTGCTGGAGGGCAAGCCGCTGGCGTTGCCGGCCTATGACCAGTGCATTAAGGCGAGCCATCTGTTCAACCTGCTGGATGCGCGGGGCGTGATCAGCGTGACCGAACGGGCCAGCTATATCGGCCGGGTGCGCGCGCTGGCCAAAGGCTGCTGCGAGGCCTGGCTGGCCGGAGAGACGGCCGATGCCTGAGTTGTTTCTGGAGCTGTTCAGCGAGGAAATTCCGGCGCGCATGCAGCAGCGCGGCGCGGCCGATCTTGCCCGGCTGATGAGCGAGGCGCTGGCACCGCTGGCGCCGGTGGAGACCGGGCTGTTCTACGGGCCGCGCCGCATCGCCCTGGCGCTGCAAATTCAAGGCGCGGTCGCGGAAAGCCGCAGCATCGAGCGCGGACCGCGCCGCAACGCGCCGGAGCAGGCGCTGGCCGGATTCCTGCGCAAGCATGGCGCGGAGAAGGAATCGCTGCGCGAGGAAGGCGAGTTCTGGGTGCTGGACAAGATCCGCCCAGGGGTTGATGCGGCGGCACTGATCGCCGCCACCCTGCCGGGCGTGCTGCGCCGGTTTCCCTGGCCGAAATCCATGCGCTGGGGCGGCACCAGCAGCTTCACCTGGGTGCGCCCCTTGCGCCGGATCGTCTGCCTGCTGGATGGCGCCGTCGTGAAATTTGATCTGCGCGACGGTGCGGATGACGGGCATGGGCTGGAATCCACCGATATCACCGAGGGGCATCGCTTCCTGTCGCCCGGCGCCTTCGCGATCGCCTCGTGCGAGGATTGGAAGGCCAAGCTGCTGGCGCGGCATGTGATTGTGGATGCCGAGGAGCGCCGGAAGCTGGTGGCCGATGGCGTGCGCGATCTCGCGGCGCAACTCCAACTTTCGGTGGCGGAAGATCCGGGTCTGCTGGACGAAGTGGCGGGGCTGGTGGAATGGCCGGTGCCGCTGCTCGGGCGCATCGATGCCAGCCATATGGACTTGCCGCCGGAGGTGATGCAGGTCTCCATGCGGGTGAACCAGCGCTATTTCGCGCTGCGCGACGCGGCGGGTAAGGCCGCGCCGTATTTCGCCTTCGTCGCCAACATCGCCGCCGGCGATGGCGGGGCTACGATCGTCGCTGGCAATGAGCGGGTGCTGCGGGCACGGTTCGCGGATGCGCGGTATTTCTGGGATCTGGACCGGGCGCATACGCTGGGAAGCCGCGTGGCGGCGCTGGACGGGGTGACGTTCCACGCGAAGTTGGGCACGCAGGGCCAGCGCGTGGCGCGGCTGGAAGCGCTGGCCGGAACTATCGCCCCGCTGGTAAGCGCCGATCCGGCGCTGGCGGGGCGCGCGGCCCGTCTGGCCAAGGCGGATCTGAGCACCGGCATGGTGGGCGAATTCCCGGAGCTTCAGGGCGTGATGGGGCGCTATTACGCGCTGCATGACGGCGAGGACCGGCGGGTGGCCGACGCCATTCGCGACCATTATGCGCCGAAAGGCCCCGGAGACGCGGGGCCGACGGACCCGGTAGGCATCACCGTCGCCTTGGCGGACAAGCTGGATCTGCTGGCGGGATTTTTCGCGATCGGGGAAAAGCCCACCGGATCGGGCGACCCCTATGCCTTGCGCCGGGCCGCGCTGGGCGTGATCCGCATCATCCGCGAGGCCGGGCTGCGCCTCGACCTGCGCGCGATCCTTCGTGCCGCCAGCGCCGGGCTGCCGGCACGGCCCGATGTGGAGGACATACTCGGCTTCCTGGCCGAGCGGTTGCGGGTGCAACTGCGCGGTGAGGGCGCGCGCCACGACGTGCTGTCCGCCGTGCTGGGCCTGGGGCTGGACGACGACCTGACCCGCCTGCTGGCGCGCACCGAGGCGGTCGCGGGGCTGCTCGGCACGGAGGATGGCGGCAATCTGCTGGCCGCATCCCGCCGCGCCGCCAACATCTTGCGCATTGAGGAAAAGAAGGATGGACCGCATGACGGCGCGGTCGATCCGGCGCTGCTGTCGGGCGCCGATGAAAAAGCGCTCGCTGCTTCGCTCCACCAGGTGCAACCTCAGGTGGCGAAAGCCATTGAAGCGGAGGATTTTGCGGCCGCCATGGCCGCACTGGCGACGTTGCGTCCGCCCCTTGACGCATTTTTTGAGAACGTGACGGTCAACGATCCGGAGCCTGAAATACGCCGCAATCGTCTGGCCCTTCTCGCCCGCGTCCGCGCCGCCATGAACCTGGCGGCCGATTTTTCGAAAATCGAAGGCTAAGGAGTTGCTCTCGCCATGAGTACGACGACGACAACAACAACAACAACAACGAAATGGGTTTACAGCTTCGGTGCAGGCCATGACGAAGGCCGCGCGGACATGCGCAACCTGTTGGGCGGCAAAGGTGCCAACCTGGCCGAAATGGCCAGCATCGGCCTGCCCGTACCGCCCGGCTTCACCATCACCACCGAGGTCTGCACGGCCTATTACGACAACAAGGAAAGATATCCGGACGACCTCGCCGCACAGGTGCGCGACGCACTTGGATTGGTCGAGAAGGCTGTGGGCCTGCGCTTCGGCGACCCGAACAAGCCGCTGCTGGTCTCGGTCCGTTCCGGCGCACGGGTGTCCATGCCGGGCATGATGGATACAGTGCTGAATCTGGGCCTGAACGACGCGACCGTGCAGGGGCTGGTCACCGCCTCAGGCGATGCGCGTTTCGCCTGGGATTCGTATCGCCGCTTCATTCAGATGTACGGCAGCGTCGTGCTGGACGTCGATCACCATCGCTTCGAAGACATCATCGAGAGCGCCAAGATGGAGGCCGGCGTGGTGGAAGACACCGCACTGGGCGCGCAGGACTGGCAGCGCGTGGTGGACGCCTACAAGGAAATGGTCGAGCAGGAGACCGGCAAGCCCTTCCCGATGGACCCGGAAGAGCAGCTTTGGGGCGCGATCGGCGCTGTGTTCGGCAGCTGGATGAACCCGCGCGCCAACACCTATCGCCGGCTGCACGATATCCCGGCAAACTGGGGCACGGCGGTCAACGTGCAGGTCATGGTGTTCGGCAACATGGGCGAGGATTGCGCCACCGGCGTGTGCTTCACCCGTGATCCCTCGACCGGCGAGAACCTGTTCTACGGCGAATATCTGGTGAACGCGCAGGGCGAGGACGTGGTGGCCGGCATCCGCACGCCGCAGCCAATGTCCAACGCCGCGGCCAAGCCGGGCGAGGTCTCCATGGAGACGGCCATGCCGGCCGCCTATGCCGAGCTGTTGCAGGTGCGCGACACGCTGGAACGCCACTACAAAGATATGCAGGACATCGAGTTCACGGTGCAGCGCAACAAGCTGTACATGTTGCAGACACGCAACGGCAAGCGTACTGCCGCCGCCAGCCTGCGCATCGCCGTCGAAATGGCGCAGGACGGCTTGATCGACCGCAACGAGGCGGTGATGCGGGTGAATCCGGCCTCGCTGGACCAGCTCCTGCACCCGACGCTGGACCCGAAGGCGAAGCGCAACCTGCTGAGCAAGGGCCTGCCGGCGAGCCCCGGTGCCGCGAGCGGCGCGGTGGTGTTCACCGCCGACGAGGCGGAGATGCGGGCGGCCAAGGGCGAGGCGGTGATCCTGGTGCGGATCGAGACCAGCCCTGAGGATATTCACGGCATGCACGCGGCCAAGGGCATCCTGACGACGCGCGGTGGCATGACCAGCCACGCCGCCGTGGTGGCGCGCGGCATGGGCCGGCCCTGCGTGGTGGGCGCGGGCGGCCTTTCCGTCGATTATGGCGCGCAAACCCTATCGGCTGGCGGCAAGACCTTGCGGGCCGGCGACATTATGACGCTGGACGGCGCCACGGGCGAAGTGTTCATCGGCTCCGTCGCCATGATCGAGCCCTCAATGTCTGGCGACTTCACCACGCTGATGGGCTGGGCGGATGCGGCGCGCCGGCTGAAGGTGCGCACCAACGCTGAGACGCCGCTGGATGCGGAGACGGCGCGCGGCTTCGGCGCCGAGGGCATCGGGCTGTGCCGTACGGAGCACATGTTCTTCGATCCCGCTCGAATCGGCGCGGTGCGCCAGATGATCATGGCGCATGACGAGGCCGGCCGGCGGACCGCTCTGGCCAAACTGCTGCCGTTCCAGCGCCAGGATTTCCTGGAGCTGTTCCGCATCATGGCCGGTCTTCCCGTGACCATCCGCCTGTTGGACCCGCCACTGCACGAATTCCTGCCGCATGCGGACTCCGAGCTAGCGGAGCTGGCCGAGACGATGGGCACTGATATCGACAGCATGCGCCGGCGCGCGGCCGAACTGGCCGAGGCCAACCCGATGCTGGGTCATCGCGGCTGCCGCCTGGGCATCACCTATCCCGAAATCTACGAAATGCAGGCCCGGGCGATCTTCGAGGGTGCGATCGCGGTGGCCAAGGAGACCGGGAAAGCCCCCGTGCCGGAGATCATGATCCCGCTGATCGGCACCAGGCGGGAGCTGGAGATCACCCGCGCGCAGATCGAAAAGGTCGCCGCCGAGGTGTTCGCCGAGGCCGGCAGCACCATCGAATACGTGGTGGGCACGATGATCGAGCTGCCGCGTGCCTGCGTGGTGGCCGACAAGATCGCTGAAGTGGCGGATTTCTTCAGCTTCGGCACCAACGACCTGACCCAGACCGTGTTCGGCCTGTCGCGCGACGATGCCGGCAAGTTCCTGCCCGATTATATCCAGGCGGGCATCCTGACCAAGGACCCCTTCGTCTCGCTGGATGTGGACGGTGTCGGCGCGCTGGTGCGGATCGCCACCGAACGCGGCCGGAGCACCAAGCCCGGGCTGAAGATGGGCATCTGTGGCGAGCATGGCGGCGACCCCGCTTCGATCGCCTTCTGCGAGGAGGTCGGGCTCGATTACGTGTCGTGCAGCCCGTACCGGGTGCCGGTGGCGCGGCTGGCGGCGGCGCAGGCAGCGTTGGGGGTCGGGCGCGACCGCACGGCCTGATCATCGCGTAGGCGTGAAATGCGGATGGCCGAGGGTTTGGGCGAAGCCCTCGGCCTTTTGCTTGACCGGGGGTAATTGCCCCCGCGCCTGGCATGGATTGGCCGGACTTTGGCAGGACTGACCATACTGGCTGTCGCCGATCGGGTGCTGGTCGGGAATGACCGCCCGGGGCTATAGTGGTGGTTTCCGCCGGCGCACCGGCGACGGAGGCGCAGCGCGTCATGGATTCTCTTCGCATCGCCGATGCCGCACGCGGCCTGCGCCATGTATTCCTGCGCGACATGGTGCTGAACGCCAGCGTCGGCGTGTTCGACCATGAGCAGCAGGCGCCGCAGCGTATTCGCATCAACGTCGACCTCGCGGTGATCGATGATGGGGCGCCTGGATTCTCTCGTGCGGGCGTGGGGCGGGTGGCGGTTGGACGGGACGAATTGTCGCGCGTGGTGGATTATGCGGTGGTGGCCGACAAGGTCCGGGCGATCGTGCAGGCCGGGCATGTGCGGCTGGTAGAAACGATGGCGGAACGGATCGCGGAGGCATGCCTGGAGGATCCGCGCATCGAACAAGTGCGGATACGCATCGAAAAACTCGATGTTTTCCCGGATGCTGCGAGTGCGGGCATAGAAATCGAGCGCCGGCGGCGGTGAATTGTCCACTCCCCTCCGTGGAGGCGTGCAGTTACAACCACATGGCCGGCTGTCTTCAAGTTGTTACCAATCTGTCATTTGTAAATGGCCTTAAATCAATCACTTAACCTGTCCGCACAAAAATCGAGCAGAGTATTGAGTGCCAGCAGATTCGCCGGGTTAGCCGGTTCCATCCCACCTTGCCCACAAACTTATCCACATATTCAGTGGATGGAATCGGCGCCGGCGCCATCTTCCTTGGCAACGACGGCTTGAACCAGAGGCAGGGCATACAGGCACAGGACGGATGAACGACGGCGATAAATCCAACTCCGATATGCCGGCGCCACTAAGGGGCGTCGCCGTGATCGAGGCGCAGCTGCTGACCATGCCGCTATCGCCGGGCGTGTATCGGATGCTCGATGCCAAGGGCGATGCGCTTTACGTGGGCAAGGCGCGCTCGTTGAAAAAGCGGGTCACGTCTTACACCCAATTGGCGCGGCTGCCGGAGCGGCTGCGGCGGATGGTCTCGGACACGGTGGCGATGGAGATCGTCACCACCCATACCGAGGCTGAAGCCTTGCTGCTGGAAGCCAATCTGATCAAGCGGCTGAAGCCGCGTTACAACATCGTGCTGCGGGACGACAAATCCTATCCGTGGCTGATGCTGACGGAGGACCACCCGTTTCCCCAGATCACCAAGCATCGCGGCGCGCGGACCCGCAAGGGCAGCTATTACGGGCCGTTCGCCTCGGCCTGGGCAGTGAATCAGACGGTGACGGCGATGCAGCGCGTGTTCTTGTTGCGCAGCTGCGCCGACACGGTGTTCGCCAACCGCTCCCGCCCATGTCTGCTGCATCAGATCCGCCGGTGCTCCGCACCCTGCGTGGGACGGATCAGCGAGGGGGATTATGCCGGGCTGGTGGACCAGGCGCGCAACTTCCTGTCGGGCAAAGCCGGCACGGTGCAGCAGGCGCTCGCCGGCGAGATGGAGCAGGCGGCGCAAGCAACGGAATTCGAACGCGCTGCCGCGATACGCGACCGGATCCGGGCGCTGACCAATGTCCAGAGCACGGATGTGATCAATCCGGCCAGCCTGACGGATGCCGATGTGATCGCGGCCTGGCAGATCGCCGGGCAAAGCTGCGTGCAGGTGTTCTTCATCCGCGGCGGCCGTAACAACGGCAACCGCGCGTTCTTTCCGGGCCATGCCAGCAAGGAGGAGACGCCCGAGGTGCTGGCAGCGTTCATCGCCCAGTTCTACGACGACAAGCCACCGCCGCCGCTGCTGCTGCTGAACCACGAGTTGCCGGAGCAGGCGTTGATCGCCGAGGCCTTGACGCTGAAGGCGAGCACGTTCGGGGGCACGCGCAAGGTGGAGATCGCCGTACCGCAGCGTGGCGAGAAGCAGGCGGTGGTGGCGCATGCCGAGCTGAACGCGCGCGAGGCGCTGGAGCGGCGGCTGGCGGAAAGCGCCGGGCAAGCCAAGTTGCTGGAGGCGACGGCCGAGCTGTTCGGACTGCCGGTGGTGCCGCGGCGGATCGAGGTGTACGACAACAGCCACATCATGGGCGCCAACGCCTATGGCGTGATGATCGTGGGCGGCGCGGAAGGCTTCGTGAAATCGGCCTACCGCAAATTCGGCATTCGCGGGGCGATCACGCCGGGCGACGATTTCGCGATGATGCGCGAAGTGCTGGAACGGCGATTCGGCCGGGCGCTGAAAGAGGAGAGCGAGGGACCGGGGACGCCGAACTGGCCGGATCTGGTGCTGATCGACGGTGGCGCCGGGCAGCTCTCGGCGGTACGCGCGGTGCTGGATGACCTGGGGGTGAGCGATGTGACGCTGGTCGGCATCGCCAAGGGGCCGGACCGGGATGCCGGGCGCGAGTGGTTTCACCTGGCCGGCCGCGAGCCATTCCAACTGCCGCCGCGCGATCCCGTGCTGTATTTCCTGCAAAGACTGCGCGACGAGGCGCATCGCTTTGCCATCACCACCCATCGCGCCGGACGGTCACGCGCGATGGTAACGAGCGAGCTGGATGAGATTTCAGGGATTGGGCCGGGCCGCAAACGCGCTTTGCTCAACCATTTCGGCTCAGCACGGGGCGTGAAGCAGGCGGGATTGCAGGATCTGGAGGCGGCGCCGGGAATTTCGCGGGAAATCGCTCGCAAGGTGTACGGGCATTTTCACCCCGGCGTCCGCGTGGAAGGTACGCGCTAGCCAGACCGACCTTCGATCAGCCCGGCTAGCGCGAAAATTCAGCGCTTCGCTTTCTGACCGCTTTTCTTATGCGCTTCGGTCGAATGCGCTTGCGCCTCCTTGGAGTGCGCGGCGGCCTTTTCGGTATGTTCCTCGGCAGCTTCATGCTCCTTGGCATGGTGCTCGGCGGCCGCGCGATGCGCCTTGGCGGCTTTCTCGTGGGATTCGGCAGCCTTGGTGTGGCTCGTCTGCGGCATGTTGTGCTCCTTTTTCTAGGGCCGCCCTTCCGGGCAGCCGCCTAAGGAACGGAATTGGGCCGCCATCGTTCCAATTCTGTGTGCCTAGATGACGTGTTCCGGACGCAGACTACAGAACTGCGCGGTTTCGGCGGTTTCGAGCTGAAAGGTGCAGTGTCCGATGCCGAAATGCCGCCGTACCTCGTCGCACGCGAGTTCCACCAGTCCGACCTCCTGCTCGACCTCGCCCACCACCAGATGCGCGGTCAGCGCCGCGTCTGACGTGCTCAGCCCCCAGATGTGCAGATCATGCACCTCGATGACACCCGGCAGGTTGCGCAGATGGCTTTGCACGCTGGCATGGTCCAGGCCGGGAGGGACCGCGTCCATCGCGAGATTGACGGAGTCGCGCAGCAGCCCCCAGGTGCCGGCGGTGATGACCACCACGATGGCAAGACTGGTCGCGGGGTCGAGCCATAGCCAGCCGGTCAGCAGGATCAGCACGCCGGCAATGACGACGCCCAGTGAGACCAACGCGTCGGACGCCATGTGCAGGAATGCGCCCTTGATGTTGAGGTCGTCCTTGCGGCCGCGCATGAACATCACCGCGGTGGCTCCGTTGACGAGGATGCCCAGGGCGGCCACCCAGATCACCGTTTCTCCGCCCACCTGTGGGGGGGTGGCCAAACGTTCGATGGCGGCCACGGCGATGGCGCCGCAGCCAAACAGCAGCACCACGGCGTTGATCAGCGAAGCCAGGATGGAGCTGCGGCCCCAGCCATAGGTGCGCTGGGCTGTCGGCATGCGTCGGCCGAGCCAGACCGCGCCCCACGCGATCAGCAGGCCCAGCACGTCACCGAGATTATGGACGGCGTCCGCCAGCAGGGCCATGGAATGCGCAATCAGCCCGAAGGCCACCTGGGCCACGACAAAGCCGCCGTTCAGCGCGACCCCGATCGCAAAGGCACGGTCGAACGTCGCGGGCGCGTGGGAATGCCCCCGTCCATGATTATGCCCATGATCATGGCCGGACATGGCGGCCGGTCCCGGCTATGCCGGCGTGGCGGCGCGGGCGGCCGCAAGCTCGATCAGTCGCGCCCAGCGCCCGGCCGAGAGGATGTGGGCGTAGATCGCGGCGAGCCAGCCGCGACGGCGCCAGTCCAGGAAGGTTTCGTCACTCAGCTGGTCCAGCCGGTCGGGCCGGACGATCCCGAAGCCGCGAATGCGCGCGCTGCCGCCGGCGGTGAACTGGACCGTCGCCTCTTCCTCCTGCAGCAATCCGTTTTCCTGCAAGGCGCGGCCGAGGCTGGCGGCGGCAGCGGTATTGTCCCGGAAGGTCGAACAAAAACTGATCTGCTCGCTCAGCGTGGCCGTCGGCTTGCCATCCTCGAACAAAGCGGCGCCGTGATCCGCGTTGAGGCAAAGGGCGTCCGGCTCCATGCCGACATAGAGCAATTTCGTGCCGGCATCCTCCACAAAGACGAAGGGAAAGGCGCGGATACAGGCAGGGATATAGGCATCCGCGCGCCATGCCCCGCCGGGCTCGACGAACAGGTTGCTGCCTTCGCGCAAGCCCAGCAGCACCACGGGCGTTGGTACAGGGCCCGCGGCGAACAGGATCGGGAAATGCTGGGCCGCCGTCTCGAACTCGCCCAGGCCGAGCGGCACGGATTGCGCCTGCGCGCTGTAGCCGAACCCCGAATTGCGATCGAGGCGAAGAGCGCCATGGAGGGCAGGATTGACGCCGACCACCCGCTTGAAGAAAGGCGGCAGCACCGGGGCGCGAGGCGCTTCTGCGCGGGGCGGCGCGACAGTTTCTGACATGGTGCATCCCTGGGCGGATTGAGCATCCCTGACGCCGGGCCGGGATGCCTGGAATGGCGGCTAATCTGCATGACACGGCCACCCCCGTCGAGCCCGCCGAAGGTCTTCAGATTTGCGGCAGGCTCCGTTCCAGCAGATCGAGCGCCGCGGCGGCGAACAGGCGCATATTCGCGACGCGGTCGTTCGATCCGGTCTCCAGCGTGACGATTGCCACGCGCTCCCCCTCCACTGCGAGACAGCAATGGCCAGCGGCATCCCCGTAGCGATTGCCGGATGGGCCGGTGGCGCCGGTCTCCGCGAGGGCCCAGCTAGAAGCGAAGCGGGTGCGGACGGTCCGCGCGAGGAGTTGGGCATAGCGTTCGCTGGCGGGGCGCAGGCCGTGCATTTCGGCCGGACCGATATCCAGCAATGCGGCGCGGGCGATACCCGTATAGACGACCGCGCCGCCGAGAAAATACGCCGATGCGCCAGGGACAGCGAGCAGAGCGGCCGAGATCAGGCCGCCGGTGGAGGATTCCGAAACGGCGAGCGTGGCGCCGGTCCGCCGTAACAGCTCGGCGATCCGGGCGGCGGCGGGGAGCAGGGTTTCCATGCAAGCGGCCCTTCCGGTGGGTTGGCGTTCTGGTCGTCAGGATAGATCCTGCCTTGGGCAGGCGTCTCGGATGTTCGATCGGCGCAAGCCGTCGCAAAGGCGCGGCATTGCAGAGTAGTTAAAAAAGCCCAAGATACCGGCGATGCCGCCATCCGGACCAACCCCACCCCGCGCCAATATCGCCTCGCTGCGGCTGCTATTCCCGTATCTGAAACCCTATGCATGGCGCGTCGCTTGCGCGTCCGCGGCTCTGCTGGTCGCGGCGGGGCTTGTCCTGGCACTCGGCCAGGGACTGCGCCGACTGATCGATGTCGGCTTCGCCAGCGGCGGCGGGACGCATCTGAACCAGGCGGCGCTGGGCATGTTCGCCGTGGTCGCGGCGCTGGCGCTGGCGACGGGGTGCCGGTTCTATCTGGTGTCCTGGTTGGGAGAACGGGCAGCGGCCGATATCCGCCGCGACGTGTTCAACCACGTGATCACCCTCTCGCCCGCGTTTTTTGAGACGGCACGCACCGGGGATATCCTCTCGCGCATGACTGCCGACGTGTCGGTGTTGCAGGCGCTGATCGGCTCGGCGATATCGCAGTGGCTGCGCAATGTGCTGATGAGCGCCGGCGCCTTCGCCATGCTGCTGGTGACCAGCCTGAAGCTGGCCGGCATCGTGGTCGTGGTGGTGCCGCTGGTGGTGGTCCCGCTGATCCTGTTCGGGCAGCGGGAAAGGCGGCTGTCGCGTCTGGCGCAGGACCGGGTGGCCGATTTGGGCGCCTATGCCGAGGAAACGATCAACGGCTTGCGCACGGTGCAGGCCTTCACCCATGAGCCGGTGGACCGCACCCGGTTCGGCGTGCAGGTGGAACGCTCGGTAGCCACCGCGCTGCGGCGCATCCGCACCCGGACCATGCTGATCCTGATCGTGATCCTGCTGGGCTTCGGCGCCATCACCTTCAGCCTGTGGATCGGCGGGCGGGACGTGGTGGCGGGCCGGATGAGCGGCGGCGACCTGTCCGCCTTCGTGTTCTACGCCGTTTTGCTGGCGAGTGCGGGCAGCACGCTGAGCGAGATTTGGGGCGAGGTGCAGCGTGCCGCCGGTGCGGCGGACCGGCTGCTGGAAGTGCTGGCCGAAACGCCCACCATCACGGCGCCAGCGGTGCCGGCGCTGCTGCCCAGCCCGATCCGGGGCCACGTGGCGTTCGAGGAGGTCACGTTCAACTACCCGGCGCGGCCGGAACAATCCGCGCTATTCGGCATATCGTTCGACGTGTCGCCAGGCGAGACCGTTGCGCTGGTGGGCCCATCCGGCGCGGGCAAAACCACCGTGTTCCAGCTGCTGCTGCGGTTCTACGACCCCCAGTCGGGGATCGTGCGGCTCGACGGCATCGATGTGGCGGCCGTGGACCCGGCGGAGCTGCGTCGCAATATCGGGCTTGTGCCACAAGATCCGGTGATCTTCGGTGCCAATGCATGGGAAAACATCCGCTACGGCCGGCCGGGCGCGAGCGATTCCGACGTGCGGGCGGCGGCGGACGCGGCAGCGGCGCATTTCCTCGATGAGCTGCCGCAGGGCTATGACACGTTTCTGGGTGAAAAAGGCGTGCGGCTATCCGGCGGGCAGCGCCAGCGGATCGCCATCGCGCGCGCGATCCTGCGCAACGCCCCGATCCTGCTGCTGGACGAGGCCACCAGCGCGCTGGACGCCGAATCCGAACAGGCGGTGCAACATGCGCTGGCGGTGCTAGCGGCGGACCGGACCACGCTGGTCGTGGCACACAGGCTGGCCACGGTGCGCCGGGCGGACCGGATTGTGGTGATCGACAAGGGCCGCATGGTCGCCACCGGCACGCATGACGCGCTGGTGCGCGAAGGCGGGCTGTACAGCCGCCTGGCGGAACTGCAATTCAGCCCGGGCGGCTTGGTGGGCTGAGATTCCGGCGCCGCGGCAAGCGGCTGCCGTGCCTTTCGGAAATCTAACGGGCAGTGCTGGAAGATGGGTGCGGTCCGTATCGGGAACACTCCATTTTACCGATGCGCGGTCGCGGGCGCGCGGCGGTATCGAAGGTATTGCGAGGTGAAGTGTCCGCCAGCACGACAGGCCGAGACGGTTGGGCCGACTGGTCAAAGCTGCGCGCCGGGCTGGCGGTGGCGTGGCCATGCCTGCTCCATGGTCTGCGTATCTGTGCGGCCGTCACCCTTGCGCTGTTCGTCGCCTACGAGCTCGAGCTGGACAACGCCTACTGGGCTGGAGCGACCGCTGCGGTGGTGTGCCAGCCCAGTCTCGGCGCGTCGTTGCGGAAAGGCTGGTATCGCACCGTCGGAACCTTCGTCGGGGCGGTCACGATTCTGCTGCTGGTGGCGGCGTTTCCGCAGCAGCGTATCGGCATGCTGGTCGGGCTCGCGTTGTTCACCGGCCTATGCGGCTTTTTCGCGGCGACGCTACGCAACTACGTGGCCTATGGGGCGGTGCTTGCCGGGGTGACCGCTGCGGTCGTCTTTGCGGACTTCATCGCCTCGGCTGACCAGAGTTTCCATTACGCCGTCACCCGGGGGAGCGAAATATTCATCGGCAGTCTCTGCGCCGGCGCGGTGCTGATCGTTACCAATCTCGGCAGGGCCCGCGACCGGCTGGCGTCGGCGCTGGCCGATGCGGCGATCGGCATCGCGGCTGGCATCGCCAGAACGCTCGCGATCGGTCCTGACTCGGAGAAGACGCGCGGGGTGCGGCGCGAGATGATCCGGCGCATCATCGCCCTGGACCCGATCATGGACGAGGCCACAGGCGAGGCGCCCGACCTGCATTATCGGACCCGGACGCTCCAGGCCGGCGTGGAGGGGCTGTTTTCGGCGATCTCCGCCTGGCGCGGGATCGCGAACTTTCTGGACACGACGTGGGACGAAGCCGCGCAAGATGATGCCGCGGCTTTGCTTCCCGCGGTCATGTCCGTGCGCAACGGCGACTGGTGGGGAGATCCCGAAGCTATGCGGGCGGCATGCGGCAACGCTGCGCGGCGCGTGCTGGCCATGCCGGCGGGCACCGCGTCGACCCGCTTCCTGATCGACCATGTGGCGGATGCGCTGCTCGCCCTGCAGCGGGCGGCGAATGGGCTCGTGCTGGTCAGCGCGCCGGGCCGCGAGACGCTGGACACCGAGGCCAAGGATCTGCCAGTGCCAGACATCCTGCCCCCCCTCATGAACGCGCTGCGGATCGTGCTGCTTGTTCTGGCAACCGAGTTTGTGTGGGTGGAAACGAATTGGTCCGGCGGCCAGACAATGGTCGAATTCGCCGCCCTCGTGGCGCTGGTGTTCTCGCCGCAAACCGACGACGCCTATCCGAACGTCGTCGGCTTTGCGGTCGGCGCAACCATCTGCGTGTTGGTCGCGGCCGTGGCGGACTTCGTGGTGCTGCCGGCCCAGCACAGCTTTCTCGGCCTTTCGCTTACGATCGGCTGTGTCCTCGTTCCTTGCGGTGCATTCGCCGCCTGGCGATGGCACAAACAAATGTTCGCCGGCATCGTGCTGCTCTTCGTCGTCCTCATGGCGCCGGAAAATCAGCAGAGCTACGACACCGGCAAGTTTCTGAACACCGGCCTCGAAATCATCGCCGCCACGATCGCCGCGGCGATTTCGCTGCGGCTGATACCGCCGATCTCGCCACCCTGGCGCGCAAGCCGGCTGCTGGCGCTGACATTGCGC
>DASXIW010000217.1:0-4182 GCA_036497785.1 Acetobacteraceae bacterium | reverse complement strand
GTGATCCACGGCGATCCGCATCTCGGCAACTACCAGGTGCGCGCCGACGGGACCGTGAACCTGCTCGACTACGGCGCTATCCGCGTGTTCGGGTCCAAGTTCGTGCGCGGCGTGATCGATCTGTTCGAGGCGGTGCGCGACAATGACGAGGCCAAGGCACACCACGCCTATGAAAGCTGGGGTTTCACCGATCTTTCGAAGGAAAAGATGGCGGTCCTCAACGAGTGGGCCCGCTTCCTGTATGAGCCGCTGACCCAGGATCGGGTGCGCCGCATCACGGACAGCGAGGATCCGCAATTTGGCCGTGCCGTCGCGCAGAGCGTGCATGAGGGGCTGAAGCGCACGGGGGGCGTCCGGCCGCCGCGCGAGTTCGTGCTGATGGATCGCAGCGCCATCGGGCTGGGCGCCGTGTTCATGCGGTTGGGCGCCGAGCTGAACTGGGCGCGGATGTTCCACGAGCTGATCGCCGATTTCGACACGGACAGGCTGGCGGCGCGGCAGGCGGCGGCGCTGGCCGAAGCGCGGGTGCCGGCCACCATTTCGGGGTAGAAGCCGGCCGCGCTTGCGTCGGGCCGGTTAGCCCGGGCATGTTGCGGTGGTGGCACCAGACGCTTCGGCGTCCGGTGCCGCATTCGTGATCGTGAAAGGAAGTGGGATGCGCCTCGCGGTTCTGAAGGAACGTAACGCGTTCGAAACCCGCGTCGCGGCCACGGCCGAGACCGTGAAGAAGCTGGTGGCGCTTGGCTTGACCGTTGCGGTGGAAACCGGTGCGGGGATCCGCTCGGCAGTATCGGATACCGAATATTCCGCCTCCGGCGCGGAGATAGCGGCCGACGCCGCGAGCGCGCTGGCCGGCGCGGGCATTGTGTTGGCGGTATTGGCGCCGGAGCCGGCGGAACGCGCGCTGATTCCGCGCGGCGCGCTGCTGCTGTGCATTGCCGGCGCGTTCGGCGATGCCATGCTGGTGCCGGGGCTGGCCGAGGCCGGGATCGATTGCGTGGCCATGGAGCTGCTGCCGCGCATCACCCGCGCCCAGGCGATGGACGTGCTGTCGAGCCAGGCCAATCTGGCCGGGTATCGCGCGGTGATCGAGGCGGCGGCGGCGTTCAAGCGTGGCTTCGCTATGATGATGACCGCCGCCGGCACCGTGCCGCCGGCACGGGTGTTCGTGATCGGCGCCGGGGTGGCCGGGCTGCAGGCCATCGCGACGGCGCGGCGGCTGGGCGCGATCGTCTCAGCGACGGATGTGCGCCCGGCGGCCAAGGAGGAGATCAAATCGCTCGGCGCCACCTTTGTGGGCGTGGAGGACGAGGAGACGGCGGCGCAGAAGGGCGCCTACGCCCAGGAAATGAGCGACGCCTTCCGCCAGAAGCAGGCCGAGCTGATGGCGACCACGATCGCCAAGAACGACATCGTGATCTGCACCGCCCTGGTGATGGGACGCCGCGCGCCGGTGATCGTCACCGCGCCGATGGTAGAGGCGATGAAGGCGGGGAGCGTCATCGTGGATCTGGCGGCCGAGGCCGGGGGCAATTGCGCGCTGACCGAGCCGGCAGCGAGCATCGTGACGCCCAACGGCGTCAGCATTCTGGGCTGGCGCAACTGGCCCGGCCGCATCGCGGTCGCGGCCAGTTCGCTATACGCGCGAAACCTGCTGACCTTCCTCACGACGTTCTGGGACAAGGAAGCCGGCGCGCCCAAACTTCCCGAGAGCGATGAGATCATCAAGGGTGTGCTGCTGACGCGCGGCGGCGCGGTGGTGCATCCACAGTTCCTGCCCCCACAGGCCGCCTGAGTTCCCGGAGCAACAATGAACCCGAATGATCTAGCGGACCAGGCGAGCAGGATCGCCGCCAGTGCGGCCGAACTCGCTGCCAAAATGCAAGCGCTGTCGGTTGCGGCCGCGCCGGTGGCCGAGGCGGTGCAGCCCTTCGTGTTCCTGTTCGCCGTGTTCCTGATGGCCTGTTTCGTGGGCTATTACGTGGTGTGGAACGTGACCCCTGCGCTGCATTCGCCGCTGATGGGCGTGACCAACGCCATCAGCTCGGTGATCGTGGTGGGCGCCATGTTGGCGACGGGCCTGGCCCTGTCCGGCTGGTCGGCGGGTTTCGGTTTCATCGCGGTGACATTGGCGAGCGTGAACATCTTCGGCGGTTTCGTCGTGGTCCGGCGAATGCTGCAGATGTTCAAGAAGAAGGCGAAGTAGAACAAGATGTCCGCAAGCCTCACCTCGCTCGCCTATCTGGTCGCCGCCGTCCTGTTCATCCTGGCACTACGCGGCCTGTCGCATCCCGAATCCTCGCGCCGCGGCAACACGCTGGGCATGATCGGCATGGCCATCGCCATTCTGGCCACGCTGGTGCACGCGCATATGTCGGCGGGCGGCATCGGACTGATCATCCTGGGCATGGTGATCGGCGGCACCATCGGCACCACGGTGGCGCTGCGCATTCAGATGACCGCGCTGCCGCAGCTGGTCGCCGCGTTCCACTCATTGGTGGGACTTGCCGCCGTGTTCGTCGCCGCCGCCGCGCTGAACGCGCCGGAGGCGTTCGGCATCGGCGTCGCCGGGAACATTTATCCCGAGAGTCTGGTGGAGATGTCGCTGGGACTGGCGATCGGCGCCATCACCTTCTCCGGCTCGCTGATCGCTTTCGCCAAGCTGCAGGCGCTGATGAAGGGAAATCCGATCACCTTCCACTATCAGCATCAGCTGAACCTGGGATTGGGCATTCTGCTTCTTGTGCTGATCGTGAGCTTCGTGGCCACGGGCAGCCAGGTTCTGTTCTGGCTGATCGCGCTGCTGGCGATCGGACTTGGATTCCTGCTGATCATTCCGATCGGCGGCGCGGACATGCCCGTGGTCGTGTCCATGCTGAACAGCTATTCCGGCTGGGCGGCTTGCGGCATCGGCTTCACCATTCAGAATCTCGCACTGATCATCACCGGCGCGCTGGTCGGTGCGAGCGGCGCCATCCTGTCCTACATCATGTGCAAGGGCATGAACCGCAGCATCATCAACGTGTTGCTGGGCGGGTTCGGCACGGATAGCAGTGGCGGGGCGGCGGCGGGCGCGGGGGCCGCGGATCGCACGGTGAAGTCCGGTTCCGCCGAGGACGCGGCGTTCATCATGAAGAATGCATCCAAGGTGATCATCGTGCCGGGCTACGGCATGGCGGTGGCCCAGGCGCAGCACGCGCTGCGCGAGATGGCCGATGTGCTGAAGAAGGAAGGGGTGGAGGTGAAATACGCCATTCATCCCGTGGCCGGGCGCATGCCGGGGCACATGAACGTGCTGCTGGCCGAGGCCAACGTGCCGTATGACGAGGTGTTCGAACTTGAGGAGATCAATAACGAGTTCAGCACCGCCGATGTCGCCTATGTGATCGGCGCGAACGACGTGACCAATCCGGCGGCGAAGACGGACCCGTCCTCGGCAATTTACGGCATGCCGATTCTGGATGTGGAGAAAGCGGGGACGGTGCTGTTCGTCAAACGCTCGATGGCGTCCGGCTATGCCGGCGTGGATAACGAGCTGTTCTTCCGGCCGAACACGATGATGCTGTTCGGCGATGCGAAGAAGATGACCGAGGAAATCGTCAAGTCGCTCGCCTGAGCCGAGGCGCGCATGACGCGCCGGTCAGAGCGATATGGCTTGAGGTGGAATCACCGAGCCATATTGCTCTGACCGGGCCTGGAAGCGCGCGTCAGCGCCAATAGCGGCCGCCATGCCCCCACCACCCATAACCGCCGCCGACCACGACGGTGGGCGCGGCGTAATAGGCCGGCGCATAGCCATATCCGTATCCGCCATAGCCATAAGGATAGGCGACGCAGCCGGAGAGCGCGAGCAGGGACAGCGCCACGATGCTGGCGGCGGCGCGATAAAGCATGGGTCGATGTGAAACCGGCATTGAAGCCTCCTGGTAGAACGGCGCATCGAATATAGAACGTGCATTGCGGCAACACCGTGTCTGTTGGCGCAGAACTTGGTGATCCGAATCACATTTAACGCGGGATCAGAGCAGAATCCGATCACTGTGGTTCATATCCGGCGGCTGTGAAGAAGTTGGCGCATTCTTCAGGCGTGAACTGAGGCAGGGCGTCGCGGATCGCGTTCCAGAGGCTCGGGATGGCGCGGGCTGCGGCCTTTCGCAGGATGGCCTTCAGCTTGGCGAATGC
>DASXIW010000216.1:0-1941 GCA_036497785.1 Acetobacteraceae bacterium | reverse complement strand
GGCAGGGCGAAGCGGCTGATAGTGGCGCCACGTCCGGCCAGAACCACGAGGGCGGATTCCATTGCGGCCACCACCGGGTCGTCGGCATCGTCGAGGAAGTAGTTGGTGGGGACGCCAATGCGCAGGCCGCGCAGGTTGCCGGTCATTTGGGATTCGTAGTCGGGTACGGGTTCGCGAGCGCTTGTGGGGTCACGCGGGTCGTGGCCGGCGATCACCGTCATCACCCGGGCGCAGTCGCGCGCCGTCCTGGCGAGCGGGCCGACATTGTCGTGCGAGAACGACAATGGCATGACGCCGTAGCGTGATACCCGGGTCTGGGTGGGTTTCAGCCCGCTTATCCCGCAGGCAGAGGCGGGCAGCCGGATCGAACCACCGGTATCGGAGCCAAGCGCCATGTAGTTGAAGCGCGCCGCGACCGAGGCGCCCGACCCGGAGGAGGAGCCACCGGTGACGTAGGGCAGGTTCCAGGGATTGTGGCAATCGCCGAACGTCTTGTTGTGGCCGGTCGGGTTCTGCGCGAACTCGGCCATGTTCAGGCCGCCGAAGGTATAGGCGCCCGCCTCCGCCATCCGTGAGATGACGGTCGCTGTGATGGCGGGGCGAAAGTCGTGGCGCAGGGCGGAGCCGCAGGTGCTGAGCTTGCCAGCCTGGTAGTACATGTCCTTGTGCGCCATCGGAACGCCGTGCAGTTTCCCCAGCGGACGCTTGATGCGCACGGCCTGGTCAGCGGCGCGCGCGGCGGCCTCGGCTTCCTCGCGGTCCTGCCAGATCACCGCGTTGATGCGCGGATTGGCGGCGTCGAGGTTGATCCAGCAGGCGCGCAGCAGTTCAATCGAGGTGACTTCGCCGGATGCGACCGCGTCGGCGGCCTCCACCAGCGAGAGGGCGGCGACGTCCTCCATCAGCCACCCTCCTTCGTCGCCTGCAGGGCGGCTTCGAAGCTGGAGGGCTCGTCCTCGAAGGCGATGGTGCCGCGCAGCGCCTCAAAGGCGGCGATGGTGGTGGCGAGGTCGGCAGCGAGGCGCTGTGCCGGGGCATTGGGTGGGGTGATCGCGAACCATCGCGCGATCGTTGCTTCAACCTCGGTCTCGAATGCACCCATCTGTCGGTTCCTCCGGGTTGGCGTGCTCGCGAGTAGGCAACAGAAAGACGAGGCGGGCAATGGCGGATCGAGGGGGGCCGGATCGGCGCGACGTCTATGAAACCACTGTGCCGAACCGGCTGGACCGGCTGCCATGGAGCGGGTTTCACTGGCTGGTGATATTCGCCCTCGGGATCGCTTGGATTCTGGACGGGCTGGAGGTGACGGTTGTTGGCTCGCTGGCCGGCGCGCTGCAGGACAGCCCGGCGCTGCACCTCACAGGCAGCGAGGTCGGATTTGCGGCGAGCGCCTACATGGTCGGCGCGGTAGCAGGATCGCTGCTCTTCGGCTGGCTGACCGATCGGCTGGGCCGTAAGAAGCTGTTCACGCTGACGGTGCTGGTTTATCTGGTGGCGACGATTGCCTGCGGCCTGTCGTGGAATTTCTGGTCGTTCGCGGCGTTCCGGATGCTGACCGGAGCGGGGATCGGCGGGGAATATGCCGCGGTGAACGCGACGATCCAGGAACTGATCCCGGCGCGGCGACGGGGCTTCACCGACCTTGTGGTCAACGGCAGCTTCTGGCTGGGCGCAGCGATCGGCGCGCTGGGCGCTTACGTGGTGCTGGACCCCGCCATCATGCCGCCGGAGATCGGCTGGCGGGCAGCGTTCATCATCGGCGGCGTGCTGGGGTTTGTGGTGCTGCTGCTGCGCCGCTTCCTGCCTGAAAGCCCACGCTGGCTGATGACTCACGGCCAGCCAGCGGAGGCGGAACGGATCGTTACCGAAATAGAAGAGAGGGTGGAGCGCGAGACCGGTCGGCCGTTGCCGCCCGTGCCGCCGGGGATGCTGCGGCTGCGA
>DASXIW010000215.1:0-2680 GCA_036497785.1 Acetobacteraceae bacterium | reverse complement strand
CGCCGGCCGACGCGTTGCTGGACTATGCCTCCGACATCAGTGCCGACCTGCTGGTGGTGGGTGGCTATGGCCACTCGCGGACGCGGGAGATGATCCTAGGCGGCGTCACCAGGGATCTGCTGCACCACATGACGCTGCCGGTGCTGATGTCGCACTGAGACCGGCCGGAGCGTTTTCACTCGGAGTGGGAACGCTCTGGCTTTGGTTCGCTTGCAATCTCATAACCCTTTAGATCGCGTGCGCGATTCCGTGTTCTCTGGTCCCCCACCGCACGGCGCGGCGGATTGCAGTTCCAATCCTCGGTGAATTGGGCCCAAACTGGCAAATTCGATCGAGGAGGTTGGCATGCCCGACACGGCCCCTGCTATCGCCTTGCCGCCGACGGAGGCGCGTGCCCCCGTCGCATGCGCCCTGACCGCCCTCGGTGTGGTCTATGGCGATATCGGAACAAGCCCGCTGTACGCGCTGAAACAGGCGGCTGACGCCGGCGGCGACCCATCGCCCGACACCGTGTTCGGCATCGTCTCGTTGATCTTCTGGGCCTTGCTGCTCATCGTGTCGCTGAAATACGCCATCCTGATCCTGCGCGCCGACAACCACGGCGAGGGCGGCATCGTCGCGCTGCTGGCCCTGCTTGACGCCAGGCATGCAAGCGCCGGCACGTGGCGCGCCTCGCTGCTGACCGTCGGGCTGATCGGCGCGGCGCTGCTGTACGGCGACGGGGTGATCACCCCGGCGATCTCGGTGCTGAGCGCCGTCGAGGGGCTGAAACTCGACGCCCCGCAACTGGCCCATGTGGTGGTGCCGGTCAGCGTGGCGATCCTGATCGGGCTGTTTCTGGTGCAGCGCAAGGGCACCGACTTCATCGGCAACATCTTTGGCCCCGTCATGCTGATCTGGTTCCTCACCATCGGCGTCCTCGGCATCGGCGGCATTATCCGCAATCCCTCGATCCTCGCCGCGTTCAGTCCGCACTACGCGATCGTCTATCTCACCCATGCCAGTCCCGCGATCGGGTTCGCGGTGCTGGGCGCCGCCTTCCTCGCGGTCACCGGCGGCGAGGCGATGTATGCCGACATGGGCCATTTCGGCCGCCTGCCGATCCGCCTCGGCTGGTTCGCCGTGGCGCTGCCGACGCTGATGCTGAACTATTTCGGCCAGGGTGCGCTGCTGCTGGCCGACCCTCACACCATCGACAACCCGTTCTACCATCTGGCGCCCGGCTGGGCGCACTACCAGTTGGTCGGATTCGCCACGCTGGCCACCATCATCGCCTCGCAGGCGATCATTTCCGGCGCGTTCTCGCTGACCCAGCAGTCGATCCAGTTTGGGTTTCTGCCGCGCATGCGCGTGCTGCATACCGCCAGCCACGAGAAGGGGCAGATCTACATCCCGCTGGTGAACTGGCTGCTCGCCGCCGGCACGCTGGGCGCAGTGTTCCAGTTCGGCTCGTCGGACGCGCTGGGCGGCGCCTACGGCATCGCGGTGTCGATGCTGATGGCGGTTACCACTGTGCTGGCGGCCCTGGTGGCGCTGCAATGGGGCTACCACCCGCTCGCAGTTTTCGCCGTCAACGGGTTCTTCCTCGTCGTCGATCTGATCTTCGTAGCCGCCAACGGTACCAAACTGTTCGAGGGTGGCTGGTTCCCGTTATTGCTCGCCGGCCTCGTGGCCTTCCTGATGCTGACCTGGCGCACCGGCTGGAGGCTGCTGGAGCACAAACGCTCCGCCCTGCGCCAGCGCGAGGACGAGTTCATCGCCTGGGTGTTGGAAAGGCCGCCGCTGCGCCTGCCGGGCGCGGCAGTCATCTTCACCGCGGCAAACTCCGGCATTCCGCTGGCCTTGACCCACCACCTTCGGCACAACCGCGTGCTGCATGAGCGGGTGCTGCTGGTCTCCACCAACACCACCGACGCGCCGCGGGTCGATCCCAGCGAACGTGCAATACTAACCCCACTCGGCGCCGGCATCACACGGGTGCAACTGCGGTACGGCTTCATGGAAAGCCCGCTGGTGCTGGACGGCCTGCGGCAGGTGTGCTGCGACCCCAGCCTGCTGGGCATCGATCCCGACCTGATCACCTATTACTTCCGCCGGGTGATGGTCGTTCCCGAAAGGCTGCCGGGCATGGCGTTCTGGCGCAAAGGGCTGTTCGCGGCGATGCATCTCAATGCCAATCTCCCGGCGACCTATTTCGGCGTGCCCGCGGCGCAGGTCGTCGAGGTCGGCATGGAGGTCGAGATCTGATCGGGAGCGGCAGGTCCGGCTTGATCTGCCACGCACGCGGGCGCACGTACGCTGTCCGCGACAGACGGCCGGTGCTGGCCGAGGTGGCGGAAGACGCGCGTGCTGACTTTCGGGACTACGCCGTGGACCGCCGCATCGGCTGGCGCGAACCCATCAACCGGCGGATCAGGAACACCACCATCAGCGCGGCCGCGACGACGAACACCCAGTGCGCGGGACGCAGGCCGCGGGCAATGGTTTCGTTCGCAACGATAACCCGCCAGGGGTTGACCTTGGTGGCCAGGCCGTACCAGGCGAACTCCAGCGCGGCGGTGGCGAGGCCGGACACGACGGCAAGACTGCCGTAAAGCGCCGCAGTGACGGCCATTCGCCGGTCGCGCCGCCGGCCTTCGGGGAGCGCGCGCCAAGCCATCAGCCAAACGAACAGGCCGGA
>DASXIW010000214.1:0-7355 GCA_036497785.1 Acetobacteraceae bacterium | reverse complement strand
CTTGCAGCGCGGCTCACCGTCATGGAGCCTTCCAATGCTTGAGAGCGTCGCCCACTCCCATGCCATCGACCTGGTGGCCGCCGGCTATTCCGGCGATCCCTTCGCCGTGCTTGGCCCGCATGGCGACCTGCTGCGCGTCCTCGTGCCCGGTGCTGCCGGTGTCAGCGTCGTCTCCCGCACGGATGGCAGCCACCTCGCCACACTCGATCAAGACGACCGGCAGGGCGGCCAGGCCGGCCTGTTCACCGGCCGCATCCCAGCCGACATCCCCTATCGCCTGCGCATCGACTGGCACGGCCCGATTCAGGAAACCGAAGATCCCTACAGCTTCGGCACGATTCTGGGCGCGCTTGATTTGCATCTGCTGGCCGAAGGGCGCCATCGCGAACTCGGCCAATGCCTCGGTGCGCATGTCACCGAAATCGACGGCGTCTCCGGCGTCCGCTTCGCCGTCTGGGCGCCCAATGCCCGCCGCGTCTCGGTGGTGGGGGAATTCAACACCTGGGACGGCCGCCGCCACCCCATGCGCCGCCGCTACGAGGCGGGGGTGTGGGAACTCTTCATCCCGCGCCTGCGTCCCGGCACGCTGTACAAATACGAATTGCTCAATTCCGACGGCCAGGCCCTTCCCCTGAAAGCCGATCCCGTCGCCCTCGCCGCCGAAGCCCCGCCCGGCACCGCCTCCGTCGTCGCCTCACCCACGCAGATCAGCTGGAACGACGCAGCCTGGCTCGATGGGCGCGTCCGCCGCCAAACGCCAGATGCGCCCATCGCGATTTACGAAGTGCACGCCGCCTCCTGGATGCATGGCGACGGCAAGCCGCTGGACTGGGACGCGTTGGCGGACCGCCTCGTCCCCTATGTCGTCGGCATGGGCTTCACCCATGTCGAGCTATTGCCCATCATGACCCACCCGTTCGGCGGCTCCTGGGGCTACCAGCCGCTCGGCCAGTTCGCGCCCACGGCCCAGCTCGGCACGCCCGAGGCATTCGCCCGCCTCGTGGATCGCTGCCACGATGCCGGCATCGGCGTCATCCTGGATTGGGTGCCCGCGCATTTTCCCAACGACACGCACGGTCTCGCCCGGTTCGATGGCACCGCGCTGTACGAGCATGCCGATCCGCGCGAAGGCTTCCATGCCGACTGGAACACGCTGATCTACAATTTCGGCCGCAATGAGGTGCGCGGCTTCCTCATCGCCAGCGCCCTGCATTGGCTTGAGCGCTACCACGCGGACGGCCTGCGCGTGGACGCGGTCGCCTCCATGCTCTACCGCGACTACAGCCGCGAACCCGGCCAATGGGTCCCGAACATCTATGGCGGCCGCGAGAATCTCGAAGCCGTCGCCTTCATCCGCGAGCTCAGCGAAATCGTCAAGGAACGCTGCCCCGGCACCATGCTGATCGCCGAGGAATCCACCGCCTGGCCCGGCGTCTCCGCCCCAGCCGATCAGGGCGGCCTCGGCTTCGACTACAAATGGAACATGGGCTGGATGCACGACACGCTGCGCTACATGCACGAAGACCCGATCAACCGATCATGGCACCATAACGAAATGACGTTCGGCATGATCTACGCCTATACCGAACGCTTCATCCTGCCGCTCTCCCACGACGAGGTGGTGCACGGCAAGGGCTCCCTGATCGGCAAGATGCCGGGCGATAACTGGCAGCGTTTCGCCAATCTGCGCGCCTATCTGTCCTTCATGTGGACCCATCCCGGCAAGAAGCTGCTGTTCATGGGCGGCGAGTTCGCGCAATGGCGCGAATGGAACCACGACATTTCGCTGGACTGGCATCTGCTCGATTATCCAACCCATGCCGGCCTGCAACGCCTGACCCGCGATCTCAACACGCTGTATCGCAACGAAGCCGCCTTGCACGTGCATGATTGCGACGCAGCCGGCTTCCGCTGGGTGGTGGGCGACGACAACGCGCAAAGCGTCTTCGCCTGGCTGCGCCAGGGCGATCCCGGCACCCCGCCAATGCTGGTCGTGTGCAACTTCACCCCGGTGCCGCGCAATGGCTACCGCATCGGCGTGCCCGCTTGCGGCCAATGGCGCGAAATGCTGAATTCGGATGCCACAATCTATGGCGGTTCCGGCATGGGCAATGCCGGCGAGGTCCACGCCGAACCCATCCCTTCCCACGGCCTGCCCGCCTCCGTGCTGCTCATCCTGCCGCCGCTCGCCACCATCGTCCTGCGGCAGGGAACGCACTGAGTGGCCTTGCCGCCAGATCGCCTGCTGCCGGGCTGTCCCTATCCTCTCGGCGCCACCGCCGACATACTCGGCGTCAACTTCGCGGTCTTCTCGGCGCATGCCGAAAAGATCGATCTATGCCTGTTCGATCCCTCCGGCCGCCGCGAAACCACCAGGCTGCAACTGCCGGAATGCACCAACGAGGTGTTCCACGGCTACCTGCCGGATGCCCGTCCCGGTCAGCTCTACGGCTTTCGCGCCGACGGCCCCTACAATCCGGAACGCGGCCACCGCTTCAATCCCAACAAGCTGCTGCTCGACCCCTATGCGCGCGAACTCTCCGGCACGCTGCGCTGGTCGGATGCGCTGTTCGGCTATCGCGGCACAACCGGCCGCGCCGACCTCACCTTCGACCGCCGCGACAGCGCCTCGGCCATGCCGAAAGCCGTCATCCCGGAACCCGATATCGCCGTCCCGGACGAGCACCGCCCGAACACCCCCTGGTCCGACACCATCATCTACGAGGCGCATGTGCGCGGCCTTACCATGCGCCGCGGCGACTTGCCGGCCCGCGAACGCGGCACCTTCGCCGCCCTGGCCAACCCCAGGGTAATCGACCACCTCCTCACCCTCGGCGTCACCGCAATCGAGCTGTTGCCCGTGCACGCCTTCATGCAGGACCGCTTCCTGCTGGAGCGGGGCCTGCGCAATTATTGGGGCTACAACACGCTCTCCTTCTTCTCGCCGGAACCGCGCTACCTCGCCGGCGGCGACGCCCGCGAAATGCGCCACGCCGTGAACCGGCTGCACGCCGCCGGGATCGAGGTGCTGCTCGACGTGGTCTACAACCACACCTGCGAAGGCAGCGAGATGGGCCCCACCCTCTCCTGGCGCGGCCTGGACAATGCCAGCTACTACCGCCTCGTCCCGGGCGACGAACGCCACCTCGTCAACGACACCGGCACCGGCAACACGCTCAATCTGGCCCATCCCCGCGTGCTGCAGATGGTGCTGGACAGCTTGCGCCATTGGGCCACCGCCTACCATGTGGACGGCTTTCGCTTTGACCTCGGCACCACGCTGGGCCGCGAGCAATCCGGCTTCGACCCGAATGCCGGCTTTTTCGACGCCATCCTGCAGGACCCCATCCTGTCCCGCGTGAAGCTCATCTCCGAACCCTGGGACATCGGCCCCGGCGGCTACCAGCTCGGCAACCACCCGCCCGGCTTCGCCGAATGGAACGACCGCTTCCGCGATGGCATACGCCGGTTCTGGCGCGGCGATCAGGGCCATCGCCCCGAACTCGCCGCCCGCCTCTCCGGCTCCAGCGACATCTTCGCCCATCGCCATCGCAAAACCTGGGCCTCGGTCAATTTCGTCGCCGTCCATGACGGCTTCACCCTGCACGACCTGGTCAGCTACGCCGAACGCCATAACGAAGCGAACGGCGAAGGCAACCGCGACGGCCACGGCGCCAACTACTCCGGCAACTGGGGCGTTGAAGGCCCCAGCGACGACCCCGCCATCTACGCCCTGCGCGAGCGGGTCAAGCGCGCCATGCTGTGCATGGTCTTCCTCGCCGCCGGCACGCCAATGCTGCTGGCCGGCGACGAGATGTGCCGCACCCAGAACGGCAACAACAACGCCTATTGCCAGGACAACGCCATCTCCTGGATCGACTGGGGCCTGGCCGCCCAACCGGAAGCACAGCGCCTCACCCGCTTCACCGCCCGGCTGATCGCCCTGCGCCGTGCCTGGCCCGTGCTGCACGCCGCCAATTTCCAGCACGGCACGATCCAGGTCGCACCCGGCATCCCGGACATCTCCTGGTTCGACGAAGCGGCAGCCACCCCCAGCATCGAAGCCTGGAACGACCCCGCCGCGCAGCTCCTCGCTTTGCGCCGTGCCGGCCCGATGGACCCCACCGGCACCATCCCCGGCGTCGGCGTGACGGTTCTGCTCATGAACGCCTCGGAGGAGGACCGGGACTTCACATTGCCCGCCCCGGCTCTGGCATGGCGGATGATGATCGACAGCGCGCACCCGGACGTGCCCGAGCGCCACGTCCACACCCCCACCATCACAGTCGGCAGCCGCAGCGCCATGCTGCTCGCCGCCCGGACAAGCACCGCATGACCGACGAAGACCTCGCCCGCCACGCCGCCGGGGCCGGGATCGAGACCGAATGGCGCGATGTCGCCGGCACAATCCGCCACGTCTCCCCCGCAGCGCTGCACGGCATATTGGACGCGCTCGGCCCGCCGCCGGACCTGTCCCATCCCCCGATGATCACCGGCGATCTGGGCCAAGGTCTTGCCTTTCGCGGCCAGCCCGGTCGCTACCGCCTGATCCGCGAAACCGGCCAGACCCATGAGGGCTGGGCCGAGCCCGCCCATGACGGCCACATCGCCATCCCCGGCATCGACGAGCCCGGCTACCACCTCCTGCACATCGGCGACCGCCAGATCACCCTGGCCATCGCCCCGCCACGCTGCTGGACGGTGGCCGACGCCATGCGCAACCGCCGTGCCTGGGGTCTCACGGTCCAGCTCTATTCCCTCCGCCGCGACGGCGACGGTGGCATCGGCGATTTCGCGGCGCTGGAAACCATGGCCCGCCACGCTGGCCCGCTCGGCTGTTCGGCCATCGCCATCAGCCCCGTCCACGCCCAGTTCACCGCTGATCCCGCCCGCTTCACCCCCTATTCGCCCTCCAGCCGCGGCATGCTGAACGTGCTGCACGCCCCTGCCACCGAAGGCACCACCACCAAAGGCATTGGGCCCGACCCCGGCCTCGCCGCCCTCGACTCCGCCGCCCTCGACTCCGGCGCGCTGATCGATTGGGGCCATGCCGCGCCCCTGCGCATCGCCGCCCTCCGCCGCATTTTCCAGACCGCCTCCTCCACGCTGCGCCACGCTTTCCACGCCTTCCGCGCCGAAGCCGGCGACCCGCTGGAACGCCATGCAAGGTTCGAGGCGCTGCACCAATCCCAGTTCCACGGCACCCCCCAGCGCTGGAACTGGCGCGACTGGCCAGCCGAATTCCGCAACCCCGACAGCCCCGCCGTCGCCGCCTTCGCGGCCCGCCATGCGGACGAAGTCGCCTTCCACGCCTTCACCCAGTTCCGCGCCGCCAGCTTCATGCAATCCGCCCAGCACGCCGCCCGGCAAGCCGGCATGCCGATCGGCCTGGTCGCCGACGTCGCCGTCGGCGTCGACCCCGGCGGCAGCGACGCCTGGCGCCGCCCCGCCGAAATGCTGCAGGGCCTCACCATTGGCGCACCCCCGGATGCCTTTAATCCAGCCGGCCAGAACTGGGGCGTCACCACCTATGCGCCGCACGGCCTCGTCGCCAACGGCTTCGGCGCCTTCCTCGAGATGCTGCGCGCCTCGCTGCGCAATGCCGGCGGCATGCGCATCGACCACGTCATGGGCCTCGCCCGCCTCTGGGTCATCCCCGCCAGCGGCGCCGAAGGCGCCTATCTCCGCTTCCCGCTGCAAGACCTGCTCCGCCTGGTCAAGCTTGAATCCTGGCGCCACCGCGCCATCGTCCTGGGCGAGGATCTCGGCACCCTGCCGGATGGCTTCCGCGGCCGTCTGGAACAGGCCGGCCTCACCGGCATGCGCGTGCTGTGGTTCGAGCGTGACGGCGACCGCTTCATCCCCCCCAACATCTGGTCGCACGACGCCGCCGCCATGACCTCCACCCACGACCTGCCGACCGTCGCCGGCTGGTGGACCGGCCACGACCTGGACTGGCGCGCCGCGCTGGGCAACCCGGATGTGGACCCGGACCGCCACGCCCGCGCCCGCGACCGCGCCGCCCTCTGGGCCGCCTTCCGCGATTCTGGCGCCGCCGATGGCGGCCAGCCCGACACGCACGATGCCGCCCCGGTCGCCGACGCCGCCAGCACCCATATCGGCCTCTCCGCCTGCGCCCTCGCCTTGCTGCCGATCGAGGACGCGCTCGCTTTGCCCGAACAGCCCAACATCCCCGGCACGCGGGACGAGCACCCCAACTGGCGCCGCCGCCTCCCCGTGCCCGCCGACACCATGCTCACCGCGCCGGACACCGCCGCCCGCCTGGCCAAACTGGCCCGCGCCCGCGCCGGGAACTGACCCCGCCCCGCCGCTTCACTTTTTTTTGCAGATCTGCGCCGCACCGCGTGGAACCCAGGGCCTGCCTCGCGCGTCTCTGTAACAGATGCCGATGCGACTGCGGGGCGGGCAGCCGAGCAGGCGGCGGGACCGGTGGGTAGCTCTCCAGCTTGCCCCCGCCGCCATGCAGGAGGGTTTATGAGCAGGACCATCATTGTTTCCAACCGGGTGCCGGTGCCTTCCACGACGGAGGCACAGGCCGGCGGTCTCGCGGTCGTGCTGCGGGATCTTTTGGAAAAGCGCGGCGGCGTATGGTTCGGCTGGAGCGGTACGATTTCCGACGAAACCAGCGTCAATACCGTTCGCGCCGGCCACGTGAAATTCGCCACGATCGACCTCTCCCAAGCCGAACATGACGGCTTTTACAATGGCTTCTCCAACAGCGTGCTCTGGCCGTTGCTGCACATGATGCCCGGGCTGATCAAGTTCCAGCGCGAAGACGCCGAGATGTACGACCGCGTCAACGAGCGCATGGCCGACGCCCTCGCCGCCCTGGCGAAGCCGGAAGACACGATCTGGGTGCAGGATTACCATTTATTCTCCCTGCCCGCCGCCCTGCGCGCCCGCGGCCTGCGCAACCCGATCGGCTTTTTCCTGCACATCCCCTTCCCGCCCGCCGCCATGCTCTCCATGGTGCCCGGCATGGACCGGCTGGTGCGCAACGTCATGGCCGCCGACCTGATCGGCTTGCAGACAAAGCATGACGCCACGAATTTCGAGGCCGCCGCCTGCACCCTGGCCCAGGCCCGCAGCCTCGCACCCGGCCTGCTCAGCCTCGGCCGCAGCATCGCCCGGGTGGACGTGTTCCCGGTCGAGATCGAACCCCTCGAATTCGCCGCCATCGCCGCCCGCTCCGCCGCCAGCCCCACCACCGCGCGGCTCAAGGCCAGCCTGCACGGCCAGCACCTCGTCCTCGGCGTCGACCGGCTGGACCCCAGCAAAGGCCTGCCGGAACGCCTGGAAGCCTTCGGCCGCTTGCTCGAACGCCACCCGGAATG
>DASXIW010000213.1:0-20050 GCA_036497785.1 Acetobacteraceae bacterium | reverse complement strand
TGGCCAGGACGGCCTGGGTGTAGGCCGCCTGATGGGCGCGATGGAAAGCACCTATGCCCAGATGGACGATGCCGCTGGTGAGGCTGGCCCGGTCGTAGCCGGGCCGGGCCACCGATGCCGGCAGCTGATGCAGGGTGGCTGCGCAGAGGCGGGGATGGAAGGTCACATTGGCAGCCCGTTCAGTTTCGCCACGGCATGGATGACGCCGCGCATTTCGGCCAGTCCACGCATGCGGCCGATGGCGGGATAGCCGGGATGGGTGGGCTTGCCGACATCGTCGAGCAATTCATGGCCGTGATCGGGGCGGAAGGTGAGACGCCAGTCCGGACGGCCGGACTCCTTGCGGCGCTTTTGTTCGTCCAGCAGCGCGTGGACCACGGCGACCATGTCGGTGTCGCCGCCGAGATGGTCGGCTTCCATGAAGGAGCCATCAGGTTCGTTGGTGACGTTGCGAAGATGGACGAAATGAATTTTGTCGGCGAACCGGCGGGCGATGGCGGGCAGGTCGTTGGCCGGGTTGGCGCCGAGCGAGCCGGTGCAGAGGGTGAGGCCGTTCGATGGGGAGGGTACGGCGCCCAGGATGAAGGCGATGTCGTCGGCCGAGCAACAGATGCGCGGCAGGCCGAGCAACGGGCGCGGCGGGTCATCGGGGTGGATCGCCATGCGGATGCCGACTTCCTCGGCCGTGGGAATGATTTCGGCGAGGAAGCGGGCCAGATTGCGGCGAAGCCGGGCGTGATCCACACCGCGATAACGGGTGAGCATGCGGCGCAGGCCGTCAATATCGTAGCGGTCAAAGGCGCCAGGCAGGCCGGCCATGATGGAGGCGAGCAGCGTGCGCTTGTCGTCGTCGGAGGTCTCCTCGAACCACTTGCGGGCGCGGGCCAGCACATCCGGGCGCTGCTCGGCCTCGGCGCCGTCGCGGCGGAGCATGAAACAGTCGAAGGCGGCGAATTCATGGGCGTTGTAACGGAGTGCGCGTCCGCCGCCGGGCAGCGGGAAGCGGAGTTCGGTGCGCGCCCAGTCCAGCACTGGCATGAAGTTGTAGCAGACCGTGGTAACGCCGGCGGCGGCAAGGTTGCGCAGGGATTGGCGGAAATTCTCGAAATAGACGGCAAGGTCGCCCTCGCCGAGCTTGATCGCCTCATGCACCGGCACACTCTCGGCAACGGCCCAGCGCAGGCCAAGGCTTTTGTCGTGCTCGATGATACGGCGGCGTTCATCGACCGCTTCGGCGGACCAGACTTCGCCGTACGGGATGTCGTGCAGGGCGGTGACGATGCCGGTGGCACCGACCTGGCAAATATCTGAGAGGGTAATGAGGTCCGCGGGTCCCCACCAGCGCCAGCTTTGTTCCAACGGCTCAGTCTCCTGTCATGTCGTTGCGCGGGGGCGTGACGTTGCCCTCGAAGAAATCCGGATGCCGTGCGGCGATCCGCCCGATAGCGGCAAAAGCGGTGCGCAGATGGTCTCGCATGATCCGGCGCGCGGCTTCGGCATCGTGATGCGAGACATGTTCGACCAAGGCCTGATGCTCGGCGAACACCATCGCCAGCCAGTCAGGATCCTCGAGCGAGAGAAAGCGGACGCGATCGAGCTGGGCTTTCACGCCCGCGATGATCTGCCAGACGAATGGGCGGCCCGCCATGGTCATGAGCAGCCGGTGCAGTGTCTCGTCCGAGCCGAAGAAGGCGACATAGTCGCTTTGCGCCACGGCTTCGGCCTGCAGCGCGAGCTGATCGTGCAGGCGGGCGATGTCGCCGGGCTCGGCATTGCGGGCGGCCTGTTTGACGGCCGTGCATTCCAGCGTTTCGCGGACGAACTGGCTGTCGTAGACGGAAGCGATGTTGATCGGGGCGACGAAGGTGCCAACCTGCGGTACGACGCGCAGGAACGCATCCTCGCCCAGGCGCCAGAATACCTCCCGCACCGGGGTGCGGCTGACGCCGTAGCTATCGGCGACCTTGGTCTCCGACAGCATTTCGCCAGGACGCATGTCGCCGCGGACGATCTTGCCGTGCAGGTCTGCGTACAGCTCCTGCACTGTCGCCCGGGCTGCCATCTTTGCGAGGTTGTCGAGTTTCGCCATGCGATGGCTCAGCCTGTGATCGAGCTGAGAAATTGGCGGGCGCGCTCGGTTGTTGGGTTTGACAGCATTTGGCGTGGCGGAGCGTCCTCGACGATGCGGCCCTGGTCCATGAACACCATGCGGGTGCCAACATCGGCGGCGAAGCGGATTTCATGCGTGACGACAAGCATGGTGCGGCCTTCCAAAGCGAGGTCGCGCATCACGGCGAGCACATCGCCCACCGTCTCGGGGTCCAGGGCGGAGGTGGGTTCGTCGAACATCAGCAGATGCGGGTTGGCGGCCAGCGCGCGCGCAATGGCGACGCGCTGCTGCTCGCCGCCGGAGAGCTGCGCCGGGTAGGCAGCGATACGATGGGAGAGGCGGACCTTCTCAAAAAGTTCCCTGGCGCGAGCCTCAACGATCTCGCGCTTTTCGCCATGCACAACCATCGGGGCGAGCATCACGTTCTGCAGCGCGGTGAGGTGCGGGTAGAGATTGAAGTGCTGGAAGATCATGCCCACCCGTTTGCGCACGGCCTTGATCGATTTGGCGTGGGCTTCGACCCGGGATTGCTCGAAGCGGATCTCGCCGCCCTGAATATCCTCCAGGCCGTTCACGCAGCGCAGCAGGGTAGACTTGCCCGTACCGCTGGGGCCGACGAAGCAGACGATCTCCGCCGGCGACACGCTGAGGCTGATTTCATTGAGGATGGTGCGTGCGCCGAAGCGCTTGGTGACGGAGGTGAATTGCAGCACCGGCGCGTCGGTCATTGGATCGCTCCTGCCATGGTCAGTCGGCCGCCGACATGGAAGCGGCGCTCCAGCGCGCCGCCGCCAAGTGAAATCATGTAGTTGATGGCGAAGTAGATCGCCGCGAGGGCGAGCAGCGGCAGCAGGCCGCCATCGCCGTTCTCGCGGATCAGCAGTCCGGTCCGCGTCAGCTCGATATAGCCGATGATGGACGCGAGCGAGGATTCCTTGATGGTGGTGATGAACACGCCGATCGATGGCGGCAGGATGACGCGGATCGCCTGTGGGCCGATGATGTGGCGCAGCACCTGAACGGCACTCATGCCGGAAGATTGGGCGGCTTCCCATTGGCCGCGCCCGACGCTCTCAAGACCGGCGCGGACCACTTCGGACATCATGGAGCTGGCGTGCAAGGCGAGCGCGATGGTGGCCGCGGCGAAGGGGGAGAAATTGACGCCGAACACCAGCGGTACGCCGAAATAGCAGAAGAACATCACGATCAGGATGGGGATGGAGCGGAACAGCTCGGTGTAGATCGTGGCCACCACCCGCAAGGCACGCCAGCGCGACCGCCGCAGCAAGGCGATGAGCGTGCCGCCGATGGCGCCGATGAGCAGAGCGAGCCAGCTCAGCCACAGCGTGGTGCCGGTGGCGCTGATCGCAAGCGGCAGATAGGAGAGCCAGTCCGTCGTCATCGCGCATGCGCTCCCTGCCGGAACAGCATGCGCCCAATGAGCAGCCGCGCCAGATTCACGGATTGGCAGAGCGCGACATACACGAAGGCGGCGACGGCGAATGATTCGAAGAAACGGAAGGAGGTCGAGCCGACCGTCTGCATCCAGGATGCAACGTCCTCGACGGCGATTGCCGAGGCAAGCGAGGAGGCCAGGATCACCGCGATGATCTGGTTGCCGAGAGGGGCATAGATGGTGCGAAAGACCTGAGGGAAGACGATGTAGCGGAAGGTCTGCATGGCGCTCATGCCTTGTGAGGCGGCGGCCTCGAACTGGCCTTGCGGCACCGCGACCAGGCCGGCGCGAATGATTTCCGCCATGTAGCCTGCGCTGTTCAGCGACAGGCCGATGAGCGCGGAATGGAACGAGGAGAGGCGGATGCCGAGCTGCGGGCCGGCGAAATAAACGAGATAGAGGATGACAAGCAGCGGGGTGTTGCGCATCAGCTCGACATAGACGGCGCCGAGGAAGCGCAGCAGACGGGAGCGGCTGCGGCGCAGCACGGCGATGGCGGTGCCGATGACCAGGCTGGCGATGATGCTCAGCACCGACAAAATGAGCGTAGTCGCCGCGGCGGCCTTCAGGGCACCGAGATAGGGATAGATCGTTCGCAGCGTAAAAACATAGTGCATTGCTGGATCAATCGCCTTGGGTGAGGCCCCGGGCCGGTGCGTTGCCCGGGGCGGTCCGCCAAATCAGTATTTCGCCTGGATCGACGGCTGGTCGAAACCGAACCAGGTCTTGAACAGCTTGGCGTTAGCGCCGGAGGCATTGAACTGCTCGACCCACAGGTTCAGCAGTCGCGCCCAGTCCGGATCGCCGGCGGGCAGGCCGATGGCGATTTCCGCCCGCGCGATGTTGCCGTCAAGCTGGCGCAGCTTGCCCTGACGGTCGTGGATCGCCTGAGTGTTATAGAAATCGTCCTCGGCCATCGCGTCCACCTGGCCGGAGAGGAGCGCGTTCAGCTCATCGGCCTGGGTGTTGAAGCGCGTGATCTGCGCCTTCGGCATCGCCGCCGGCACGGCCTGTTCGGCGGTGCCGCCGCGCGAGATGGCGATCTTGATGTCCGCGTTGTCGAGGTCGGCGATTGCCTTTGCCTTGCTGTCGGCGGTCACCAGCAGCCGCATGGTGGTGACGATGTAGGGATCGGTGAAGGCGATGGTGGTGGAGCGCTCGACGTTGCGGGTGAAGTCGGCGATGGTCACGTCGACCTTGTGCGTCTGCAATGAGGTAACGCGGCCGGGAATGTCAGTGACGATGAATTCCGGCTTCACCTTCAGGGCGGCGGCGATGCGCTTGCCGATTTCCACCTCATAGCCTTCCGGCGCGCCCGTGGGCATCAGCCTGCTATAGGGCGCCATGCTGCCGAGCACGGCGATGCGCAGCGTGCCGCGTTGCAGAACCTGCTGCAGGGTGCTGTCGCTTTGCGCGGCGGCACCGCCGACCGAAAGCATCAACGCCGCGCCGGCAAGCGCGGCCATCATCCAGGATCGCTTCGTATTTCTCATTGTCGCTGTCTCTCCCTAGGGTTCGTCGGATGTGCGTGGTCAGGCGCCGAAGACGAGCTGCACCTTCACCGTCTGCTCAGGATGCGTCTCGATAAGATCGAACGCCGCGCGCGCATCGGCGGCGGCAAAGCTGTGGGTGATCATGGCGGCAGGCCGCAACCGGCCGCTCTCCAGCCATCCCACCACCTGCGGCAACAACCGGCGATTGAGGCGCGATCCGACGATGGTGAGCTCCTTGCGGACAATTTCCTGTTGCACTACCGCGCAGGGCTCGGGCGAGAAGCCAAGCAGCCCGATCCGCCCGGCCGGCGAGGCCACGCGGCAGGCTTCGAGCAGCAAGGCCGGAATCCCCGCGCCGTCAATCACAAGCGACGGGCCAATCCCGCCAAGTTCGCCCGCCACCACCTCCGGGAGCGATTGCTGCGTGGGATCGATCGTGACATCCGCCCCGAAGGCGCGTGCCCGCTCCAGCCGCGCGCCATCCGGATCGGTGACGATGCAGCGCGCGCCAAACATCTTGGCAACCTGCAATACGGTGATGCCGACCGTGCCCGCGCCATAGATCAGCACCACATCCTCGGCGGTGCAGCCGGTGCGGGAGAGCACGTTGGCGGCGATGGAGAACGGCTCAGCCAACGCCGCGATCTCTGCCGGCAGGTCGCGCGACACCTTGATGGCATTGGCCGCCGGCACAGCGATACGGTCGCGAAACCCGCCATCGCGATGCACGCCGAACACTTCGAGATTGGCGCAGACATTGGTCCGCCCGATCCGGCACGGATAGCAATGGCCACAGGAAATAACGGGATCGACAACGACGCGGTCGCCCACAGCCAGGCCACGGACATCCGCGCCGATCGCATCGACCGTGCCTGCCATCTCGTGGCCGATGATACGCGGGTATTTCGCGAACGGATTCGAGCCGCGGAAGATATGCATGTCCGAGCCGCAAATACCGGCCCGCTGCACGGCGACGACGACATCCCCCGCCCCCGGATCGAGGGGTGCCTCGTCGCGCAACGCCAATGTGTGGGGCCGTTCGACCGCGATTGCCACCATCGGGCTCGTTTCCTCCGCTTCTTGTATCCTTGGATACTAGTAATCCACCGCCACGTCAAGGCCGCCGTAACGCTGATTGTCAGCACATGCAGTCGCGCTGCGCGTTCAGCGCAGTGCGGCGAATCGTCGCCAGCAGCATCGCCGCCGGGCGGGAAAGCGTGGCCGTGCGCGGTATCAGCGCCTGGGCGCTGACTTCCGTCACCGGCAGCAGCGTCAAAACAACCACGCCATGATCGCGCGGGTCCATCAGCAGGAACGGGTCAATCACAGCGACCCCGGCCCCGGCCCGCGCCAGCGCGCAGGCAACCGAGGATTGGTTGACCTCCAGCCCAATCCGCCGGGCCACCCCGGCCTGGCGGAACGCGGTCTCGACCAGGTCGCCCAATGGCAGGCTGCGGCTGAAGGAAATCAGCGGATAGGGCGCAAGGTCGCCGGGGCCCACCGCCCCGCGCGTGGCCAGAGGATGCCCAACCGGCACCACGCAAACCAGCGGGCCAGTGCATAGCCGCACCAGCCGCGCCTCCGGCTGGCCGAGCGGGGTCAGCACCAGCCCGAAATCCACCCGCTCATCCGTCACGGTTTCGATAACCCCCAGATTGTCCATCGCCCGGATGGCAACCTGGATGCGCGGCCGGGCCGCCTGGAACGCCGCGATCGCCGACGGCAGCAGATGGTCGGCGATCGCCGGGGTAGCGGCGATCTGCACGCTGCCGATGCTGGTGTCACGCATGTCCTGCAACAGCCGGCCCATGCGCTCGATGCCCTCGAACACCCGGTCCAGCTCCGCCAGCAGCGCGCGCATCTCGGCGGTGGGCTGCAGGCGCCCCTGGCGGCGCAGGAATAGCGGGAAGCCGGCGATGTGGGCGCAGTCGCGCAGCAGCATGCTGACGGCGGGTTGGGAGATATCCAGCGCCGCGGCCGCCGTCGTGACCGAACCATGCCGGCAGACGGCGTGCACGACTTCCTATTGTCGAAGCGAGAGGGGCATCAGCTCAGCTTATATTGAATTAAGTTGGAGGGCCTAGAGCTTAACTCGGTGACACCCTAGCTTCCGCCTCAACAAATAAGCCTGGGAGCGTCCATGCGGGTCATCGCCGTCAAAACCTCACTCATATCGCTGCCCTTCACCATGGCGGAAACACGCGCATGAAAGTGACGGCCGTTGAGACCCGCCCTGTGCTGGTGAAGCTGGACGCGCCGATTGGCAGCGCGTTGGGCATGATCGGCAGTTTGGGCTGCATCCTGGTCACGTTGCGCACGGATGGCGGCGTTACCGGCGAAAATCTGATTTTCACGTTGAATAATCGGCGCACCCGGGTGCTGCGCCAGATGATCGACGAGTTGGCCGAGCTGGTGATCGGCCGCGATGCCGGCCATATCGCCGGATTCTGGGGGCGGGCCTGGAAGGACAATAACTTCATCGGCCACAAGGGCGTCGCGGTGGTCGGGATATCGGCGATCGACGGCGCGTTGTGGGATGCCTTGGGCAAAACCGTGGGATTGCCTATCTACCGGTTGCTGGGCGGCGCCAAGGATCGGCTGCCAGCCTATCACAGCGGTGGGCTGTGGCTGTCGCGCAGCATCGACGAATTGCAGGCGGAGGCGCGTCGCTTCATGCAAGCGGGCTTCACGGCGATGAAGATGCGGCTGGGACTGCCCGATCCGCGTGCCGACATCGCCCGGGTGCGGGCGGTGCGCGAGGCGATCGGGCCCGGCATCCGGCTGATGGCCGATTCCAATCAGGGGCTGGATGAGGCGCAGGCGATCAGGCTGGGCCGCATGCTGGAGGAATTCGACCTGACCTGGTTCGAGGAGCCGCTGCCGGCCTGGGATCTGGACGGGCTCGCCCGCGTCGCCGCCGCGCTCGACACGCCGATCGCCAGTGGCGAGACGGAATACACGCGCTACGGCTTCCGCCGCATGATCGAGCTACGCTCCGCCGATATACTGATGCCGGACCTGCAGCGCGTGGGCGGGGTGAGCGAGTTCGTGCGGGTGGGGCACATGGCGGAGAGCCACGACATCGCGGTCTCCAGCCATCTGTTCCCGGAGACCAGCATCCAGGTGCTGGGCGGGCTGGCCAATTCAAGCTTCCTCGAATACATGCCATGGTTCTCGCCGCTGTACAACGAGGCGCTGGTGTTCGAGGACGGTCAGGCTCTGGTGCCGGAGCGGCCGGGCTGGGGTTTTACCTTCAACCAGGATTATATCGGCCATCTGGCGTCCTGCGGCTAACCCATCATGCGCCTCGCGTCGCGCGTGCTGACGGACTCATGAAGATGATATGCTGCCCGCACGAAGACGGGATCTGGCTGCAACAATGAAAACCTTCAGGGAGGATCGCATGAATCTCACTCGCCGTTCGGTCGCGCTGGGCGCGATTGCCACCTCGGCCCTCGGCACCTCCGTGCTCGGGCTGGCCAAACCGGCGATCGCGCAGAGCGCGCCGATCCGCATCGGCTGGCTCGCCTCGCTCACGGGCGCCAGTTCGGCGCCGGCGATCGGCTTCAACCGCGGCGTGATGTTCGCGACGGACGCGATCAACGCGGCCGGCGGCGTGAAGGGACGCAAGATCGAGATCGTCACCCGCGACACGCAGGGCGACCCGACCAAGGCGGTGAACGCCACGCAGGAGATGATCAGCCAGCTGAAGGTGGATGCGATCTGGGGGCCGACCAATTCCGGAGAATCGCTGGCGGTGACGGCGATCATGGCGCGCAACAAGATGCCCAGCATCCATCCTTGCGTGACGGACAGCCTGATCGACCCGAAAAAATATCCGAACGCGTTCCGCATCGCCCCGGCCAACCAGCAATGGGACGACGCGGTGCGCAACTATTGTCTCGACATACTGAAGGTAAAGAAAGTCACCGTCATTGGCGACACCACCGGCTATGGCGTGACCGCGGTGAACGCCTCGGTGGCCGGCTTCAAGAAGGCGGGCGCCGAGATCGCCACCCAGGCGAATATCGACGCGACGCAGCCGGACATGACCGCCGACATGCTGCGCGCGCGCGACGGCGGCGCCCAGGCGATCGTGGTGTGGAGCGTGTCCACCGGCATGGTGGCGCGGCTGCTGAACACCCGCGCGACGATGGGATGGGACGTTCCATTCGTCGGCCATCCCTCGATGGCGTCCGGCGACATCGCAGGGCTGCTCGCCAAACCCTCGAACTGGGACAAGGTGTATGCGGTCGGCTATCGCAGCTGCAGCTACGATTCCAAAGGCGCGCTGCCGGCGCATAGCCAGGAATTGGTGGACAAGCTGCAGGGCAAGGTGAACCTGTCGGACTCGCTGCTGTGGTGGGTTTCGGCCGGGGTCGATGCCATCAACCTCGTGGCGCAGGCGGTGGGCACCACCGGCTCGACGTCAAGCCAGGCCATCATCGGCTATTGGGACGGGCTGACCAAATATCCCGGCTATTTCGGCACCTACACCTTCACCAAGACCGAGCATAACGGCTACCCGACGGAGGATGTGGTGATGTCGGCTGCGAATTCGGCGAAGTCCGGCTCGTTCGCGTTGGCACCGGGCTATAGCTGACGGGCGGGTTCATGTTCTCTTCCATCATCGCTTCGGGCCTGGCGATGGGCGCGGTCTACGCGCTCATCGGCATCACCTACAACACGATGTTCGCCACTTCGCGCGTGATGAGCTTCACCGCCGGGCAGCTGGGCATGCTCGGCGGCGTGTTCGGGTCGCTATTGATGCTGCGGCTTGGCCTGCCGCTGGTGCTGGCCCTGCCGCTGACCCTGCTGATGTGCGCGATGGTTGGCGTGCTCACGGAGTTCGTGGCGGTCCGGCCGGTGCTGAAAAGCCTCGACCAGCATCTCTATGTTTTGACCACCCTGGCCTTCGCGCTGCTGATCCAGCAGCTGACGGCCATCGAATGGAGCACGGAGCCGCAGGCCTTCCCGCGGCTGCTCAATATCGGCAGCGGCGTGTGGGACGAGAAATACTGGCTACCGGTGGCGACCTGCGCGGTGACGATCACCGCTCTGGAATTCCTGTATCACCGGACGCTGGTGGGGCGCGCCTTCCTGGCGGTGGCGGAAGATAATTTCGCCGCCCGCGCGCTCGGCCTGCCGGAACGGACATTGCGGGTGGCGAGCTACGCGCTGGCGGGTGCGGTGGGCGCGCTGGCGGGCTTTTCCGGTGGACAGTTGCTGCTGGCGTTCTTCGCCAATGGCCCGCTGCTGAATTTCTACGGCTTCATCCCGGTCGCCCTGGGCGGCCTAGGCAATAATCGCGGCGCGATCATCGGCGGTCTGGCGCTGGGATTGTTCCAACAGGCAGCGAACTTCACGGTAGGCGGGATATTCTCCTCGGTGGCCGTGTTCATCCTGTTCATCGTCGTGCTGCTGGTGGCGCCGCAGGGGCTGTTCGGCGCTCCGGCCTCGCGGAGGGTGTGATGGCCATGGGCGAACGGGTCCTCTCCGCACCGTCAGACGATTTGCGCCGCACGAGGCTGGGCGGTTTGGCCCGGGTGCTGCCATTCCTGGCGATACTGGTTCTCGCGATGCTGGTGCCGCTGACCGGGAACGATTATTGGGCGCTTATCGCCACCCGGGCAGCGATCTACTGGATCCTGGTGTCCGGCCTGAACCTGATCGTGGGTTTCGCCGGCCAGCTGGCGATCGGCTATGTCGCGCTGTTCGCCGTCGGTTCCTACACGGCGAGCGTGTTGGCGGCGGGCAATGTGCTGCCCCCGGTGCCGCCTTTCGCGGCGCTCGGCGTCGCCGGTGTGGTCGGCGCGTTGGTGGGGGTGGTGGTCGGATTACCGGCGCTGCGGCTGCGCACCTTCTATTTCGCGATGACCACGCTCGGCTTCGCCACCATCGTCACCCAGGTAGCGCTGGGCTGGCAGAGCGTGACCGGCGGGGGCATCGGCCTGTCCGGCCCCAGCCTGCCGGCGCCGTTCGACACGGCCTGGGGGCTCTACGGCCTGTGCCTGGGTCTGGCAGCGATCTGCACATGGCTGACCGCCAACCTTGCGCGCAGCCGGTTCGGCCGCGCATTGGTCGCGACCCGCGATGCCGATGTCGCGGCGGAGGCGAGCGGGATCGCCAAACCGGCTTTGCTGGTCAGCGTATTTTTGTTCGCGGGTGCGGTGGCTGGCATTGCCGGGGGGCTGTTCGCCAGCCTGCAGACCTATATCACGCCCGATGCCTTCACCTTCGATCTGTCGCTGCTGTTCTTCATCGCGGTGCTGATCGGCGGCCGTGGCTCCATTCTGGGCCCGCTGCTCGGCACGGTGCTGCTGACGCTGCTGCCCGAAGTCGCGGCGTCGCTGGCGGCCTGGTCCACCTTCGTCTACGCGGCGCTGCTGCTGGTCATCGTGCTGGTGATCCCCGGCGGCATTTCGTCACTGCTGGATTTCCACAATCGGCGCAAGCTGGCGGATAATCGGGTGATCCTGCCGCAACTCGGCGCGTTGACCGAACTGCTCGCGACAACCCGTCCGGCCGAAGGGCTGGAGTTGGAGGGCGTGGTGCTGAGCTTCGGCGGCGTCAGGGCGATTGACGGCCTGGATCTGTCCGTGCAGCCCGGCCAGGTGCACGGGCTGATCGGCCCGAACGGCAGCGGCAAGACGACCACACTGAATGTCATCTCCGGCTATTTCCGGCCGCAGCAAGGCCGGCTGGCGCTGGGCGGGACCAATCTGCCCGCGGGCCTGCCGGTCCTGCGGGCCGCGCGCGGCGTGTGCCGCACCTTCCAGACGCCGCGCATCATCGGCGAGGCATCGGTGCTGGAGAACGTGATGGTGGGCGGCACCATCACGGGCCAGGCCAGTTTCATCGAGGCAATGCTGTCCCTGCCGCGATCGCTGCGCGACGAGCGGGCGATCCGGAAGACGGCGCGGCTGGCGCTGCGCGCCGTCGGGCTGCACGGGCTGGAGAGCGTGCGGGCGGACCGGTTGCAGCATAGCGAGCTGCGCTTCCTCGAGATCGCGCGGGGACTGATGCTGCATCCTGCCCTGCTGCTGCTGGACGAGCCAGCGGCCGGCTTGTCTGCCGAGGAGATCAAGCGGCTGGGCGGCCTGATCAAGGCGATCAGCCAACAAGGCGTGGGCGTGCTGCTGGTAGAGCATCATGCCGATCTGATCTTCGATATCTGCGACCAGATCACCGTGCTGAATCTGGGGAAAGTGCTGGCGCGCGGAACACCCGCCGATATTCGCGTGCACAAGGAGGTGGTCAGTGCCTATCTCGGCGCCTGAGCAACTGCTGACCGTAGAGGGCCTGCATGCCGGTTACGGAAAAGTCGAGGTGCTGCATGGCGTGAGCCTGCACATCACCGCGGGCGAGCTGGTGGCGCTGCTCGGACCGAACGGCGCGGGCAAGACCACGCTGCTGCGCGCCGTCTCCGGCCTGCTGCCATGGACGGTCGGCACGGCGCATTTCGGCGATTTGTCGCTGCGCGGCACCGGGCCGCGCGAGGCGGGGCGTGCCGGGCTGGTGCATGTCATCGAAGGCCATCGCGTGTTCAACCACAGCAGCGTGAACGATAATCTGCTGCTGGCGGGCTTCGATGTGCCACGCCGCGAGCGGCTGGCGCGGGTCGAGGAAGCGCTGGAATATTTCCCGGAAATCGCGGCCAAGCGGCACCAATTGGGCGGATCGCTCAGCGGCGGCCAGCAGCAGATGCTGGCGGTGGCGCAAGGGCTGGTGCGCCGCCCGCGCCTGCTGATGCTGGACGAGCCCTCGGCCGGATTGTCGCCCGTGCTGGTCGATCGGGTTCTCAGCGTGCTGACGCAGTTGCGGGCCGGCGGCACGGCCGTGTTGCTGGTGGAGCAATTGATCGAAAAGGCGCTGGCCGTGGCGAACCGCGTCTATGCGCTGGCACAAGGCCGCATCGTGCTGACCGCCGACGCGAACGAGCCAAACCTGCCGCATCGGCTGGAACAGGCCTATTTCGGCCAGGATGCGACAACGCTGATCGACGTATAGCCGAACGCGCTACCGCAGCGTCGGGTCCAACCGGTCGCGCACCCAGTCGCCGATCAGGCTGACCGCGAGGGTGGTCAGCGACAGCACCACGCCCGGCAGCACCGCAATCCACCAGGCATTGCCGAGATAGCTGCGCCCATAGCTGAGCATGTTGCCGAGGCTGGAAAGCGGCGGCTGAATGCCCAGGCCCAGGAAGCTCAGCGCGGTTTCCAGCAGGATCACCTCGGGGAAGCCGATCGTGGCGTTGACGATCAGCACCCCGGCGATGTTGGGCAGGATATGGCGCAGATACACGCGCATGGGCTGGGCGCCGAGCGCGACCACGGCATTGATGTAGCCGCGCCGTGTGATGGACATGGCCATGCCCCGCGCCAGCCGGGCATAGGTCTGCCAGCCATACAGCCCCACCACCACCACGAACAGCGTGAGCGTGTTGCCGAAGAAGGCGATGACGGTCAGCGCCACGATGATGAACGGGATGGCGGCCTGGGCGTCCACCAGCATCATCACCGCATCGTCGAACCAGCCGCGGAAATGCGCCGCGAGAAAACCAAGGGCGGTGCCGAGTGTTGAACCAATAATGGTGCCGGCCAGGGCCACCAGCAGGCTGACGCGAATGGAGGCGAGCAGGCGGCTCAACACGTCGCGGCCGAGCTCGTCCGTGCCGAGCATGTGATTCCATGTGCCCCCGAACATTGCCGGTGGGGCAAGCCGGGCGCGCAAATCCATCGCCTGGTAGTCGTGCGGCGAAAGCTGCGTGGCGAAGGCGGTGACCAGCAGGCACAGCGCCACCCAAATGAAGGCCAGCACGATGACCGAAGGCCAGCGGCGGCGGATGGCGCGGCCGGCTGCGCTGGCGCTCATCGGTCCTCCTTGGCCGCACCCCGCATGCGCGGGTCTAGCAGCACATAGAGAAGATCGACGGTAAGGTTCGCGAGCACCATCGTGGTCGCGATCAGCAGCACGATGCATTGCACCACGGCAAGATCCCGGCGCGCGACCGAAGTGATGATCAGCCGGCCGATGCCGGGCCAGGCGAACACCGTCTCGGTGATGATGGAGCCGGCCACAAGGCCGCCGAGCAGGAAGCCGATCATGGTCAGTGTGGGAATGGCCGCGTTGGGCATCACATGGGCGCGGATCGTGCGCGGCCAGTCCATGCCACGTGCCAGCATGGCGCGTACAAAGGGCTGGCGCAGCGCGTCCAGCATGGCCGCCCGGGTGAAGCGCGCGATCACGCCGGCGCCCCCGGCAGCGATGGTAATGGCTGGCATGATGATGGCGGACGGGCTGTCCGCGCCGCCGCTGGGCAGCACGTGCCAGCGCACGGACAGCAGCAGGATCAGCAGGATGGCCAGGAAGAAGCTGGGCACGCTATGGCCCAGAACCGCCCCGGTCACCACCAGCCGGTCCAGCATGCGGCCGCGATGCAATGCCGCGAACACGCCGGCCGGGATGCCGATGGCGAGCATCAGCACGAAGCCGAGGCTAGCCAGTTCCAGCGAGTTCGGCAGCCGCTCGGCCACCACCGTCAGCGCGGGCCGGCCATCGAGGAAGGAATCGCCGAAATCGCCATGCAGGATATGCGCGATATAGCTCGCGTATTGCACGGGCAGCGGCCGATCCAGGCCCCAGGCGTGATGGAACTGCGCGATCATCTGCGGTGTGGCGTCCGTGCCGAGGATGACGATGGCGGGATCGCCGGAGGAGCGCAGCACGACGAACGTGAGCGTGACCACGATCCAAAGCGTCAGCAGCGCGCGCAACAATTTGCGCAGGATGAGCATGCCGCCCATCAACTTCTCCCTTGCACGACATGGCAGGCGACCTGCTCACCGGCGCCGTCCGGCGGCGCGGCGAGTTGCGGGTCTTCCACGGCACAGACCGGCCGGGCGATCGCGCAGCGCTGGCGGAAGCGGCAGCCAGTGATAATGGCGGCGGGGCTGGGCGGCTCGCCGGGCAGCAGGATACGGGCGCGGCCACGCTGCTCCGGGTCCGGCTCCGGCACGGCGGAGAGCAGCGCCTGGGTATAGGGATGGCGCGGCGCTGCAAACAGCCGGGCGGTGTCCGCCGTCTCCACGATCCGGCCGAGGTACACCACGGCCACACGGTCGGCGACGCGGGAGACCAGCCTGAGATCGTGGCTGATGAACAAATAAGCGAGGTTCCGCTCACGCTGCAGTCGGCCGAGCAACTCGATCACCTGGGCCTGGATGGAGACGTCCAGCGCCGAGGTCGGCTCGTCCAGCACCAGCATGCGCGGTTGCAGCACCAAAGCGCGGGCGAGCGAGACGCGCTGGCGCTGGCCGCCGCTGATTTCGTGGGGGCGACGATCCAGCACCCAGGAATCCAGCCCGACGGCCGCCAGAGTGCGGACCACCGTCTCGCGCCGCTGCGCGCTGGCGCCGCCGATCCGGTGGATCAGCAGCGCCTCCTCAACCTGCGTAAAGACGGATAAACGCGGGTCTAAAGCCTCTCCAGGATCCTGCAGAACGATTTGCAATTCGCGACGCAAAATGCGGCGCTGTTTGGGCGCCATGGCGCCGAGGTCGTGGCCGGCGAAACCTATCTTTCCGGACGTCATGCCGAGCAGGCCCGCGACCATCAGGGCGATGGTGGATTTGCCGCAGCCACTCTCGCCGACCACGGCCAGCGTCTCGCCCGCAGCGATGGTGAACGACACGCCGTCCACCGCGCGCAAAGCTGCGGTGGGCCGGCGGAACATGGCGCGGCGCTGGGCGAAGTGCCGGGTGAGGCCGTCCACGCGCAGCAGCGGCTGCGGCAGTTGCGGGGCAGGGGCGTGGTCGGCGGCGGCGGCTTCGGAGCGGGGCAGGGCGGCGAGGAGCTGGCGGGTGTAGTCATGGGCCGGGCGGGCGAACAGCTCGTGCACGGGCGCCTGTTCCACCACCCGGCCGCGGCGCATCACCACGACCCGGTCGGCATATTGGGCGACGATACCGAGATCATGCGTCACCAGCACCACGGCCATGCCGGTCTCGTCGCGCAGGCGGGCGAGCAATTCCAGCACCTGGGCTTGCACGGTGACGTCCAGGGCCGTGGTCGGCTCATCCGCCAGCAGCAGCTTCGGGCCGCTGGCGATGGCCAGCGCGATGGCCACGCGCTGGGCCATGCCGCCGGAAATCTCGTGCGGATAGGCAGCCAGTTGCCGTTCCGGCGCGGGCAGGCCAACGCGGCGCAGCAGGCCGGCGGCTTCGGCCAGGGCGGCGCGCGCATCCAGATCCGGACGGTGCAGCGCCAGCACTTCCCGCAACTGGCTGCCGATGCGGCGCACGGGGTCCAGCGAGGCGCGCGGCTCCTGGAAGATCATGCCGATGGAGCGGCCGCGCAGCCCGGCGGCATCGGCCTGGATTGCACTGCCCTGGAAGCGGAGATCGCCGGAGATTTCGGCGCGCGGATCCTGCAATCCCATGATCGCGAGGCAGCTCGCGCTTTTGCCGCTGCCGCTCTCGCCGACAAGCCCGAGCATTTCGCCGGGGCGCACCTCCAGATCGACACCGGACACCGCGTCCACCACGCCTTCGGGCGTGTGGAAGCGGATGGTCAGGCCGATGACGCTGAGCAGCGGCGGCACGGCACGGGCCGCCGGCATGGTGAACGCCGAGGCGCTCACGCCTTGCGGGCAGCCGGCGGGGCGGAAAAGGCGTCCTTGCGGAAATCCATGTGTTCGACGGGATAGGCAAGCCAGTGCAGGCTTTTATGCTCGGCGTAGAACATGCCCACGGTGTGCAGCACGGTGCCCGGCGGGTCATCATTGTCGTAGATGTCGAGCATCTTCTGAAAAGCGGTGTAGCGCGCCTTCGGATCGAGGTTGGCGACGAGCGTTGGGCCGAGTGCGTTGAATTCGTCGTCCGACCAGAATTTGTACTGCACCTGCAACGTGCTGTCCTTGCCGTAGCGGCGCCAGAGCTCGCTGACCGGATCGGGATAGAGTGCCGTGTCCGAGGTATTGCAGATGCCACGACCGGGCGGCTGAAACACCTGGGCGAAATTCTCCTTCAACACCAGTTCGACGTTGATGCCGACATCTTTCCACATCCCGATCAGGGCCTGGGCGGTGGCGACCTCGTTTGGATAATAGTCACTGCCGATCACCCGGTAGGGGATGACGGTGCCGTCGTATTTCGACAGCTTCAGTTCCGCTCGCGCGCGATCGGGATCGAAGGCGGGGATCGGGCGGTCCGGGTTGTACAGCGCGCCGAAGGACGGCAGCTGCATGCTGTGCGTCACGGTCACGCGGCCTTGCCAGAACGTGTCGACCAGCAATTGCCGGTCGATGGCGAGACTGAGCGCGCGGCGCACATGCACATCGGCGAGTTGCGGATTGAACTTGTCGTAGAGCAACACACGATGGTTCAGAATCGGGCCGCCCACCACCTGCAGATTGGGGTCGCTCTCCACCGTCTTGAACTGGTCCGGCGGCACTTCGGTGATCAGGTCGTAATCGCCGGCGGACAGGCCCGCCATGCGCGCCGCGATCTCCGGCACGATCTGAAACTTGATCGAGGCGGCGGGCGGCCTGCCGGCCCAGTAATCATCATGCGCGGTGAGCAGAATCGACTCGCCACCCTTCAGCTGGCTCACCTTGTACGGCCCGGTGCCCACCGGCGCACGGCCCCAGGCATCCCAGTCCTTGGCGGCAAGGAAGGCCTTCTTGCTGACGATCTGCGCCCCCCAGCCGGCCAGACGGCGTTCGATCAGCGGGTCCGGCTGTTTGGTGAGGATGCGCACCTTGTACGGCCCGATCACTTCGGCCCGGTCGATCGTGCCCAGGAACGGGCGGCTGGGGGCATAGCCGCGCGATTGCGGCGACAGCATGCGCTCGGGGCCGAAGGTGAAGGCGACGTCCTCGGCCGTCATCTCGCTGCCATCATGGAACTTCACGCCCTGACGCAGGGTGAATTCCAGCGTCAGGTCGTCGGTGCGATGCCATTCCGTGGCCAGCATCGGGCCTTGTTTCAGGTCGTGCAGATAATCGGTGGCGATCAGATAGTCGTAGATATTGTCCTGAACGCGGTAGGCAACATTGCTGATTACCAGGAACGGGTCCAGCAGATCGGGGTTTTCCTGCACCGCGAGGACAATGTTCGGCCTTGTGCCGGAAGCCTGGGCGCGGGCACGGGCCGCGAGGCCGATGGCTCCGAGCCCCGCGAGAGCCGCACGACGGGACAGGCTGGGAAATGTCATGTGCTGGGATCTCCGATGGATGCCGTTACGCGGCGCGTTCGGCGTCGAGGACCGTCTGAACCAGGTCCGCCAGCTTCTGGTAATCCGTCATCTCGTTATAAGCCTGGGCGGACAGGCGCAGCCAGATCGCGCCGGCCTGGGCGTGCAGCGGCACATCGGTGCCGGCCTTCAGCATGTCGACCCGCAGCGCCAGGGCGCGTTCCTCGCTGATCGGGCCGGACACGGGCAGCCGCACCAGGCTCATCGAGCCCGCGAGTTCGTTGCCCCCCGCCGTCTCCGTGCCCAGCCGGCCCGCCACCATCGCCGCCGCCTCGGCCGCAAGTCCTGCGTTGCGGTGACGCAGGGCGGCGCCGCCAAGACGATGATGGAAGTCGATGGCGGCGGTGACGGCGAGATAGGCGCTTGGGTCCCAGGTTCCGGTCCAGTCGAACTCGGCAAGGAAACCCTTGGTATAGCCGTGCGAGATCGTCACCGGATGGATGCCGTCCTGGCGATCCGGCCGGGCATAGAGGAAGCCGCAGCCCTTCGGTGCCATCAGCCATTTGTGGCAATTGCCGACATACCAATCCGCATTGAGATCGGGCAGATCGAGCGCCACCTGCCCCGGCGCGTGCGCCCCGTCGACCAGAACCGGCACGCCGGCCGCGTGGCAGGCGGCGATCATCCGCTTGATCGGCAGCACCAATGCGCTTTTGGAGGTGATATGATCCAGCACCGCGAGCCGCGTGCGCGGGGTGATGGCAGCGGCCACGCTGGCGACGATGGCATCCGCCTCAGGGTGCGGGAAGGGCACCGCGGCTTCCACCAGCCTGCCGCCGGCCCGTTCAGTCACGTAGCGTACCGTGTTCCGCACCGCGCCATAAACATGCGACAGCACCACGATCTCATCGCCCGCGCGCAGGTCGAGCGAGCGCAGTACGGCGTTGCAACCGGTCGTGGCGTTCTCGACAAACGCCAGATTCCCGGCGCCGCCGCCCATGAAGGCGGCGAGGCGCCCGGCTGCATCGCGCAGCGCATCCGGCAGGACCAGGCGCATGAACCGGCTGGGCTGCGCCTCAAGCTGGCGGCGCCACTCATCCTGGACGGCGAGGACAATCTTCGGCGAGGCACCGAACGAGCCGTGATTGACCGTCAGATAATCCCAGTCCAGCGCCCATTCATGGCGAACCGCATGCCCCAGGACCGGAGGCGCAACAATCGTGTCGGGCATGGCTTTTCCTCCAGCGTATCGAATCATTTAACGCCCGCTCGCGCCGCGCGTCCATACCGGGCCGGGGGGCGTGCGAGGGCGTGCTCATGAATTGCCACTGCCCGGCGCGGGATGTGCTTATATAGGTTTGCGCACATCATGCCTCGGGAGTTGTCTCATGCGCCCTGATGTCACGCCGTTCTTCGATGCGGCAACCAACACCATCACCTATCTGGTCGCCGATTCGGCGACCCGGCATGCCGCAGTGATCGATCCGGTGCTGGATTTCGACGCCGCTTCTGGCCGCACCGGCACGGAAGCCGCCGATCGCGTGGCCGAAGCCGTGATCTGTCAGGACCTTGTGGTGGACTGGCTGCTGGAGACGCATGTCCATGCCGACCATCTGTCAGGCGCCCCCTATCTGCAGCAGCATATTGGCGGGCGGATCGCCATAGGCGAGCAGATCGCCCGGGTGCAGGAGGTGTTCCGTACCCTGTTCAACGCCGAACCCGGCTTCATTGCCGATGGCCGCCAATTCGACCATTTATTCGCCGATGGCGAGCGTTTCCCCATCGGCCAGTTGCTGG
>DASXIW010000212.1:0-3492 GCA_036497785.1 Acetobacteraceae bacterium | reverse complement strand
GTCAGGTTAGGGCGGGCTTCAGGTGACTGGAAACCTGCGCAGATCCCCAGTCGCGATGGGTATCACGTCGCTCCATCCATCCTACATGGCCGAGCCGCTGTGTAGCAGTGTAGGATGGGCTGAGCGGAGCGATACCCATCACTCCCGCGGGACTGCGGTTACTCTGAACATGCTCCGAAACCGCCCGAACGCGTGGTGTCACACGCAACTATACCGCACGGTTTGTCCCTTGCCATGACCGCGATCTACATCGACGCCGACGCCTGCCCGGTCCGCGAGGAAACCTACCGCGTGGCGACCCGCCTCAACCTGGCGGTCTTCGTCGTCTCCAACGGATCGCGCCCGATCCGCCCGCCAGGACTGGCCAACGTGCAGATGGTCATTGTCGGCGCCGCCCCCGATGCGGCCGACGACTGGATCGCCGAACGCATCACCGAGGCCGACGTCTGCGTGACCGCCGACATTCCGCTCGCCGCGCGTTGCCTTGCCAAGAGCGCACGCGCCGTGTCGCCCACCGGCAAGCACTGGACGCAGGACAACATCGGCAATGCCCTGGCCGGCCGCGAGGTGGCACGCCACATGCGCGAAATCGGCCTGACCACAGGCGGTCCCGCCGCGCTTACCCGCGCCGATCGCTCACGCTTCCTCAGTGCGCTGTACGCCGCCGTGCAGGCGGCCATGGCACCCGGCCGCCGGTAATCCGCCGCGCCGCGCCTGGCTACTGCTTCTCGCTCTCCAGCTTCTGCCGCGCCGCCTCCAGCTCCGCCTGCTGCTGCGCGCTTAGTTCGGGAGGCTTCAGGTCCAGCGCCTCCAGCGTCTCGATCATCGCGGCGACGACGATCAGCCGTGTGAACCACTTGTTGTCCGCCGGCACGACAAACCACGGCGCATGCGGCGTGGCGGTGGCGGCGATGGCCGCCTGATACGCGTGCTGATAGTCGTCCCAGAAGGCGCGCTCGGCCAGGTCGCTGGCGCTGAATTTCCAGTGCTTGTCCTTCTCCTCCAGCCGATCGAGGAAGCGACGGCGCTGCTCCTTTCTCGACAGGTTGAGGAAGAACTTCACCACCACCGTACCCTGCCGCGTCAGGTAGCGCTCGAATGTGGCGATGGCCTCGAGCCGCTGACCCCAGAGCCGCTTTCCCGTCAGGTCCTCGGGCAGATGCTGCCGGGCCAGGATCTCCGGATGCACCCGCACGACCAGCACCTCCTCGTAGTGGCTGCGGTTGAAAATGCCGATATGGCCGCGGGCCGGCAGGGCACGGTTGGCGCGCCACAGGAAATCATGTGCCAGCTCCTCTTGTCCCGGTGCCTTGAAGGCGGTCACCTGCACGCCCTGCGGGTTCACCCCCGACATCACGTGCTTGATCGTGCCGTCCTTGCCGGCGGCATCCATCGCCTGCAGCACGCACAGCATCGCCCAGGCGTTCTGCGCGTAGAGCTTCTCCTGCAGCTCCGAAAGGCGCTGCACGCCATGGGCGAGCATGGCATCGGCCTGGGGCCTGGCAATCAGATGCCCCGCCGTATCCGCCGGGTCGTGGTCCTTCAGTCGGAACCCCTTGCCGGAGGTCACCCGGTAGCGGTCCATGATCCGGCGCATCTGCCGCCGTGACAGATGCGGGGTGTTCGCTGGGTCGGCGAGCGCATCCATGTGCGGTCTCCCTCGGTTCTGGCTGGTAACACGATGGACGGCTTGGCAGCCGGAAGGCCATGCCCACATAAAATACCGGCCACCTGCCGCAACGACGCTTGCCCGTTCCGGCGCCCACGGATGAGAATGCCCCGATGATGCCGCGGAACGCCCAGGGGAACGCCCAGGGGAATGCCCAGGGGAATGCCCAGTCGCTGGCCGACACTGCCAACCAGCCGACCACCGACGCGCGGCGGGTCCACTGCACATCGTTCGCCGCACTCGATCTTGGCACCAACAACTGCCGCATGCTGGTTGCCGCCCCCGCCGGCGACGGCTTCCGCGTCCTCGACAGCTTCAGCCGCATCGTCCGCCTCGGCGAAGGGCTGCATAAGACCGGCCAGCTCAGCCCGGTCGCGATGGAGCGGGCGCTCGCGGCGCTGCATGCCTGCGCGGCGCGTCTCGCCCGCCGTCCCGTCCGGCGGCTGCGCGCCATCGCCACCGAAGCCTGCCGGCGCGCCGCCAACGGCAGCGAGTTCCTGGTCCGCGTGAAGGACGAGACCGGGCTCGACATTGCCATCATTTCCTCCCGCGAGGAGGTCGAGCTGGCGCTGGAAAGCTGCGCGCCGCTGCTGGCCGATGGCGGGGGACGGGCACTGCTGTTCGACATCGGCGGCGGCTCGACCGAGCTTGCCTGGGTTCGCATCGATGCGAACGGCCGGCCGGCGCTGATCGGCTATGATTCGCTCCCCATCGGCGTAGTGACCCTGGCCGAGCGGTTCGGCCAGGCCGGGTTCGATCCCGACGGCTTTGAGGCGATGGTCGATGATGTGGCCGCCCGGCTGGCCAGCTTCGAGTCGGTCCATTGCATTGCCCGCGAGATCCGCAACGGCGGCGTTCAGCTTCTCGGCACCAGCGGCACCGTCACCACGCTGGCTGGCGTCGCCCTGGGCCTGCTGCGCTATCGCCGCCCGCTGGTCGACGGGACGGTGTTGAACAGTGACGTGGCGGACGCGGCACTCGCCAATCTGCGGGCGCTGGGCCGCGACGGGCTGGCGGCGCATCCCTGCGTCGGTCCCGAGCGCGTGGATTTCGTGTTGCCCGGCTGCGCGGTGTTCGCCGCCATTACCCGGCTCTGGCCGGCCCCGCGCGTCATCGTGGCCGATCGCGGGCTGCGCGAGGGGATGCTGCTGCGGATGATCCGCGCCGATCGGTCGCACCACGCGTCGCGGCGGCGGGAGATTCGGCCGGCCATATGACCCGACGCCCCGGCAAGGCCCCTGGCAACATGGTGCCGCCGCGCGGGCTCGCGGTGGCGGTGCGCACCGCGAAGGGGCGAACCGGCGCATCGCAGCGCTGGCTGGCCCGCCAGCTCAACGACCCCTACGTGCAGGCGGCCAAGCAGCAGGGCTGGCGTTCGCGGGCGGCGTTCAAGCTTTCCGAACTTGACGACAGGTTCCACCTGATCCGTCGCGGCGCGTGCGTGGTCGATCTGGGTGCGGCGCCGGGCGGCTGGACCCAGGTCGCAGTGAGGGGTGGAGCGGCGCGGGTCGTGGCGGTGGACCTGCTGCCGATGGATCCGGTGCCGGGGGCGGATATGCTGCTGGGCGACTTTACCGAGCCGGCGATCCAGGCGCGGCTGATCGAGATGCTGGGCGGCAAGGTCGATCTGGTGCTGTCGGACATGGCGCCGAACACGACGGGACATACCGCGACCGACCATCTGCGGATCATGGCGCTGGCCGATGCGGCGCTGGAATTCGCGGTGGAGGTGCTCGCCGAGGGGGGTGCGTTCGTCGCGAAGGTGTTCCAGGGCGGGGCGGAGCGGCACATACTCGAACGGCTCAAGCAGCGGTTCGCCACGG
>DASXIW010000211.1:0-7512 GCA_036497785.1 Acetobacteraceae bacterium | reverse complement strand
AACATGCTGCGGGCGAACGACCTGATCTGGTCGTTCGTGGTGAACAACTATCTGCTCGGCAACGACCACTTCCCGTTCGACCTGCTGTACTGGAACGCGGATTCGACGCGCATGCCAGCGAAGATGCACAGCTTCTATCTGCGCAACATGTATCAGGAGAATCTGCTGGCGCAGCCTGGTGGAATTTCGTTGACGGGAACGCCGATCGACCTGTCGCGCGTGAAAGTGCCGGCGTATTTCCTCTCGACGCGCGAGGACCATATCGCGCCGTGGAAATGCACCTATGCGGGCACCCAGTTGCTGGGCGGGAAAAGCCGCTTCGTGCTGGCGGCATCCGGCCATATCGCCGGCGTGGTGAATGCGCCGGAGGCGGGGAAATACAGCCACTGGATCAACAACGAGACGCCGGCCGATCCCGAGGCCTGGTTTCATGGCGCGACCGAGATTGCCGGTTCCTGGTGGCCGGACTGGCATCGCTGGGTGAGCGCCAAGGACCGGCGGCAAGTGAAGGCGCGCGAGCCCGGCGATGGCAAGCTGGAGCCGATCGAGAATGCGCCGGGTAGCTATGTGAAGGTGATGATCAACTGATACCGACCGGCTGCAATGATGACTCTTCCGTCATTGCAGCCGGTTGGTACGGCATCGCGCATCGCCGGGCATCACGCGATCAACCGCAGGGGAAGCAGTTATTCCCGTTGCGGCCGAGGAATTCGTTATTGAGACGGGCCGTTGCGACATTGACCGTAGGCAGGAACGGCATATTGGCCAGTATGTTCAAGGTCTGCTGGGGCCCCAGGGTGAATATGGCGGGATTGAGCGCTTCCGCCGCAGCCGCGGGATTATTGACCAAAAGCGCGTTCGCGGCGTTCAGCAATCCAGCGACCACGGCTTGCGAGGGCGCGCCGGGAGCGATACCAAGCGCATGATGGAGTTCAGCCCGCCCCTGGATCATCTGGTCGATGATAAAGGGGGCGACGATCTGCCAGCGCGGACCTGTTGGAAGAGCAGCGGCCAGATATTCGACCGAGGCGGCGGCGCGGGCAACGCCGATCGGGTTGCCGGTCAGCCGCGCCTTGTCGCCGAATGTGTAGCCGGAGAGCAGAACAGCGGCGGTATCGGAGTCCTGATTGGTACCGAGGGATCCGATCGGAATGACCGGCGGGGGTGGATAGGTCACCACGGCGTCGCAGGCTGCCGGCAAAAGGCAGGCGAGCAACATCAGATAATGAATGCGCATGTGACCCCGTCCCCTGAAAATCGGTAGAAATCAAATAGGAACGGGTTAGGCGGAATCACCCCCCGGGGAAGAGGCTGCGCAGATATCGTTGCCCGAGTTCGACATAATGGTCGGCGGTGCGGGCGAATTTGGCCTGCTCCTCCGGCTCCATCACCCGGACCAGCCGGGCGGGCGAGCCTTGCCACATCTCGTTGGGGCCGATCCGCTTGTTGGGGGTGAGCAGCGCGCCGGCCGCCAGCATGCCGCCTTCCTCGATGACCGCCCCGTCCAACACGGTGGCACCCATGCCGACGAAGGCGCCATCCTTCAATGTGCAGGCATGGATGATGGCGGCGTGGCCCACCGTGACGTCGTTGCCGATCAGGGTCGGGTAGTGGACGGCGTTTACGTGGATGATGGTGCCGTCCTGGATGTTGGTGCGGGCGCCGATGCGGATGAAGTTGGTGTCTCCGCGCAAGACGCAATGGAACCAGACGCTGGATTGCGCGCCGATCTCCACATCGCCGATCACGGCGGCGCTGGGGGCGATGAAGGCGTCGGGGGCGAGCTTCGGGAGCTTGCCCTCGAAACTGTAGATCGGCCCGAGGGGGATTGGCATGGGGGCGTCAGGCATTGGCCGGCTCGTACTGCGTTTCGTACTGGGCGGCGATTTGGGAAAGGCCGAGCATCAGGCCGATATTCTGCACGGCGGCTCCCGAGGCGCCCTTGCCCAGATTGTCCAGCCTTGCCACCAGTACGGCTTGCCGATGCGTATCGTTGGCGAAGACGCGCAGTTCCAGCAGGTCGGTGTCGTTCAGCGCCTCCGGCTCCAGCCTGCCATCGGTGGCGGGCGGCAGCACGCGGATGAGGCGGTTGTCGCGGTAGCGGGAGGCGAGGATGTCGTGCAGGGCAGCGCCAGTCGGGTTGCCTGGCAGCGTGTCCAGATGCAGGGGAATCGAGACCAGCATGCCCTGGCGGTAATGGCCGACCGATGGGGCGAAGATGGGGCGGCGGGTCAGCCGGGCATAGGCCTGGGTTTCCGGGATGTGCTTGTGTTCCAGCCCGAGCCCGTACAGCTCAAAGGCGGGGCCGCCATTGGTGTCGTGCGCGGCGATCATCGCCTTGCCGCCGCCGGAATAGCCGCTGACCGCGTTGATGGTGATCGGGTGGTCCTGCGGGATGACCGCTTCATCCACCAGCGGGCGCAGCAGCGCGACCGCGCCGGTGGGATAGCAGCCGGGGTTGGAGACCTTGCGGGCGCGGGCGATATGGGCGGCCTGCTCCGGCTCCAACTCCGGGAAGCCGTACACCCAGCCCGGCGCCACACGATGCGCGGTGCTTGCATCCAGCAGCTTGGGTGCGCGATTGCCGAGGCTGTCCGCCAGTTCGGTGGATTCCATGGCGGCCGCGTCCGGCAGGCAGAGCACCACCAGATCGACTTCCTCCATGATGGCGCGGCGCGCCACCGGGTCCTTGCGGCTATTGCCGGTCAGGCTTCGCAGTTCGATGCCGGGAATGGCGGCCAGGCGTTCGCGGATGCCCAGGCCGGTGGTCCCGGCTTCACCGTCGATGAAGATCCGTGCCGTTTCGGACGCGTTATCTGCCATGGGGGTCTCCCTGAAGATTTCTATCGTCACCGGGCCGCGCCGCGAAAAGCAAGCGACAGCTTTGCCACACTGGTTTGCGTGAATGGGCGTACAGCGAAAAAGGGGGGCCGCTTGCGCGACCCCCCCTTCCCCGGACGAAGGCGTAAGGGCGATCAGCGCTTGCTGAACTGGAAGCTGCGTCGGGCCTTGGCGCGGCCGTATTTCTTGCGCTCGACCACGCGGCTGTCGCGCGTGAGGAAGCCGGCGATCTTGAGGATGCTGCGCAATTCCGGCTCGTAATAGGTGAGTGCGCGGCTGATGCCGTGGCGCAGCGCGCCGGCCTGGCCGGATAGGCCGCCACCGTTCACCGTGCAATACACGTCGAACTGATTGTAGCGATCGGCCACCAGGAAGGGCTGGGTGATCAGCATGCGCAGCACCGGGCGCGCGAAATACTGGCCCACGCGCTTACCGTTCACCATGATCTCACCCTTGCCGGGCTTGATCCAGACGCGGGCGATGGCGTTCTTGCGGCGGCCGGTGGCGTAGCTGCGGCCGAGCGTGTCGCGCTTCGGCTCGACCTTCACCTTGTCGGTGGGGATAGCGGTCGCAACCGCCAGATCCTTCAGATCGGCGAGGCTGCGGGACTGGGTTCCGGACATCGGCTCAGGCCCTCTTGTTCTTCGGGTTCATCACGGCGACGTCGAGCTTCTTCGGCTGCTGGCCATCATGCGGATGGGTGTCGCCGCCATAGACATGCAGGTGCTTCATCTGGGCGCGCTGCAGCGGGCCGCGCGTGATCATGCGCTCGACCGCCTTTTCCAGCACCCGCTCGGGGTGCGCGCTTTCCAGGCGCTGGCCGATGCTGCGGCCCTTGATGCCGCCGGCATAGCCGGTGTGGTAGTAGAAGACGGAGTCATCGGCCTTCTTGCCGGTGACCTTCACCTTGGCCGCGTTGATCACGACGACATTGTCGCCGCAATCGACATGCGGTGTGAAGGTGGCCTTGTGCTTGCCGCGCAGGCGGTTGGCGATGACGACGGCGAGGCGGCCGAGAACCAGGCCTTCCGCGTCGATCAATATCCAATCCTTCTGCACCTCCGCGGGTTTGAGCGAGAGGGTCGTCTTCATCATGTGGCGGTATCCCCGGCGCCGGACGGCGCGTTCCGAAATCTCAACTGGCGGCGGCTTATGGCCGGAGACCCGCGTGGCGTCAAGGGTTTCTGTGTGTGGTATGGGAATACCACCAATTCGGGCGGGCCGGAATGGCGGGGTTATCCGGCGTGGCCGCGCCAGTGTATCTATCGGAAATGACAGACGAAATCCATGTGGTCGGCGCGTCCGGGCGATCTGGCGCGGTGCTGTGCAAGGCATTGCTGCGCACGGGGCTGACGCCCGTGCCGGTGGTGCGGGATGGCGGGAAATGGCGTGGGCTGGGGTTGCCGGGAGAGGCGCGGATCGCCGATCTGCGCGATCCGGCGGCGCTGTCGGCGGCGCTGGGGGATGCGCGGCGTGTGGTGTCCTGCGCGCATGCCCGCCATGCCGGGGCCATTCTGCAGGCGGCGCCAGCGGCCGGGCGGTTCGTCTTTCTTGGCAGCACGCGGCGATACACACGCTGGCTGGACGAGCATGGCAAGGGGGTGCTGGCCGGCGAGGCAGCCTTCTTGGCGGCGGGACGGCCTGGGGTGATGCTGCATCCCACCATGATCTATGGGGCGCAGGGGGAGGATAATGTGCAGCGCCTCGCAGCCCTGCTGCGCCGCCTGCCGGTGGTGCCGTTGCCCGGCGGGGGGCGGGCGCTGGTGCAGCCGATCCATCAGGACGACGTGACGGCAGCCATTCTCGCCGGCCTCGATATCGCGTGGGACGGGCCGCGGACGCTGGCGATCGCGGGACCGGCCCCCCTGCCCTATGCCGGATTCGTGCGCGCCGTCGCGCGTGCCGCCGGGTTGCGGCCGCCGCGCATCGTGCCGTTGCCGGCATTGCTGCTGCGGGTGGCGGCGCCGCTGACCGTGCTGCCCGGCCTGCCGCGCATTCGCGGGGCCGAGATCCGGCGGCTGCTGGAGGACAAAGATTTCGACATCGCGCCGATGCGCGCCGTGCTGGGCATCGAGCCCGTCGCGCTCGAGACGGGGCTTGCGCGGCTGTTCGCCCGGTCGCAGTGGGCGAACGACTAACTTTCGGTTTAGACAGCCATTCTAAAGGCCAATTTAGCAGAAAGCCGCGCCGCGCGGCTCTACCTCTCTCCACGGGCGAAGGGTGGTTCTTCTTCCACCGGCAGCCTCAGAACACGGACGCACGGCGAAGCCCCGCGATCCACCGACAGGAGAGACGAGATATGAAGCCCATGATTTTCGCGCTGGCCATGGCGGCAAGCCTCGGCGTGACGGCGATCCCGGCTTTCGCGCGCAACGGGGGTGGCGGTGAGGGCACGCCTTACGTCGACCCGAACGGGTTCCCTCCCGGTTTCTTTGACGGCGTGCCACGGGCTTCGCGCGTGATCGCCCACGAGAACACGATGGCGGCGGCGGAGCAGCCCCAGGGTCAGCAGAGGCCGGTGGCCACGAGCAACCGGACCGCGACCATGACCACGAACGCCCAGGGCTGATCCGACGGCTTGCGCGCGGCATGCATGTGACAGGAGACAGCGATATGCAGAAAGCTCTTTTCGCGGCGATGTTGGCCGTTGGCATCGGTGCCACCGCCGGCCCGGCCCTCGCATGGGGCGAGCGCAGCCGGGTGGTCGAGCCGAACTTCGCCCCGGCGGGGTCCTATGACGGGACGCCACAGGAACTGCACGCCCGGATCGCGATCCGGCGGTTCGCCGCGCTGGCCATGACGTGGATCACGACGCAGAACGAAACGCAGGTCGCCGACCCAAGCGATGGCTGAAGCGGCGGCGTGACCCGATGGAGCAATCCATGCGGCAGCACCGCTTCACGTTTCTGCACACGACCGCGTTTCGCTGGGTGCTGACGTCGTCGTCGGTATTCGCTGCGGCATTTCTGCTGGTGTTCTGCTTCATCTACTGGCAGACGGCCGGACAGATGCGCCAGCAATTCGACGCCCTGCTGCAATCCGATGCGCGGACGCTGGCGGAGCAGCCGATCCCGGAGTTGACGGCCAGCATTGACGACTATGTCAGGCACGACCGGCGCCGGATCGCGCTGGCCGGGTTGTTCGATGCGAACGGTCGTCCCATCGCCGGGAATCTGCGCGCGATCCCGCCGGTGCTGCCGCCAATGGGCGAGATCGGGACGGCGAGGATCCGCCGGGCCGATCCGTTGGGCGCGAGCGAGACCGACATGGCGCGGGTGGTGGCACGGCGCGTCGCGAACGGCGACCTGCTGGTGCTCGCGCGCAGCATGGACGTGCTCCAGCGGCTGACCCGCATTGTCAGGCGGGCGCTGTGGCTGGGCGCGATGCCCGCGATGGTGTTGGCGCTGGCCGGCGGGGTTGTGGTCAGCCTGGGCACGGTGCGGCGGATCGAGGCAATCCATGCGGCAGCGCGACGGGTGATGGCGGGGCAACTTGCCGAAAGGCTTCCCTTGGCCGGCAGCAACGACGATTTCGATCGGCTGGCCGGCATCGTGAACACGATGCTGGACGAAATCGAGCGGCTTATGGACGAGGTGAAGATGGCCGGCGAGGCGATCGCGCATGACCTGCGCACGCCGCTGGTGCGCCTGCGCACGCGGCTGGAGCGCATGCGCGACGACGAGGCACAGGACGCAGAGACGCTAAGGACGAATATCGATGGTGCGATCGGCCAGTTGGATGAGCTGATCAACACGATCCGCGCGCTGCTGCGCCTGGGGGCGATCGAACAGGGGCAGCGACAATCCGCGTTCGCCACGCTCGACCTCGCCGAGATCGCGCGCGAGGTGGGCGAACTGTATGCGCCGCTGGCCGAGGACCGGGACGTGACGCTAACGCTTCGCGTGGACGACGCGAGTCTGGTCGCGGGCGATCGGGAATTGCTGTTCGAGGCGATGGTCAATCTCGTCGACAACGCGGTGAAGTTTGTGTTGCCGGGCGGACGCGTTCAGCTCGATGTGCGGCGCGGCGGCGCGGCGGTGACGATGACCGTCAACGACGATGGGCCTGGTATTCCGCCCGAAGAACGCGAGGCGGTGTTGCGGCGCTTCTTCCGCTCCGACCGCAGCCGCAACACGCCGGGATCCGGGCTCGGTTTGAGCCTGGTGTCGTCGATTGCCCGGTTGCATGGGGGCGCGCTGGCGATCGAGAGCGGCGCGGGTGGCAAGGGTTGCCGGGTGTCGATCCGGTTCGTGCGCGAACAGGCCGGCATTGCGGGAGACGTGACGCGCGGCCTGGCCCGGGCGGCAGTTTAGCTTTTGGCCAGCTGCCTTTCATAGGCTTTCACGATCAGCGTCATGGGAAACAGCATCGCGAAATAGATGATGGCCACTGCCGTGTACACCTCCAACGGTTTGTAGGTGTCGGCGGTGATGAGTTGGCCCTGATAGAGCAGGTCCGGCACGGCGATGGTGGAGACCAGCGAGGTGTTCTTCAGCTGGGTGATGGACTGGTTCAGGAAGGGCGGCACCATTCGCCGGATGGCCTGGGGCAGGATCACGAGGCGCATCATCCGCCAGGGGCTGAGCCCGAGCGCCCTGGCCGCGTCCCATTGTCCGCTCTCGATGGACAGGATGCCGCCGCGAAAGATCTCGGCATAAAAGGCGCCGGTGT
>DASXIW010000210.1:0-2863 GCA_036497785.1 Acetobacteraceae bacterium | reverse complement strand
CTTGGGCTTGGCGCGGTGATCGGCAGCGCGCTGGCCCCGCCGCCACCCGTGGTCTATACGCCGCCGCCGGCCGTGGTTTATGCCCCGCCGCCACCCGTGGTCTATTACGGCAACTGATTCCCCCCAACCCAACCACGACATCTTCGGTCCGGCGGCGCGCATGATGGTGCGCGCCGAGCCGGCCCGGTTCCATCGTTGAACAGGAGAGCCTTTGCCATGAACGCAAGCTTCAAATCCGCCCTGATGATCGCCGCCCTGGCGCTGCCCGTGGCCGCCATGGCGCAGACCACCCCCCCCGCCGCGGCACCAACCGGCGCCAGCGCGCCGGCTACGACCCCCGCCGCACCAGCGGCGGCGCACACCGCGACCCGGACACCGGGCCATCGCCCCCCTTCCGCCGACCGGGTGGAAGAGCGGATCACACAGTTGCATAGCGAGCTGAAGATCACGCCGGCGGAGGAGACGCAGTGGAACGGCTTCGCCGATGTGATGCGGTCCAACGCCAACACGGCCAACCAGGCCTATACGGAACGTTCGACCAAGATCTCGAGCATGAACGCGGCGGACAACATGTCGTCCTACGCGGCGCTGACCATGCAGCACGCCCAGGATCTGGAGAAGCTGGCGGCGTCGTTCCAGACGCTCTATTCGTCGCTGTCGCCGGATCAGCAAAAGACCGCCGATCAGGTGTTCCGCGGCCCCGGCCAGCACCATCACTGATCGGGACGTGATAAGCGCCGCGCCCCCGCCGTCTGGAGCGGGGGCGCGGCTGCGTTCGCGCCCGATCGAAAACCGGCGGTTTGCCGCGAGGGCCGAGCTGGGCTAGACGCCCCTTCTCCCGCGCGCCAAGAATTCCGGCGCCGACATGAGAAGGCCGCGCCATGCCCGTGATGTCCGACCGCTGGATCCGCCGAATGGCAACCGAACACGGCATGATCGAGCCGTTCGAGGAGACGCAGAAGCGCGACGGCGTTATCAGCTACGGCCTGTCGAGCTACGGCTACGACGCGCGGGTGTCCGACGAGTTCAAGATCTTCACCAACGTCGATTCCGCCATCGTCGACCCCAAGAACTTCAATCCCGAAAGCTTCGTGGACCGGCGGGCGCCGGTCTGCATCATTCCGCCCAATAGCTTCGCGCTGGCCCATACCATCGAGTATTTCCGCATTCCGCGCGACGTGCTGGTGGTCTGCCTGGGCAAGTCCACCTATGCGCGCTGCGGCATCATCGTGAACGTGACGCCGCTGGAGCCGGAATGGGAGGGGCAGGTGACCATCGAAATCAGCAACACCACCCCCCTGCCCGCCAAGATCCACGCCTTCGAGGGTATCTGCCAGTTCCTGTTCCTAGAAGGCAACGAGCCCTGCGAGACCAGCTACGCGGATAAGGCCGGAAAATATATGCACCAGCGCGGTGTGGCACTTCCGCGGCTCGGTTAACGTCAGGTATAAAGAAATTCATGGACAAATTTCGCATCCGCGGCGGCCAGCCGCTCTCCGGCGAGATCGCCATCGGCGGCGCCAAGAATGCCGGCCTGCCCCTGATGGCCGCCGGCCTGCTGACCGATGAGCGGCTGACGCTGACCAACGTGCCGCTGCTGGCCGATGTGCTGACCATGTCCGCCCTGCTGGCGCAGCATGGCATCGCGGTGGAAAAGCTGACCAATGACGGCCGTGCCTTGTCGATAGGCGGCCCGATCACCAATACCGAGGCGCCTTACGACATCGTTCGCAAGATGCGCGCCTCCATCCTGGTGCTCGGCCCGCTGGTGGCACGCGTGGGTGAGGCCCGCGTCTCGCTGCCCGGCGGCTGCGCCATCGGGCTTCGCCCGATCGATCTGCACATCAAGGGGCTGGAGGCGATGGGTGCCGAAATCAGCCTCGATTCCGGCTACGTGACCGCGACCGCGCCGCACGGCCTGGTCGGCGCCACTTTCGTGATGCCTTTTCCCAGCGTCGGCGCCACCGAGAACCTGCTGATGGCGGCCTGCCTCGCGGATGGCCAAACCGTGCTGGCCAATGCCGCGCAGGAGCCGGAGATCGGCGATCTCGCGCATTGCCTGATCGCCATGGGTGCGCGAATCGAAGGCATCGGCACGGACCGGCTGGTCATTGAAGGCGTGAAGGCGCTGCACGGCGCCACCCACCGCATTATGCCGGACCGGATCGAGACCGGCTCCTATGCCTGCGCCGCGGCGATTTCCGGCGGCAGCCTGCATCTGCGCCATGCCCGCATCGGCGACCTCGATTCCGTCGTCCAGACGCTGGGCGAGGCCGGTGTGGAGATCACCGGGGACGAGGACGGTGTGACCGTGCGCCGGCTGAATGGGCTGCATGGCGTGGATTTCAAGACCGAGCCCTTTCCCGGCTTTCCCACTGACATGCAGGCGCAGTTGATGGCGCTGATGACGGTGGCGGACGGCGCCTCGATGATCACCGAGAACATCTTCGAGAACCGCTTCGCCCATGCCGCCGAACTGAACCGGATGGGGGCGCGGATCAATGTGCACGGCGCCTCGGCCATCGTGCGCGGCGTAAAGCAGCTCTCCGGCGCCCAGGTGATGGCGAGCTACTTGCGGGCCTCGTTCGGCCTGGTGCTGGCCGGGCTCGCCGCGCGGGGCGAGACGGTGGTGAACCGGGTGTACCACCTGGACCGCGGGTTCGAGTCAGTGGAGCAGAAGCTGGCGGCGTGCGGGGCGGATATCGAGCGGTTGGCTGATTGAGTCCGTTATGCCGCGGTTGAGCTGGACGCACGCAGCATCGACCAGATCGTGCCGAGTCGGCTGGCAAGCGCGTCGGATGCGGATGAGCCACTTTGTTGGTTCATTGTATGCGGCTAGGAATCCTGCACGCGGGGCAGCATC
>DASXIW010000209.1:0-15075 GCA_036497785.1 Acetobacteraceae bacterium | reverse complement strand
GCCTCCGCCGGGTCGAGCACCTGCAGCAGATGCCCGCTCACCGGAATGGCGGCCAGCCGGCCGATCGCCGCCTGGATCTGTTCCAGCGGCGAGAGCAGATCGCCGATCAGCACCACGCGGGCATGGCGTGGCACACGCGTCTCCGGCGGCAGGCCGTTGCCATCGGGCACGCGCTCCAGCTCCGCCGCCATCCGGTCCAGCCCGCCCACAGGGCGGCTTTCCATCCCGAGCAGCCGCACGCGCTCGCCGCCGCGCAGTAGCAGAGAGGCGAGGGCGAGCAGCAGTATGCTGGCGCGCTCGATCTTATCGGTGCTGGCGTGGCGCGAGCGCCAGCGCATGCTGGGCGAGCCGTCACGCCAGAGATAGACGGTCTGCGCCGCTTCCCACTCCGTCTCGCGGACGAAGGCGCGGTCGGACCGGGCGGATTGGCGCCAGTCGATGCTGGTGGCGGCATCGCCGGGCAGGAAGGGGCGGTATTGCCAGAAACTGTCGCCCTGACCCACGCGCCGGCGGCCATGAACGCCCTGGGCGATGGTTGCGGCGACGCGTTCGGCGGCCACCAGTAGCGGCGGCAGCCGTGCGCCCAAAGCTTCGGCGCGTCTTGCTGCCCTGGGCGCCGAGGCGCCGGCGGCCGCGGAAGGGAATAGGCTCACCCGATGCTCTCGACCAGCCGGTTGATCACGTCCTCCAGCACCAGCCCGTCGGCACGGGCGGAAAAATTCAGCGCCATGCGGTGGCGCAACACCGGCTGGGCGAGGGCCGCCACGTCGTCGATGCTGGGCGCCAGCCTCCCGTCCAGCAGCGCCCGGGCGCGGGTGGCCAGCATCAGCGCCTGGGAGGCGCGCGGGCCGGGGCCCCAGGCGACATGCTTACGCACCGCGTCATCCTCGGAAGTTTCCGGTCGGCCGCTGCGCACCAGCTTCAGAATGGCGTCCACCACGGTTTCGCCCACCGGCACCCTACGGATCAGCGCCTGGGCCGCGACCAGCTCGCTGGCCGTCAGCGCCTGCACCGGCGGCGCCTCGGCCACCCCGGTGGTGGCGACCAGCATGGCCCGCTCGGCTACCAGATCGGGATAGGTCACCCGAACTTCCAGCAGGAAGCGATCCAGCTGCGCCTCGGGCAGCGGATAGGTGCCTTCCTGCTCGATGGGGTTCTGGGTCGCCAGCACGTGGAAGGGGCGCGGGAGCGGATGTTCCACCCCGCCCACGGCCACGCGCCCCTCCTGCATGGCCTGCAGCAGGGCGGACTGGGTGCGCGGACTGGCGCGGTTGATCTCGTCGGCCATCAGCAACTGGCAGAAGACCGGGCCGGGCACGAAGCGGAAGCTGCGCTGCCCGCCGGGCGACTCGTCCAGCACCTCGCTGCCGGTGATGTCGCCGGGCATCAGGTCCGGCGTGAACTGCACCCGCTTGCTGCCCAGCCCCAGCACCGTGCCCAGGGTTTCCACAAGACGGCTTTTGCCCAGGCCGGGGACACCCACCAGCAGCACATGGCCGCCGGACAGCAAGGTGATCAGGGTTTGGTCGACCACCTCGGTCTGGCCATAAATGGCGCGGCCGATCTGCGCGCGGACCGCGCCGATTCGCGTGCCGAGTGCCTCGACTTCGGCGAGGATGTCGCCGGAGGTGGGGGGCGACATAGGGATCGTGCTGGCGGACATGCTGTCGTTCCTTCTCTCGCGATCACACTCAAATGGGGTCTTGCGCGCACTGTGCCACTTTCATGCGAGGGGGGCTGCACCCTATATCGTCATCACGGGACGGATGACGGTCCGGAGACGCGGGTGGGCAACACGACACATCATAGCGAGGACGAGGTCGACGCGCAGTCGGCCGCGGCGGCAGCGGCCGAAAGGCAACGGGCTTGCAGGGAAGCGCAGATCGGGCTGATCGCACCGGCTCGCGTCCCGCGACGAAAGCCGTTGGAATGCGGCGACCTGCCGTTTCTGATCCGGCGCGACTGCACCTGGTTGTATCGCGGCACGCCGATCGGCCGCAAAGAGCTGGTCTGCCTGTTTGCTTCTGTCCTGCAGCGCGACGAGCAGGGCGATTTCTGGCTGGAAACGCCGGCCGAGCGCGGCAGGATCCAGGTCGAGGACGCGCCCTTCCTGGCGGTGGAGCTGGATTGGGTGGGTGTGGGACGTGAGCAGAAACTGACCTTCCGCACCAATACCGACCAACTTGTGACTGCCGGCCCCGAGCATCCGATCCGGATCGCGCATGATATTCTGACCTGCGAACCCACGCCGTATCTGCATGTGCGGGCCGGAGCCGGACGCTGGCCGATCGAGGCGCGGATCGGACGCGCCGTCTATTACGAACTGGTCGCGCTGGCCGAGCCGGCGATGATCGAGGGGCGGAAGATGCTGGGCGTGTGGAGTAGCGGCCGCTTCTTTCCGCTGGGCGAGATCACGTGCTGTGAGGACGCGGGCTGATGCCTCGCGCCAATGAGGGGGCCGGTGAGGGGTGGCGGCCGGGGATGCGTCCGGCGTGACAGCAGCCGAGCTGCGGCTGCGCCTGCGCGTGCCCAGCGAGGACCCGCCGCACCAGACGCCCGCCCGGCTGGCTGCGCATCCCCCGTCCATCGCCGCCCCGGCCGGCTCGGACGACGCCCTCGACCTAGTGGACCGCCCGCTGGTGCCGGCGGCCGTGCTGGTGCCGTTTCTGTTGGGTGCGGAACCGGGCGTTCTGCTGACACGGCGGACGGTGCATCTGAACAGCCATGCCGGCCAGGTCAGCTTCCCCGGCGGGCGGATCGATCCCGGCGATGCTGACGCCGAGGCCGCGGCGCTGCGCGAGGCGTATGAGGAACTCGCCCTGGATCCCGCCCTGGTCGATATTGCCGGACGCATGCAAGATTACGTAACCGGCACGGGATATTGTATCACACCGGTGCTCGGATTATTGCCGGAGGGCATGGATCTGGACGCGCTTGGCCTGTCACCGTCGCCCGATGAGGTGGATGCGATCTTCTCGCTGCCCCTGGGCGTGCTGCTGGACCCGTCGGCGCCGCAGCGGCGCCGAGCGCATTATCGTGGTCGCTGGCGGGAATTCTGGGTGTGGCCGCATCCCGACCATTACATCTGGGGCGCGACCGCGGCGATCCTGGTGCATGTCGCCGCCCGCCTGCGCGTTGATTGATGCTGCGATTTACCGAAATCGGCCTGTTTCTGGTGCCGTTCGCGCTGTATGCGGTCTGGCTGGTGCTGGGCACGCGCACCCCGCCCGCCCTGGTATGGGGCGCGCTGGGGCTGATCCTGCTGATGGCGGTCGGCACGGTGTGGTTCGGCCTCGCCAACCGTGCGGACCGGGATGAATCCTACGTCCCGGCGCATGTCGTGGACGGGCGGATCATCTCCGGGCATGGAGCGCCCGAGGCGAAGGGGGCAGCTGAGGCCGGGGGGGCACCCGCGCCGGGGCGGCGGTGACCGACCGGCCGGCCCTGTGCATCGCGCCGCCGGCCTTCGTCGCGGACCCGGCACTGCATGCGGTGCTGGCCGCCTTGCCGCGCGCCCGGCTGGTTGGCGGTTGCGTGCGTGACGCGCTGGCCGGCCGTGAGGTGGCTGATATCGACCTGGCCACGCCGGACCAGCCGGAGGCGGTGATGCGGGCGCTGGAGGCGGCCGGGCTGCGCGCCGTGCCCACCGGGCTCGACCACGGCACCGTGACCGCCGTCTCGTGCCATCGCGGTTTCGAGGTGACGACGCTGCGTCGCGACGTGGCGACGGACGGGCGGCGCGCCAGGGTGGCCTTCACCGAGGATTGGCGCGAGGACGCGGCGCGGCGCGATTTCACCATCAATGCGCTGTCCATGACGCCGGACGGCGCCGTGCATGATTATTTTCACGGCATCGCCGATTTGCGCCATGGGCGGGTGCGTTTCGTCGGCGATGCGGCGACCCGGATCGCCGAGGATTATCTGCGCATACTGCGCTTCTTCCGGTTTCATGCGCGCTACGGCGTGGGGGCGCCGGACGAAGCGGCGACGGCGGCGATCGCCGCCGGCGTGCCGGGGCTGGCACAGCTCTCGGCCGAACGGGTGTGGAGCGAGATGAAGCGCATCCTCGCCATGCCCGATCCGGTCGCATGCCTGCGCCTGATGCAGGATCTGGGCGTGCTGGCCGCGGTGCTGCCGGAGGGCGTGTCGCTGGATGGGCTGGCACGTCTGGTGGACGCGGGCGCGCCGCCTGATCCGGTGTTGCGGCTGGCCGCCCTGCTCGAGGGCGATCCGACGGCGTTGGCGCTGCGGCTGCGCCTGTCCGGCGCGGAGCGGGACCGGCTGATCGCGCTGCGCGACGGACCGGCGCCTTCGCGTGATGCCGATGACGACGAACTGCGCCGGAGGCTGGCCGATCTGCCGGCCTGCGTGCTGATCGGCCGGCTCTGGCTGGCCAGCGGCGACGCGGCGCTGCGCGCCCGAATCGCGTCGTTGCCGGTTCCGGTCTTTCCGCTGCGGGGGCGGGATCTGCGCGCTGCCGGGGTGGCGGCCGGGCCGGCCATGGGCCTGATGCTGCGCGATTTGCGGCGATGGTGGCTCGATGGCGGCTGCGTGGCGGACGCCGCGGCCTGTCGCGCCGAACTGCGCCGGCGGCTTATCTCGGCGGAACGGACATAGCGTCGCGATCTCGGCCGCTGCGCGCCGCGTATCCCATTCGGCGCGTCCGAACTGGCGGAAGCCCTGATACGGGCCACCGCCGCGCGGGGTGCGGCGCCGGCACGCGGTGACACCGCCCCGACCGGCTGATAAACGCGCGGCATGAATATGCCGCTCTCGCGTTCCGACGTCACCGCCCGCGCCAAGGCCGAGTCCACCAGGGCGCTGGTGGGCCGGCTGTGGCGCGAGCACATCCGCCACCGGCGCGGCCGGCTGGTGTTGATCTTTCTGGCCACCGCCGTCACCGCCGGGTCCCAGGCGCTGTATCCGGTCATGATCCAGCGGGCCATCGACATGTTTCAGGCCCGGGACGTACGGATTCTTTACCAGGTGCCGGTGCTGATCATCATGGTCACGGCGGTGAAGGCGCTGGGGCAGTATTTGCAGAACGTGCTGACCCAGCAGGTTGTGCTGCAGGTGATCCGCAGGCTGCAGGGGCAGATGTTCGCCCATCTCATGAGCGCCGATCTGGCCCGGGTGGAGCGCGAGGCGCCGGCCACCCTGGCCGCCCGCTTCACCACCGATGCCGCGACCATTCGCGAGGCGCTGGTCCGCGCTACGAACGGCGTGGGCGACGCCATCAAGATCGTCGGTCTCGTCGCTTCCATGCTGTATCTGGATTGGGGGCTGAGCCTGATCGGCGCGGCGCTGTATCCGCTGGCTGCCTTGCCCATCCAGCGTATCGGCCGGCGGATTCGCCGCACCTCCGGCGGGATGCAGGAACGCACCGGCGAGGCCGCCGCGTTGCTGACCGAAAGCTTCGCCCAGGCTCGCATCGTGCGCGCCTATCGGCTAGAGGCCGCCGAAACCAACCGCGCCAACTCCGCCTTCGCCAAGCTTTACAGCGCCTTGATGAGCATGACGATCAGCCGCAGCCGCATCGACCCGCTGCTGGAGGTGCTGGGTGGTGCTGCGGTTGCGGCCGTGATCGGCTTCGCCGGTTGGCGGGCGGCGCTGGGCACGGGCACGCTGGGCAATTTCACCGGCTTCGTGACCGCCCTGCTGCTCGCCGCGCAGCCGCTGCGGGCCATGGGCAACCTGAACGCGGCGTTGCAGGAAGGGCTCGCCGGGCTTGCGCGGGTGTTCGCCGTGATCGACGAACCGCCCGGCATCACCGAGTCGCCGGACGCCGCAACCCTGCCGGAGGGCCATGGCCGGCTGGTCTTCGATGACGTACATTTTTCCTATCCCGATGGCCGGTCCGCCCTGCGCGGCCTCAGTTTCACCGCCGAACCCGGGCTGACGATCGCGCTGGTGGGCGCATCCGGCGCCGGCAAATCGACCGCGCTGACGCTGATTCCGCGCCTGCACGACGTGCGATCCGGCAGCATCAGCATTGATGGCGCGGATGTGCGGCGGGTGACGCTGGCCAGCCTGCGCGACGCCATCGCCTATGTCGGCCAGGATACGCTGCTGTTCGACGACACTGTCGCCGGCAACATCCACATGGGCCGCCCGGAAGCCACCGAGGCGGAGATCGAGCAGGCCGCCGCCGCCGCGGCCGCCGCCGGCTTCATCGCCGCATTGCCGGACGGGTTCGCGACGCGGGTGGGTTCAGGTGGCGGACGCCTCTCGGGCGGCCAGCGCCAGCGCGTAACGCTGGCCCGCGCGCTGCTGCGCAATCCGCGCATCCTGCTGCTCGACGAGGCCACGAGTGCGCTTGATGCTGAAAGCGAGAAACTGGTGCAGGACGCGCTGAACGTGCTGCGCCGGGGCCGCACCACCATCGTCGTCGCCCACCGCCTGTCCACGGTGCGCGACGCCGATCTGGTGATCGTGATGGCCGAGGGCGTCGCGGTGGAGCAGGGAACCCATACGGAGTTGATGGAACGCGACGGGGTGTATGCGCGGCTGGTGAAGACGCAGTCGCTGTTGCAGTAAGGAAGGCCGGGGCAGCGCCCGGCCTTTTCTAACCCTTTCCCGCCGCTTGCGCTGTTGCCGGCACCGGAGCCGGCACGTTGAACATGGTGAGCGGGCTGGTGCCGCCGCCGAGCATGGTGGCCGGCATGGCGCCGTTCCAGCGATGGGCTTGTTCGTAATTCACCACGCTGGGGTTGGCGGCGACGGCCGCGCCGATTTGTTGAATGACATGGGCCTGGGCTTCGCCGGTCAGGGTGGCGGCCTGGCTTTCGCCTTGGGCGCGCAGAATCGCGGCCTGGCTTTGCGCCCGCGCCTGCACGATGGCTGCTTCCGCCTCGCCATTGGCCTGGGCGACGCGGGCGGCGGCCTGGGCTTCGGCCTGCACCTTCACCTGTTCGCCTTCGTAGCGCACTTTCGCCACGGTGTTCTCGGCGCGGATGGCGTCGTTCTTGGCCTGGACGGCGGCTTCGACGGAGGCCTGGAAACTGGGGCTGTAGGTGATGCTGCTGAGTTGCAGGTCGGTGATTTCCAGGCCGAAGATGCTGCCGAGAGCGTCCGAGACGTCCTTGCGGATGGCGCTGGCGATCTGTTCGCGGTTGGCGGAGATGTTGACCGTGTTCTGGGTGGAGAACACGCGCAGCACGCGGTCGGCGAGGACCGGGCGGATATTCTCGTTGATGTCGACGTTGCCGGTGCGACCGACATTGTACAGCAGCTTGAGCACGGCCGCGCGCGGGATGCGATAGGACACGCCGATGCCGACCGTGACCGCCTGGTTGTCGATCGTGTAGACCGTCAGGTCGTTGAGCTGGAAGACGTTGAGGCTGGTCTGGATCGTGTCCACCGTGTCGATCCAGGGCAGCTTCATGTGCAGTCCGGGGCCGACCGGCTCGCTGGTCAGGACGGTGCCGAGGCGGCGCACGCCGGCCATTTCGGTGGGCTGCACGGTGTAGAAGCTGCCCGCCAGCGTGCCGCCTGCGACAAGCAGGACGAGCGCGACAGCGGCGACTTTCACGTTAAAACGAGGCGGCAGCGGCGGTGGGCGCTTCGCGTCGCGCGTGGGAATGGCCCAGGGGCCAATTGGATGGCCGGGCTCGTCGGAGTTGGGCATGGTCGGAAATCCCATCGGGGCGCGGCCGGGAAGGGCAGGCCGCATGCGCCGCCGTCATGAGCGAAACGGAAATGACGGCCGGAATGCACATAGACCAGCGCCGGGACTGGTCAAGCTGTGCATTGGGGAAACGACGTATATCCTATGAGACCACTATGCCGTCGTCGTTATTATACTATGGATTTCCTATATTGGCGGTGGTCAGGGCCAGCGTACTTCTGGCGGCAGGCTCATCAGGATGGCTTCGACATTGCCGCCGGTCTTCAGGCCGAACAATGTGCCGCGGTCGTGGATCAGGTTGAACTCCACGTAGCGGCCACGGCGGACCAGTTGATGGTGGCGTTGTTCGGCGGTCCAGGGCGCGTGCATGCGGCGGCGGACGATGCCGGCATAGGACTCGGCGAAGGCGGTACCGACATCGCGCACGAAGGCGAAATCGGCGGCCACGTCGCCGGTGGCGTGATGGTCGAAGAAGATGCCGCCGGCGCCGCGCGGCTCGTTGCGGTGGGGCAGGAAGAAGTAGCGGTCGCACCAGGCCTTGAATGCCGGGTAATAGCCGGGGTCGTGGCGGTCGCAGGCGCCGCGCAGGGCGGCGTGGAAGGTTTCGGCGTCGGCCACGGCCTCCGGCGCCTCAAGGCGCATCGGCGTGAGGTCGCCACCGCCGCCGAACCAGCCCTTGGTGGTGATCAGCATGCGCGTGTTGAAATGCGCCGCCGGGACGAGTGGGCTTTGCATATGCGCGACGAGGCTGATGCCGCTGGCCCAGAATCGGGGGTCTTCGGCGGCACCTGGGATGGAGGCGCGGAATTCCGGGCTGAATTCGCCCCAGACGGTGGACACGTTCACGCCGACCTTCTCGAACACACGGCCGCGCATCACGCTCATCACGCCGCCGCCGCCGGGGCTGGCATCCTCGGTTGGCCGATCCCAGGCCGTGCGGGTGAAGCGGCCGGCCGGGCGTTCGGCGAGCGGCTGGTCGGGCTCGTCCTCGATCGCCTCGAGCGCGGCACAGATGCGGTCTCGCAGCGCCTCGAACCACGCCTGGGCCGAACTGCGGAGGGCATCGTAGGGGGCGGCGGGAGAGGCTGGCATGACAGGAAATCGTCCTAAAGGTGGTCATCGAACCATAAAGCGTGCGGCCGACATGTTGCAGGGGCGAAGTGTGCCGCCTAAACTGTACGACGCTAAGCGGGGTTCTGGACGTTCGTGCAACAATCCGCGCCCGAAAAGGACGGGGAATGCTTGCGGAGCGCCTGGAATCGTGCGCAATGCCCTGTCAATTGCAACGCCGAGCATACGGCGGATCGAGGTAACGATGGCCGATACAACGATAACGACCGGGGATGCCGTGCATGCGGCGCATGGCGGGGCCGCCGCGCAGGGCGAGGGTACGAAACGGGATTTCCTGATTCTGGCGACGGCCGCAACCGCTGCGGTCGGCGTCGGGGCGATCGCCTGGCCGCTGATCGACAGCATGAACCCGGCCGCTGACGCGTTGGCGCTATCTTCCACCGAAGTGGACCTGACGCCGATCCCCGAAGGGCAGGGGATCACCGTGTTGTGGCGCGGCAAGCCGATGTTCGTGCGTCATCGCACCCCGACCGAGATCAAGGCAGCGCAGGACGTCAAGCTCAGTGACCTGATCGACCCGCAGACCGACGCGGACAGGGTGAAGAAGGGGCACGAGCAATGGCTGGTGGTGATCGGCATCTGCACGCATCTCGGTTGCATCCCGCTTGGAAACAAGCCCACCGATCCGCGCGGCGACTGGGGCGGCTGGTTCTGCCCCTGCCATGGCAGCCAGTACGATACGTCCGGCCGCGTGCGCCACGGCCCAGCGCCGCTGAACCTGGCGCTCGCGCCATACGCCTTCGAGTCTGACACCAAAGTCAAGATTGGCTGACCCCGACGATCGCACCCGCGATCACTGAGTCCCTGTCGACGTCTCGGAGCACATAGCAATGGCCGGCCTGCACAAGAGCGAATTCACCAACCCTGTGATCAACTGGATCGATACGCGCCTGCCTGTCTTCACCATGATGCAGAAGGAATACGGGCAGTTCCCTACCCCGAAGAACTTCAATTATTTTTGGAACTTCGGCGCGCTCGCGACAGTGAACCTGGCGATCATGATCGTGACGGGCATCTGCCTCGCGATGAATTACACACCGAATGCCGGCATGGCCTTCGACAGTGTCGAACGCATCATGCGCGACGTGAATTTTGGCTGGCTGCTTCGCTACGTGCACGCCAACGGGGCGACGATGTTCTTCATCGTCACCTACATCCATATTTTCCGCGGGCTCTATTACGGCTCCTACAAGAAACCGCGCGAATTGCTGTGGATGATCGGCGTGGTGATCCTGTTGCTGATGATGGCCACCGCGTTCATGGGTTACGTGCTTCCCTGGGGGCAGATGTCCTATTGGGGGGCCACCGTCATCACCAATTTGTTCTCGGCCATTCCGCTGGTCGGCGAAAGCGTGGTCCAGTGGCTGTGGGGCGGGTTTTCTGTGGATAATCCGACGCTGAACCGCTTCTTCAGCCTGCATTATTTGCTGCCCTTCGTGCTGACCGGGGTGATTTTTCTGCACGTGGCGGCGTTGCATGTGACGGGCTCGAACAACCCGCTCGGGATCGATGTGAAGGGGCCGCAGGACACGCTGCCCTTCCACCCTTACTACACCGCGAAGGACAGCATCGGCGTTTGCGTGTTCCTGCTGATTTTCGCCGTCGTCGTGTTCTTCGCGCCGAATTTCTTCATGGCGCCGGATAACTACATCCCGGCCAACCCCTTGGCGACGCCGGCGGATATCGTGCCGGAATGGTACTTCCTGCCGTTCTACGCGATATTGCGCTCCGTCTCGAACAAGCTGCTCGGTGTCTGCATGATGTTCGGCGCCATCGCGGTGCTGTTCGTGCTGCCCTGGCTCGATACCAGTCCGGTGCGCAGCTGCAAGTTCCGCCCGATCTACCGCAAACTGATGGTGGTGCTGGTGTTGGCGCTGGTGACGTTGGGCATGGTTGGCGCGCATCGGCCAGAAGGCATCTGGGTGCTGCTCGGCCGAGTCGGCACGGTGTATTATTTCCTGCACTTCCTGGTTCTGCTGCCGCTGCTGGGCAAGCTGGAGCGGACGCTGCCATTGCCCGAAAGCATCAGCCGGCCCGTGATCGTGACCGGCGGAGGACCATTGCCGGGTGGGGCCGCAGCCAAGCCGATGGAGAAAATCTAATGCGTCCAGTTCATCTCGCCGCCATCGGCGCGCTGCTCGCAGGCTTCGTCGCCATCCCCGCCATGGCGCAGGAGCCGCCGCCGCTGCCGAGGCAGAGCTGGAGCTTCGCCGGTCCGTTCGGCACGTTCGATCGCGCCGCCGCCCAGCGTGGCTACCAGGTCTACAAGGAGGTTTGTTCCAACTGCCATTCCTTGAAGCAGGCCTATTTCCGCAACCTCAGCGGCATCGGCCTGACGGAGGAGCAGATCAAGGCGACGGCGGCCAGCGTGTCGGTGCCCACAATCGGCGATGACGGCCAGCCCACGGAACGTCCGGCGCTTCCGGCCGATCATTTTCGCGCGCCCTTCCCCAACGAGCAGGCCGCCCGCGCGGCCAATAATGGCGCGCTGCCGCCCGATCTGTCGGTTATCGTGAAAGCCCGCGAAGGCGGCGCCGATTATATCTTCGGCGTGCTGACCGGCTATTCCGACCCGCCGGCCGACATGAAGATGGGCGAGGGGATGAACTACAACAAATATTTCCCGGGCCATCAGATCGCCATGCCGCAGCCGCTGCAGGCTGGCCAAGTGACCTTCGGCGACGGCAGCCCGAACTCCATTCAAGACGAGGCGCACGACGTCGTTACCTTCCTCGCGTTCATCTCCGAACCCGAGATGGAACAGCGCAAGCGCATCGGCGTGCGCATGGTGCTGTTCCTTGCCTTGCTCACCGGTCTGACCTATGCGGTCAAGCGCAAGGTGTGGGCCGACGTAGAGCACTAAGCGATTTACATTGACCGGGTGAAATCGCCGCATCCTCCGGGATGCGGCGATCTCGTTTGAGGAGATGACTGACATGGCAGACCAAGCATCCGGCCAGATCACGCCGGTGATCGGCATTATCGGCGGTTCGGGGATCTACGATATCGAGGGGTTGCAGGATAAAGCCTGGCGCCGCGTAACGTCGCCCTGGGGCGAGCCGTCCGACGAAATTCTGGAGGGTTGGCTGGATGGGGTGCGTTGCGTGTTCCTGCCCCGCCACGGGCGTGGCCATCGCCTGTCGCCGAGCCATCTGAACTATCGCGCAAATATCGACGTGATGAAGCGCGCGGGCTGCACCGACATCCTGTCGCTGTCGGCGGTCGGTAGCCTGAAGGAGGCGTTGCCGCCCGGCCATTTCGTCATCATCGATCAGTTCATCGACCGCAGCTTTGCCCGCGAGAAGAGCTTTTTCGGCGATGGGTGCGTGGCCCATGTCTCGGTGGCGCATCCCGTTTGCCCCCGCCTTGGCGACGCGCTGGAAGGTGCTGCGCGTGGCCTGGGCCTGCCGGTTTCACGCGGCGGCAGCTATCTGGTGATGGAAGGCCCCCAATTCTCCACCAAGGCGGAAAGCGAGCTGTATCGAAGCTGGGGCTGCAGTGTGATTGGCATGACCAATATGCCGGAAGCCAAGCTCGCCCGCGAAGCCGAGATTTGTTACGCCACCGTGGCCATGGTGACCGATTTCGACTGTTGGCACGCGGACCATGACCACGTGACAGTGGATGCCGTGGTCAAGGTGCTGCTGGGCAACGCCGATAAAGGCCGTGCCTTGGTGAAGGCCGTGGTGCCGGGCCTGGGTGTTCCGCGTGGCCCGTGCCCCGCCGGCTGCGACCGTGCCCTGGACAACGCCGTCATCACCGCCCCCGACAAGCGCGACCCGGCGCTGATGGCAAAGCTGGACGCGATCACCGCGCGGGTGTTCGCGGCGTAAAGCTGCGCCAGACGCTGCCACTTCGTAGCGCCCCACTTCGTAGCGCCCAAGAAAGGGTTCCGTTTCGATGCTTGTCTTGTCCGGCATACTCGTGGTGATTGTCGGCTTCGTCGCCGGCCTCAACCCGCTGCTTGTCGTCACCGTCGCCGGCTTCGTCACTGGCCTCGCGGCCGGCATCGATCCGGCGGCGGTGCTTGCCGATTTCGGCCACGCCTTCATCACCAGCCGCTATGTGGCGATCGTGTGGCTGGTGGTGCCGGTGATCGGCCTGCTGGAGCGCGCTGGCCTGCGCGAGCGGGCGCATACGCTTATCGGGCATGTTCATGCCGCGACCGTGGGGCGCCTGCTGATCGTCTACATGCTGTTCCGCCAGCTCACCGCGGCCGTCGGCCTTACCTCGATCGGCGGCCACGCGCAGATGGTGCGTCCGCTGATCGCGCCGATGGCCGAGGCGGCCGAGGAGAATCTTGGCCCGATCGACGAGGAGACGCGCATGACGATCCGCGCGAATGCGGCGGCGGTGGACAATATCGGCGTGTTCTTCGGCGAGGACATCTTCATCGCCATCGGCTCGATCCTGCTGATCAAGGGCGTGCTGCAGCAGAGCGGCATCACCGTGCAGCCGACCGACCTCGCCGTGTGGGCGATCCCCACAGCGATTCTCGCTTTCATCATCCACGGGGCACGCCTGCTGCTGCTCGACCGGCGTCTGAAGCAGGCACGGGAGCGCCGGTCGTGATCGGTCTTGAATATGTGTACATTCTTGCCGGGCTGATGTTCGGTGCCTTCGCCGTGCAGCACGCGCTCGACCGGGCAAATCCGCACCGTTGGCGCAGCGCGGTGTTCTGGGGCGCCTATGCCGTCAGCTTCCTGTTCGGTTCGCATTTGCCAGACACGGTCAATGGCGCGATCGTCTTGGTGATGGTAGCATTGGCCGGCATTGGTGGTCTGCGGCCCGGCGCGGTCCGTAGCACGACGACTGAGCAGCGTGTGGCGAGTGCGGCGCGTTGGGGGAACTTGCTCTTCGTGCCGGCGCTGATCATCCCGGCCGTGGCCGTGCTTGGCACTTTGTTCCTGAAATACGTGACGATCGGCGGCGCGCCGCTGGTCGATCCGGCCCAGGTGACGGTGATTTCCCTGGCGCTCGGCGTGATCTGCGCGCTGATCGTTGGATTGGCGATCCTGCGGCCGCCACCAACCGCGCCGCTGCATGAGGGACGACGGCTGATCGACAGCGTGGGCTGGGCCGCGGTGCTGCCGCAGATGCTGGCCGCCCTCGGGGCGCTGTTCGCGTTGGCGGGCGTGGGCAAGGTGGTCGCCACGCTGGTGACCGATTACGTGCCGATGACCAGCAGCTTTGTTGTGATCGCGACCTTCACGATCGGCATGGCGTTGTTCACGATCGTGATGGGCAATGCGTTAGCGGCTTTTCCGGTAATGACCGCTGGCATCGGTCTGCCGCTGATCGTCACGCAGTTTCATGGCGACCCGGTCGTCGTCTCGGCGCTGGGCATGCTGTCCGGCTTCTGCGGCACGCTGATGACGCCAATGGCCGCCAATTTCAACATTGTACCGGCGGCGCTGCTGGAATTGAAGGATCGCTACGGCGTCATCAAGGTGCAGGTGACGACCGGATTGCTGCTGCTGATCTGCAACACGCTGCTGATGTATTTTTTCGCCTTTCCACGCTGAGCCGGCCGCGTCGTACCGCTGCACCAAGCTGCCCCACATCAGCGGGGCAGCTTGGTGCCGCGATCACGCCGCCGAACGCACCTCTCCGAGGAACGTTTCCACCGTGCCGCGCAGGCGGCCGAGTTCGGACATGACGGAGGAGGTTGCCGCGATCAGCCGATCGGCTTCGCCGCTGGTGTCCTGGGTGTGATTTTGCACGCGGCCGGCGCCTTGCGTTACTGCGCCAGTGCCGAGGGCTGCCACTTGCACGCTGCGGGCGATTTCGCCGGTCGCGGCGCGCTGCTGTTCCACCGCGCCGGCCATGCCTGTGGCGATGCTGGAAAAACGCCTTCGACCTGTTCGGCAACGTCGCGGATGGCGTCCACTGCCGCCTGGGTGCGGGTTTGGATGGCGGCGATCTGCGCGGCGATGTTGTTGGTGGCGCGCGCGGTCTGCGTCGCCAGACCTTTCACCTCGTTGGCGACCACGGCGAAGCCGCGCCCCGCCTCGCCGGCGCGGGCCGCCTCGATGGTGGCGTTCAGCGCCAGCAGGTTGGTCTGGGCGGCGATGCCTTCTATCAGGCGCACCACCTCGCCGATCCGCGTCGCCGTGTCCGCCAGATCCTTCACCTGGCCGGCGGATTTGCGGGCCTGGGCGGCGGCGCGGATCGGCGATGTCGTCGAACTGATCAATACCATCGCCGGACAGACCAATCTCTTGGCGCTGAACGCCACCATCGAGGCGGCCCGCGCCGGCGAGGCCGGCCGCGGTTTTGCCGTGGTGGCCTCCGAAGTGAAGGCCTTGGCCGAACAG
>DASXIW010000208.1:0-38994 GCA_036497785.1 Acetobacteraceae bacterium | reverse complement strand
TTGTCGCCATCGGGCTGGCAAGCCTATGCAGCTGCACAGACCAGCCACAACAAGCAGCTTGCCATAGCCAAAACTGCAAGACGACGTCTTTTCCCGGCACGTGGCGAGGAGTCGCCTCGGTGGGCATGGGAGGGCTGGAGCAGCATCGCCGAGACCTCCTCCGGCGCCTTCATTACATCCCTCCGCTGGCCGGCCAGCGACAAGGGAACCGGATCACTCCCTGCCATTCCAAACCTCTTCCAAATGTTGAAGGGGGTCAGTTCCTCATGTCGTCATGCGGGACAGTTTCCCGTGTCGCCCGACAGCATCGGCTTCCTTCGATTGAGGACCGCGATCTCGACGGGCTGAGTGGCGAAGCCCAAAATTCACTGCGACTGCGTGGCGCCGTTCAGGGTCTTGCAATGAATGCCTGCGGCGCAAGCAGCAAAGTCGATATCAGCCGAAGGCTGTCGATCCGGCCGAGAGCGTAACGGATTTCAAAGGCTCTGCCTTTGATGGAGTCCAGGGGCCGAGGTGCCAAAGGTTCCAACGGCTTGCTTCGCCACTGGAATGGCCCCGGAGGGAAAGCCCCTGGCCTTGCCTTGTCTGTCCCCCTTCGCGTCCTAACCTGAAATTGACGCGCGACGCGCAACACTCACCCCATCGTTCGTGCCGTGGCGCGCCCGCCGATCCAGGTGACGCTCCCCGGAGTCGGGGGGACAGATCATGATTGCCGGCAAGCGCATCGCGGTGGTGTTGCCCGCGTATAATGCGGCGAAGACGCTGCGCCAGACCTATGCGGAGATTCCGCACGACATCGTCGACGATGTCATTCTTACCGACGATGCCAGCCGCGACAACACCGCCGAGATTGCCAGCGAGCTGGGGATTCACACTATTCGGCATGATCGCAACCGCGGTTATGGCGGCAACCAGAAGACCTGCTACACGGCGGCATTGGCGCGTGGAGCGGATATCGTGGTGATGCTGCACCCCGATTATCAGTACACGCCCAGGCTGGTGACGGCGATCGCCTCAATGATCGCGTCGGAGAAGTTCGATGTTGTGCTGGCCTCGCGCATTCTGGGCCGGGGCGCGCTGGCGGGCGGCATGCCACGCTACAAATATGTGGCCAATCGTCTGCTGACGCTGGTGCAGAACATGCTGCTGGGCCAGAAGCTGTCCGAATACCACACTGGCTATCGCGCCTGGACCCGACAGGTGCTGGAATCGCTGCCCTTGATGCGCTGTTCCGAGGATTTCGTCTCCGACAACGAGATGCTGGCCCAGGTCGCGTATTTCGATTTCCGCATCGGCGAGATTTCCTGCCCGACGAAATATTTCGTCGAAGCCTCGTCGATCAATTTCCGCCGCAGCGTGGTTTACGGGCTTGGCATGCTGAAAGTGTCCGCGCTGTTCCGGTTGCACCGGCTGGGGCTGGTCAGCCACAGCCTGTTCGCTGCCACCGATGAGGACCGGTTGCCGGCCCGGGTGCGTCACGCCGTGGTTCGGCTCGCCTGATGTCGGCGGCCGACGCGCTCCGCGTTCGCACAAGCGGGTTGCGGCTGGCGGCCTTCGCGGCGGCGGGATTGGGCGGGCCGGCGGCGGCGCATGTCTGGGCGGGGCTGGACATGGACCTCTCCAGGCATTGCTGCGCCGGATGCACGATTTCGGCAGCGTAGGATGGCTAGCGCTGGCGATGCTCCAGCTTGGCGTGGCGGTCAGCGGCATTCTGCCGGCTTTGCTGCTCGGCACCGCGGCCGGCGCGGTCTATGGGTTTTTGCCGGGCTTCGGCCTGGCGGCGTTGAGCACGATGGGTGGCGGATGGATCGCCTTCGCGCTCAGCCGTTCGCTGTTTCGCCCGTCCGTCGAACGCATGCTCAGCCGGCGTCCGGCCCTGCGCCGGTTCGATGCGCGGTTGGCGCGAGAGGGCTGGAAGCTGGTGCTGCTGCTGCGCCTGTCGCCGGCGATGCCGTTCTCCGCAACCAGCTACGCACTGGGCTTGCCGCAGGTGGGATCGCGCGATTTCCTGATCGGCACGCTGGCCTCGCTGCCAGCGCTGGCGGGTTATGTGGCCATGGGTGCGCTGGCGAGTGCCGGGCTGGCCGCATCGGGCACTGGCTGGGATCCGCTGCATTGGGGACCGCTCGCCGTCGGGCTGGTCGCCACGGTGCTGTTGACCCGGCATATTGGCCGCCTCGCCTTGCTGCCGGCCGAGGCAACGGGCGAACCGGCGGCGGGTGAGCGTCAGCTTTCCGCGAGGGCCTTGGACGCCTTTTCGTAGGTGAATCGGCTGAGCTTGGGCAAAGCCGCGATCCGCGCGAGCTCGGCGCGCATCAGCGCGGCGCGCGCCGCATCCTGCCGGCGCCAGGCGCCTAACGGGTTGACCATGCGGGCGGCCACCTGCCCGTTCAGCGGATCGAGTGCCATGATCATATCCGCCAGGAAGCGATAGCCCTCGCCTGAGGTAGCGTGGAAGCGCGCGGGATTGCCGTTGGCGAAGGCGCCGACCAAGGCGCGCACCCGATTGGGATTGCGCAGGTCGAAATCGGCGTGACGGGTCAGCGCGCGCACCGCGTCCAACGTATCCGGCAGCGTGGACATGGCCTGGATCTGGAACCATTTGTCGAGCACCAGTTCGTCGCCATGCCAGCGCGCGTGGAACGAGGCGAGCGCCTGTTTCCGCTCGGGCGTGTCGGTGCTGGCGAGGGCAGCGAGGGCCGCGAGCATGTCCGTCATGTTGCCGGCTTCGGCGAACTGGGCGGTGGCCAGGGCCACGCCGTCGCCGCCGGCGGCGGTCAGATAGGCCAGGCAAACATTGCGCAGATGCCGCCGGCCGATCGCCTTGCCGTCGATGGCGTAGGGGCCGTGATCGGTCAGCGCCGCGTAGGTCGCGCGCAGGCGATCGGCGAGACGCTGGCCTGCCTCGGTGCGCAGGAAGCTGCGCACGGCATGGATCGCGTCGATATCGGCCACCGCCATCTGGTCGGCGACGAAATCGATGTGCGGCAGGGTCAGCGCCACGGCGGCGAAGGCCGGATCGCCGTCCGCCCGGTCCAGCGTCGCGGCCATCGCGGCGAGCAGGCCGTCATCCATGGCCAGCGTGCCGTCTTGCCGCCATGCCCCGACCAAGCGGAGCATGATGCCGCTGGCGTATTGCTGGCCGGAATCCCAGCGCACGAACGGGTCGCTGTCATGCGCGGCAAGGAAGCTCAGGCGTTCCGGGGTCAGGCCGAGCAACCGGACCGGCGCGGAATAGTCGCGCAACAGCGACGGCACCGGGGGCGCCGGCACATCGGTGAACACGAAATCCTGCTGCGCCCGATCCAGCATCAGCATCCTGGTTCCGGCAGTCTGGGTTTGGCCGTCCAGCGTGGTCGGCTGCTCCCGGCCATCCGGACCCAGCAGCGCCATGGCGAGGGGAATGGGCAGCGGGCGCTTGTCCGGCTGGCCGGCGGTGGGCGGGGTTTGCTGGCGCAAGGTGAGGGTGTAGCGGCGGGATTGCGCGTCATAGGCATCGGACATGGTCACGGCGGGCGTGCCGGCCTGGGCGTACCAGGCGATGAAGGCCGACAGATCGACGCCGGCGCCGTCCTGCAACGCGCGAACGAAATCCTCGATGGTGACGGCTTCGTTGTCGTGCCGGGTGAAATACAGCTCCATGCCTTTGCGAAAGCCGGCCGGGCCGAGCAGCGTGTGCATCATCCGCACCACCTCGGCACCCTTCTGGTAGACAGTGGCGGTGTAGAAATTATCGATCGCCATGTAGCTGTCGGGCCGCACCGGGTGGGCCAGCGGACCGGCATCCTCGGGGAACTGGGCGGCGCGCAGCCGCTCCACGTCGGAAATGCGCTTCACCGCGGGGCTGCCCTGGTCGGCGGAGAATTGCTGGTCGCGGAAGACGGTCAGCCCCTCCTTCAGGGAGAGCTGGAACCAGTCGCGGCAGGTCACGCGATTGCCGGTCCAGTTGTGGAAATATTCGTGGGCGATGACGGATTCGATGCCCTGGTAGTCGCTGTCCGTCGCGGTATCGGGCCGGGCGAGAACATATTTCGTGTTGAACACGTTCAGGCCCTTGTTCTCCATGGCGCCCATGTTGAAGTCGGACACGGCGGCGATGTTGAACACGTCCAGATCATATTCCAGGCCATAGACCTCCTCGTCCCAGCGCATGGAGGTCTTGAGCGAGCGCATGGCGTGCTCGCAGCGATCCTCGTCGCCTGGGCGCACCCAGATCGCCAGGGCCACGCTGCGGCCGGAGCGGGTCGTGAACTGGTCGCGCACCGCCACCAGCGCCCCTGCCACCAGCGCGAACAGATAGGACGGCTTGGGATGCGGATCGACCCAGCGCGCGTAATGCCGGCCATCCGGCAACTCGCCCGCGCCGTCCGGATTGCCGTTGGACAGCAACACCGGTGCCATGGCGTGGTCCGCCTCGATCGTGGTGGTGAAGCGGGCCATCACGTCCGGGCGGTCCGGGAAAAAGGTGATGCGGCGGAAGCCCTGCGCCTCGCATTGGGTGAAGAAGGCGCCGCCGGACGTGTAGAGGCCGCTCAGCTCCGAATTCCGCTCCGGCGCAACGCGGGTCTCGATCTCCAGCTCGGCATGGTCGGGCAGGCCGGGAATGAGCAGCGAGCCATCCGGGTGTAGCGAATAGCGGTTGGCGCCCAGCACCTCGCCATCCAGGCGGATCGCGACCAGCTCCAGCCCCTCGCCGTCCAGATGCAGCGGCTCGGCGGGATCGGCAGCCGCCGGGTTGCGCCGCAGGGCCAGGCGGGAACGGATCCTGGTGGCGGCGGGATCCAGTGCGAAATGCAGGTCCACCGTGTCGATCAGGAAGGCCGGCGGCAAATAGTCAGCGCGGCAGGTGATGCCGGGACTGGCGGCTTCGGTGGTGTTGGCATCGGGCATGGGATGGCTCCGAATCGCAAAACGGCGTGATGGCGCCGGCCGCTATTGCCACACGCTATTGCCACTCCGGGCGGCCAATGTCACGGACCGGCGGTCGAGCCGGGCCGGCACGGTATGGGGCATTGCCCGAACCGCGCAACCCGTGTGCTATACCCGTATCGACCGCGTTTCGTAGGAGGACCAAATGGCCATCCGCAAATTGCTGCTGCCTTTGACCGGGACCGCCGCTGGGGAGGCGGCGCTGGTGACCGCGTTGAAGGTCGCGCAGATCTGGAGCGCGCATGTCACGGCACTACATGTGCGCGTGGACAGCCGTGACGTGGCGCCGCTGGCGGGCGAAGGCCTGTCCGGCGCGATGATCGAGGAGATGATGTCCGCCACCGAGAAAGAGAGCAGTGACCGTGCCCATGCGGTGCGCGGCATGTTCGAGCGATTCGTGGCCCAGCAGGACGTGCCGGTGAACGAGGCGCGGCACGGCAGCGGCCATGCCACCGCGAGCTTCGCCTCCGTCACCGGGCGGGAGGAGGATCTGGTGGCCCAGCAAGCGCGACTTGCCGACCTGACGGTGGTGCCGCATCCCGAGGCGGGCGAGGACGTGTCGTCGTCCGATGCGCTGCATGCGGTGCTGTTCGATTCCGGCCGGCCCGTGCTGATTGCACCGCGCAGGGCACCCGCCACGATCGGCCAACGCATTTGCAGCGCCTGGAACGGCTCGGCCGAGTCCGCCGCCGCCATGCAGGCCGCCCTGCCCTGGATGCAGCGCGCGGAGGCGGTGCGCGTGGTGTCGGCCGATGAATATCAGCGGCGTGGGCCGCTGGCAGCCGATCTCGCGGATTACCTGGCACTGCATGGCGTTGAGGTGGAACTGGCGACCTTCAAGCCGATCGACAAGGATGTGGGCGCCGGGCTGCTGCAGGCGGCGCGCGATTTTGGGGCCGATCTCCTCACTATGGGCGCCTACTCGCACTCCCGCCTGCGCCAGCTGATCCTGGGCGGCGTGACCCGGCATGTGCTTGAGCATTCGGATCTGCCTGTGATGATGAACAGGTGATGTTCGGCGTCGACGATCCCGCTATCGAGGATGCCGTCCGCGCCTATGTGAAGCTGATGCGCGCCAGCCGGGCCGTGCTGGCGCGGGTGGACAAGGCGCTTGCCCCCCACGGGCTGACGCCCACGCAGCTTGGCGTGCTGGAGGTGCTGCTGCACCAGGGGGCGCTGACCCATCGCGATCTCGGCCGCAAAGTGCTGACCAGTGCCGGCAACGTGACCGACGTGGTGGACAAGCTGGCCACGCGAGGGCTGGTGCGCCGGGTGCGCGAGGCCGCGGACCGGCGCAGCGTCCGGGTTGAGCTGACCCAAGAAGGTCGTGCGATGATTGAGGAATTGTTTCCGCGCCATGCCGCCGATATCGCCCGGGCCATGGCAGGGCTGGCGCCCGCTGAATTGCGGCTATTGGGGGAGCAGTTGCGACAGCTAGGCATGGCTGCCGCGCGGGGCGATGACGCCGACGAGCTTGAAAGCGGATCTGGCACACATTAGTTCTGCATCGAACTATTCGATGCCGAACAATAGAACAGGAGAGCGATCATGATCCAGGTGCAGCCTTTCGCCCAGCTCGGCCGCTTCCAGAACGAGTGGCTGAACGCACGCCACCATTTCAGTTTCGCCAGCTACCACGATCCCGCGCGGATGGGCGTGGGCGGGCTGCGTGTGTGGAACGATGACGAGGTGGCCCCGGGCAAGGGCTTTGACCCGCATCCCCACAAGGACATGGAAATCATCACCTATGTCCGCCAGGGCGCCATCACCCATCGCGACAGCCTGGGTAATGAAGGCCGTACCGAGGCCGGCGACATTCAGGTGATGCATGCCGGCTCCGGCATCGTCCATGCCGAATACAATCTGGAAGCCGGTCCCACTCGCCTGTTCCAGATCTGGATCACGCCCAGCGAACGCGGCGTGAAGCCGGGCTGGGGCATGCGCAGCTTCCCCAAAGCCAATGACGGCGCGCTGAGCGTAATGGCCGATGGCCGCAAAGGTGCCGATGGCTCGGCCCTGGAACTCTACGCCGACGCCGCCCTTTTGGCCGGCACGGTGCGCAAGGGCCAGACCGTGCGCCAACGCCTGGGTGCGAACCGCGTCGGCTATCTCGTGGCATCGACCGGGACCGTGACGGTGAACGGGGTCGCCGTGAACACGCGGGATGGGGCGACCATCACCGGCGAGGACGAGCTGACGATCACGGCGAATGAGGATGCCGAGATCGTGCTGGTGGATGTTCAGCCATAAGGTACTGACAAGGCCAGGGCTCTGCCCTGGCCGAACTCACACTTCAACTCACACCTCCCTGGCGCGGACCTCCCGTGCCAATCGGACCAGCTCCGCCCGCACACCCCCGGCATCTGCGACCGGCGCTGCCCAGGCGATGCGGAGCACCGTCTCCCCCTGTGCGAGATCGCAGCCATCGACATCCGCCGCCACCATGCGCCATTGGCCGGGCGCGCGGGCGATGGCGGCAAGGGCTTCGGGGTGGTCCGTGTTACAATGGGCGAGGATTGAGGCTTCGGCCTCGGCCACGACGGCCACGGCTTGGGGATCGGGTGTCAGCTCGGCCGCGGTCAGGCGTGTGGCGCGAGCGAAACCGCCCACCAGCGACGCGCCTTGGGGACGCACACGCCACAGGGCGAAATCGGTGAAATCCGCATACAGCGCTGCGTAGGGATGAACCGCAAGCCACCGCGCTTTCAGACCGGGATCGTCGATGACCTCGGCGAGGCCGGTAACACTGACGCGCGCGGCGGTTTGCGGGTTGGCGGTCTCCGCCGCGCCGGCGACCATCACGCAGCAGCGCGGATCGGCGCGTAGATGCCTTGTGTGTTCGGACAGCGCGGAAAGCAGCATCAGAATATCCAGCTCCGGGGCGCAGGCCGGCGTGACCAGCGAGGCGAAGGGTTGCCCGCCGGTAGCGGTCGCAAGCGTCCCCACACGGGCCGCGCGCAGCAGGCGGCGGGCCTGCCAGGAGGGTGAGTCCTCTGCCATATTTTGTTCACTCTCCATCCTCGTTGCGCCACAATTGGCGCCTATATCCGTTCCGAACGTGCCATCCCAGCCGGCTCACCGGAGATCGCCCGCTATGAAACAGACCATCGCCCTCGTCGATGACGACCGCAACATCCTCACCAGCGTGTCCATGACGCTGGAACAGGAAGGCTTCCAGGTCCGCACCTACACGGATGGGGAGAGCGCCTTGCAGGGCATCACCGCCCGCCCGGTGGACCTTGCCGTGCTGGACATCAAGATGCCTCGGATGGACGGGATGGAACTGCTGCAGCGCCTGCGCAGCCGCAGCTCGCTGCCGGTCATTTTCCTCACCTCCAAGGACGAGGAGGTGGATCAGCTGATGGGCCTGCGGCTGGGGGCGGACGACTACATCACCAAGCCGTTCAGCCAGCGCCTGCTGATCGAGCGTATCCGCGCCCTGCTGCGCCGCAACGAGACCAGCCGCGCCGAAGGCTCCGGCGCCGCACCGAGCGGCATCATGGTGCGGGGCGACCTGGTGCTCGACGACACCAAGCATCAATGCACCTGGAAAGGCACGGATATTCAGCTGACCGTGACCGAGTTCCTGCTGGTGAAGGCGCTCGCGGCACGCACCGGTATGGTAAAATCCCGCGACCAGTTGATCGACGCGGCCTATGGCGAGAACATCTATGTCGATGACCGAACCATCGACAGCCACATCAAGCGGGTGCGCAAAAAGTTCCGGGCCTATCATGACGATTTCAACGCCATCGAGACGCTGTACGGCATCGGCTACCGTTATAAGGAAAGCTGAGTGTGCGCCACATCCCTGGTCCGGGCTGGGTCGGCGGGTTTCGCCGCTGGCGGCATCGCGGCTTTCCGGTCGCCGGGCTCCGGCATGGCCGCCGGAGCGGGAGCGTCGGGCGCGGAGGAGCACTGATGCCCGATAGCGGCGTCGTTCCGACCAGCCTGCAGCCCGCCACGGCTGCTGAATTGCCGGCGCCGTCCCGCTGGACCTCGCCGCTGCTGCGACGGATTTTGCTGGTCAACGCCCTGCCGCTGGCCCTGTTGCTGGCTGCACTGCTTTATCTGGACCAGTACCAGAACGGCCTGCTTCAGGCCGAGGTCACCACACTGCGCGAACAGGCCCGCATCTTTGCCAGCGCCCTGAGCGAAGCCGCGGTGCGCCAGGATGATGCGGATAGTCCCCATCTGGTGGCCGACCAGGCCCGGCCGCTGCTGCGGCGGCTGACCGAACCGACGCCCAACGCCCAGGCCCGGCTATATGCGCCGGATGGCCAGCTGATCGCCGACAGCCGGGTGCGCGAGGGAACGGGCGGGGCCGTGGTCACCGAGCCGCTGCCCCCCGCGGTGGATCGTGGCGCGCTGGTTGGCACGATCGGGCGCATCTACGACAAGCTGCTCTATCTGCTGCCACATGGCGACGAGACGCCGCTGCTGGATACCGGCCCCTCCGCCGCCGGGCCGGACTGGCAGCCCGATGTCAGCGAGGAGCTGAAGCTGACCGGCGCCAACCAGAGCCGGGAGATGAAGCCCTATATCCGCCGCCAGGATAACCGCTTGCTGGTGACGGTATCCGTGCCGGTCTTGAGCAACGGCCATTCCGTCGGCATCGTGCTGCTGACGCGAGAGGCGCGGGAGGTGGACGACTCTCTGCTGGCCGTGCGCCTGTCCATCCTCGGCCTGTTCACCCTGGCGCTGGCGCTGACGGTGGCGCTGTCGTGGTACCTCTCTTTGACCATCGCCCGCCCGATCCTGCGGCTGGCGGGGGCTGCCGTGCGGATGCGCGAGGGAAGCGGCCGGACCGGGCAGGTCCCGGAAGGGTTGCTCGCTCGGCGCGACGAGATCGGCCAGCTTGCCCACGCTCTGTCCGCCTCGGCCCGGGCGCTGTGGGCGCGCATGGATGCGATTGAGCGTTTTGCCGCCGATGTCGCGCATGAGATCAAGAACCCGCTATCCTCCATTCGCAGCGCCATCGAGACATTGCGGCGCATCGAGGACCCGGAGAAGCAGCGCCGGCTGCTGGCCATCATCGCCGAGGACGTCGCCCGGCTCGACCGCCTGATCAGCGACATCAGCGACGCCTCGCGCATCGACGCCGAACTTTCCCGCGCGGCCACCGAGCGTGTGGACGTGGCGCCGATCCTGGCCACGCTTGCCGAAATCGACGACGCGACCCGCGGCGACGACGATCCGCGCATCGAGCTCGCGCCGGCCGACGGGCCGATGGTGGTCCAGGCGGTGGAGGGACGGCTTGTGCAGGTGCTGCGCAATCTGCTCACCAATGCCAGCAGCTTCTCCCCGCGTGGCGGACGCATCGGGCTGCGGGCGCGCGAAACTGGCAATCTGATCGAAATCAGCGTGGAAGATGAGGGCCCAGGTATCCCCGAGACGAAGCTTGAGCATATCTTCGACCGCTTCTATTCCGAGCGGCCTCAGGGCGAATATTTCGGCCAGCATTCCGGCCTGGGCCTGTCCATCAGCCGCCAGATCGTGGAAGCCCTGAAAGGGCACATCGCCGCCGAGAACCGGCGCGACGCGAATGGTCAGGTGCTCGGGGCACGGTTTGTGGTGCAGTTGCCGAAGGCCTGATGGGGGTTGGGCGGTTGGTAAGGCAAGGCCAGGGGCTTTCCCTCCGGTGCCATTCCAGCGGCGAAGCAAGCCGCTGGAACCTTTGGCACCTCGGCCCCTGGACCCCATCAAAGGCAGAGCCTTTGAAATCCGTCACTTTGTTGGCTGCATCGACCGCCTTGCTTGCGCCGCAAGCATTCATCGCAAGACCTTGAACGCCGTGCAGTCGCTGTGAATCCTGGGCTTCGCCGCTCAACCCATCGAGACCGAAGCCCTCAATCGAAGGCAGCCAACCCAATAAAAAGTCCAGGATTGTCAAGGCTCTGCCTTGACCGGGTCCAGGGCAGAGCCCTGGCCTTGCCTTACACTCGCTCGATCAACACGGCGATCCCCTGCCCGACCCCGATACACATCGTCGCGATCGCGCGCTGAGCCCCCCGCGCCTCCAGCGCGTGCAGGGCGGTGCCGGCGAGGCGTGCTCCGGACATGCCGAGCGGATGGCCGAGGGAGATGGCGCCGCCGTGCGGATTGACGTGTTCTGCGTCGTCCGGCAGGCCGAGGCCGCGCAGCACGGCGAGCCCCTGGGCAGCGAAGGCCTCGTTCAGCTCGATGACATCGATGTCGGAGAGCGTCATGTCGAGGCGTGACAGAAGCTTCTGGGTGGCGGGCAGCGGGCCCATGCCCATAATACGCGGCGCCACGCCGGCGGTGGCCATCGCGACGATGCGGGCGCGCGGGGTCAGGCCATGCCGTCGGGCGGCCGCTTCGGAGGCGATGATCAGGGCGGCCGCCCCGTCATTCACGCCGGACGCGTTCCCGGCCGTCACGGTGCCGCCTTCCTTGCGAAAGGGCGCCTTCAGCTTGGACAGTTTCTCCAGCGTCGTGTCGCCACGCGGATGTTCGTCGGCATCGACGACGATGTCGCTTTTTCGGGTCTTGATCGTGACGGGCGCAATTTCGCGCGCGAAAAAGCCGCTCTCCTGCGCCCGCTGCGTCCGCTGCTGGGAGCGCAACGCAAACAAATCCTGATCCTCGCGCGAGATCTGAAAATCCTGCGCTACATTTTCCGCCGTCTCGGGCATGGAATCGACGCCGTATTGCGATTTCAGCAGCGGATTGACGAAACGCCAGCCAATGGTGGTGTCGTAGATTTCCGCGCTGCGCGAGAACGCTTCAATGGCCTTGCCCATCACGAACGGGGCGCGGGTCATGCTCTCCACCCCGCCGCCGATCATCAGTTCGGCATCGCCCGCCCGGATCGCGCGGGCGGCGGAGCCCACGGCATCGAGGCCGGAACCGCATAGGCGGTTGATCGTGGCGCCGGGCACGCTGGCCGGCAGGCCGGCCAGCAGCATCGCCATTCGGGCGACGTTGCGATTATCCTCGCCCGCCTGATTGGCGCAGCCATAGTAGCAATCATCGACCGCTTCCCAGTCGAGCGTTCCCTGGCGATCCCTCAGAACACGAAGCGGATGGGCGGCCAGATCGTCGGTGCGGACGTCACGCAACACACCGCCATAGCGGCCAATAGGGGTGCGGACGTAATCGCAGATATAGGCCTCGGCCATCGGTTTCCGATCCCTCTTCCTGACCCGCGGCCGCTGCCTCGGGTGCTGGACCCGAATTGGCCTGGTGTCTGGCTGGCCAGCCGATAGGACGCGCTTTCGCGGCCCGCAGTCAATCGAACGGCCGGCGAGGACAACTCAAGCGCGGATTTCGTGTGAGCACGGAACCTTGTGATGCGCGGCGGGGCGGAGCACGCCACTAGAGCAATATGGCTTCTGATAGGCGAAGCCATATTGCTCTAGTCGCCCAGTGCGCCCGCCGGAATGTCCTGTTGCGCGATCTCGGCAAGCAAAGACCATATTCGCGCCGGTTCCATGGCGACGTCGGGATCATTCAGCAGCCGATCGATCTCATCGAGCTTGCGCGTGTAATCGGCGCTGGTCACCACCGGCTCCTTCCCTACGTGAGGATATTCGGCCGACAGATCATGGCGGCACTGTGGCGGAGCCGCGAAATTTTCATGTTTCGCGGGCATCGGGAATGAGAACGCGGACCCCTTGAGTCCAGGCCGGGCGTTCCTCAAGGCGGTGCCACGGCCGGGGCAAGGGCAGCCAGGCGGCCGGCGGGGTGGGATGGGTTGCGGAACCGCAATTCCTCCTCGCCGCCAGACCCGAGCAATTCGATACGGGATCGGCAGGTCACCGCAACCACTGATCGCGCAGCCGCATCGGTCAGGAACTGGCGGGTTTCCCCCTCAAGCTCCAGCCGGTCTCGGAGATGGCTCCACTCCGCCCGATCGGTGTCTTCCACGAACATGGCGAGAATCCCAGGCCGCGTCCCTGTCAGCCGTGCCGGCGCTATCATTTCCATGCGTCTGCGGATCGCGCCGGCGACCTCGTTCTCCCGGCCCGCGCGCGCGGCCAGCACGAACACGCCACCCCCGGCGGTGGTGACCGCCAGATGCGCCTCATGGCCGAATTCGCGCCGCAGCGACGACATCAGGCCGTTTTCATCGGCCTGGGCGGCCGCCAGCATCAGCGGGTCGAGGCGCAACACGGCGGCCTCGTCATGGTCAGCGCGGCAATGTGTTTGCAGCATGGTACGGATGCGCCGGTGCAGCGAAGCCAGGTCGTTGCCGTCCGGGTGCGAACCGCCACGCAGTCCCTGCGGCAAAGTAAGCTTCAGCAGATAACGGCCGGGATGGGCCGCGAGCCATATCTGCAAATCCGGATCGATACCGTCCACCAGATCGACCCAGGCGCCCCGCCTTACGTCACGTCCTTCCTCGGCCGAGACGACGTCGCAGACAATTTCGGCCTCGATTCCATCTCGCCGAATCAGCAGGTCGAAGGCCGCCTTGTCCTCGTACCCGGCGAAATGGACGGCGAAGCCTCGGGCGCATTGTGCGACGGCCGTGCTGATCAGGTGCAGCGCAGGGATCAGGGTGTTCCCGCCTTCCAGCCCCGCGCGCAGGGCCGCACACATCCGGGCACGTCCGGCACGAGAGAGCAGCCCATGAAAGCGCGCGGTCTGCCGTGCCAGCGCCAGAACCGCCATGCCGGCCGAGCCGGGCTGCAGGTCGAGATCTCCCCGCCTGAGACGTTCCAGCGTGATTTCAACGGCATGGCGTTGCAGGACCGCGCGTCCAGCGCGCTGCGGACCGGCCGCGGCCTGTTTCAAGGCATCGATTCTCGCGGTCCAGTGCCGTTCGCCGAACATCGCGAAAAACGCGCCGAGATCAGCGGTGGCGCTGGTCCTTGCCTCCGTTTGCATGGCCGTCATGTTACCCTCGTTCGGGCAGTCTAGCCACAATTTGCCGCAGTGCACCCAACTGATCGCGTATACGTGACACGGATCGCAGCCATGTCAGGAGGCTTACGGCAGGGCGACGCCGGCATGCTGTAGCTCGTTGTTTTGACGAGCAATTTTATAGCTCGGCGATTCCGCCTGAAGCCATATTGCTCTAGTTCCGTGACAGTCGGGCCTGGCTCGGGGCATCCGGGTTTTGGGCGCGGTGCCGCAACAGATGGTCGGCCAGCACGCAGGCCATCATCGCCTCGCCCACCGGCACGGCGCGTATGCCCACGCACGGGTCATGCCGCCCTTTGGTGACGATATCCACATCCTGTCCGTGCCGGTCGACACCGTGGCGCGGTGAGAGGATCGAGCTGGTCGGCTTGACCGCGAAGCGCGCCACCACGGGTTGGCCGGTCGAAATGCCACCCAGTATGCCGCCGGCGTGGTTGGAGGCGAACGTAACGAGACCGTCCTGCATCCGCATTTCGTCGGCATTGGCCTCCCCGGACAGGGCAGCGGCGGCAAATCCATCGCCGATTTCCACGCCTTTCACCGCGTTGATGCCCATCAGCGCCCCGGCCAGATCGGCGTCCAGCTTGGCATAGATCGGCGCGCCCAACCCCGGCGGCACGCCGTCGGCCACCAGTTCGATCACCGCGCCACACGAGCTCCCCGCCCTGCGGACCTCGCTCAGATAGGGCTCCCACGCGGCGGCGGCGACGGGGTCGGGGCAGAAGAACGGGTTTCTGTCCACTTCGGCCCAATCCCACCGGCTGCGATCGATCGCATGCGGACCCATCTGCACCAGCGCGCCGCGAATGCGCACGGAGCCCAGGATCAGCCGGGCCACCGCGCCGGCCGCCACCCGCGTCGCGGTCTCCCGGGCCGAGGACCGGCCGCCACCGCGATAGTCGCGCACGCCGTATTTAAGCTCATAAGTCAGATCGGCATGGCCGGGCCGGAACCGCTCGGCGATCTCGCCGTAATCGCGGCTGCGCTGATCGACATTGTCGATTTGCAGCGCGATCGGGGTGCCGGTGGTCTGACCCTCGAACACGCCGGAGAGGATGCGGACCGCGTCTGGCTCCTGCCGCTGGGTGGTGAACTTCGACTGGCCGGGCCGCCGGCGGTCCAGCCATGGCTGGATATCGTCCTCCGTCAGGGGGATGCGTGGCGGGCAGCCATCGATGACGCAACCGATCGCCACCCCGTGGCTCTCGCCCCAGCTGGTGACGCGGAACAGATGGCCGAAGCTGTTATGCGACATGATGGTTGCGCGCCATCTGATCAGTCGTTCACCACCGAGATGTCCGGCGCATCCGGGTTCTTCATGCCGACCAGATGATAGCCGCTATCCACGTGGTGCACCTCGCCGGTGACGCCGGAGGCGAGGTCGGACAGCAGGTACAGCGCGGCGCCGCCGACATCCTCGATGGTGACGTTGCGGCGCAGCGTGGAGTTGTACTGGTTCCACCGCAAAATATAGCGGAAATCGCCGATGCCATTGGCCGCGAGCGTCTTGATCGGGCCGGCGCTGATGGCGTTCACCCGGACGTTCTGCGGCCCCAGATCGGTGGCGAGATAACGCACGGACGCCTCCAGCGCCGCCTTGGCCACGCCCATCACGTTGTAATGCGGCGTCACCCGCTCGGCCCCCAGATAGCTGAGGGTCAGCATGGCCCCACCCGGCCGCATCATCTGCGCGGCCCGCTGCGCCACCGCGGTGAAGCTGAAGCAGGAGATGTCCAGCGCCTGCAGAAACGCGGCGCGCGGCGTGTCCAGATACTTGCCGCGCAGATACTGCTTGTCGGCGAAGCCGATGGCATGGACCAGGAAATCCATCTCGCCCCAATGCTGCTTCACCGCCGCAAAGGCCGCGTCCATGCTGGAATCGTCGGTCACGTCGCAAGGGAAGACGAGGTCGGAGCCGACGCTCTCGGCCAGCGGGCGTACCCGGCGCTCCAGCGCCTCGCCCTGGTAGGTGAAGGCCAGCTCGGCGCCCTGCGCGGCGCACGCGGCGGCAATGCCCCAGCCCAGCGAGCGGTCATTGGCCACGCCCATGATGAGGCCGCGTTTGCCGGTCATCAGCGTGCCCTGGGCAGGGGGTGCGGCGGTCTCGCTGTCGGTCATTGGGCGAAATCCCGAGGTGATTGGCATCAGATGCGTATCTGCCGTCGTGACATAGGCATGGCGGTTACGGCAAGAGGGGGCACATTGCAGCTGCCATAGCCAGGAATATTCGCCATGCCCGCATCCACCGTGTCCGAATCCGCGATCGCCGACCCGTTTATCCTGTTCAAGGAGTGGTTCGCCGAGGCCGGGCGCAGCGAGCCCGCCGACGCCAACGCCATGACGCTGGCCACCTGCACGCCGGATGGCGCGCCCTCCGCGCGCATCGTGCTGCTGAAGGATTGGGATGCGACCGGTTTCGTTTTCTACACCAACACGGAAAGCCGCAAGGGCAGCGAGCTGGCAGCCAATCCCCGGGCCGCCCTGCTGTTCCACTGGAAATCGCTGCATCGCCAGGTGCGCATCGAAGGCCATGTCGAGGACGTCACCCCGGCCGAGGCAGACACGTATTATGCCACCCGCGCCCGCGTCTCCCGCCTCGGAGCCTGGGCGTCCATCCAATCCCGCCCGTTGGGTGAGCGCTCCGAGCTGGAGCGGCGTGTGGCCGAATACGAGGCGCTTTATCCCGGCGAGACCATTCCCCGGCCGCCACATTGGTCCGGCTATCGGCTCGTGCCCGCCCGCATCGAGTTCTGGCAGGATATGCCGTTCCGCCTGCATGACCGCAGTGTTTTCACCCGCACGCCGGAAGGCTGGTCGGTGGGCAAGCTGTATCCCTGACGGTGAGCATTCCCGAGCATCAGCGCGACACCGCCGCCCTGCTACGCGGGCTTGCCGGCCGTGATCCGATCGAAACCCACATCTCCGCGGTGTTCGCCGGCACGGACACGGTGTGGAAGCTGCGCAAGGCTATCCGGCTGGATTTCCTGGACTTCTCTACGCTGGCCGAACGCCATCGCACCGCCCTGCGGGAGTTGGCACTGAACGCCCCCCACGCACCGGGCATGTACCGCGATGTAGTGCCAGTGGTCCGCCGCTCGGGCGGTGCGCTGGCACTGGGAGGCGAGGGCGAGACGATCGACTGGGTGCTGCGTATGGCGCGGGTTCCCGATGCGGATTTCCTGGACCACCGCGCCCCGGCGGACGTCGCCGCCATGGCGGACGCGCTGGGTGATGTCGTTGCCGCGTATCATGCAGGCCTGATGCCGGTCGACAGGGATGCATTCGCCATACTGGACAGCGCCTTTCGCGGTAACGTCCGATCCGCCCGTTCGGCCGGGCTTGCCGAGGACAGGATCGCGGCCTGGGAGGCGGACATGGCCCAGGCCCTGGCGGCCCGCGCCGATTGGCTGGCCGCGCGCGGTACGGCGGGCTTCGTGCGCCGCGCCCATGGCGATCTGCATCTGGGCAATCTCGCGCTGTGGCAGGGCCGTCCTGTGGCGTTCGACGCGCTGGAGTTCGACGAGGCGCTTGCCACCATCGATCTGGGCTACGACCTCGCCTTCCTGCTGATGGACCTGGATATGCGCGTGGGCCGGCCGGCCGCCAATCGTGTGCTGAACCGTTACGTGGCGCGCACCGGCGACTGGGACCTGGTGATGGGGTTGCCGCTATTCCTGTCCCTGCGCGCCATGATCCGCGCCCATGTCGCCGCCCGCCGCAAGCAGCCCGATCAGGCGGGCGCATACCTGACCCGGGCCATTGACTATCTGGTGCCGTGCCGCTCCGTGGCCGTCGCCATTGGCGGCCTGCCGGGCACCGGCAAGTCCACCCTGGCCCGCGCTTTGGCCCCGTCGCTCGGCCCCGCACCGGGTGCGCTGGTTCTGCGCAGTGATGAGATCCGAAAGCGTCTGCACGGCGCCGCACCGGAAATTCGACTCCCGCCATCCGCCTACACCGCCGACGCCAACCGGATCGTGGCCGAAACCCTGACAACGGCCCTGGCCGGCACCGTTGCCGGCGGCCATGCCGTCATCGCGGACGCCACCTTCCTCGACATCGCCCAGCGTGACGCCATCGCGTGTGCCGCCGGTTCAGTGCCCTTCCTCGGCGTGTGGCTGCAGGCCCCGCTGCAGGTTCTGGAAAAGCGGGTGGCGGGGCGCCGTGGCGATGCGTCAGACGCCGATACCGCGTTGCTGCGGCGCATGGCACCATCCGATCCAGGTCCGCGTGGCTGGCTGGCGGTGGACGCAACCGATGGCGACGCGGCACTTGCCGCTATTCGCGCGGCGCTTGGCGAAGGGCATTAGTGCAACTCTCCTGGCGTTGCACTATCCGTGACCTGCCTCGGCCAACACCACCCGCCGGCGACGGACCTTTTTCGTCGGCACAACGCCGTAAAGGTCTTTGGCGGCTTCGGTGATGGTGAGACCGGCGAATTGCGGCGCCAGAAGCCGGCCAGCATCCTCCCATAGCTTCGCGCCGCGCAGAACGAGGCGCAGCCGGGTGGGCGGCAGGTACAGGGCCGTGTCGCGGCGGGTGACACGGAACATGGATGCCGTGAGCAGGCGGCCGATTTGCCCGGGGGAATAAGGCTGTCCCTGGCCGAATGGCGTTGCCTCCACATGCGCCCACATGCCCCGCCGGTTGGGGGCCACAATGAGCAGATGGCCGTCATCGCGCAACACGCGCCAGGCCTCCCGCAGCAGCCGCCGCGCATTCTCGGCGGCCTCCAGCCCATGCACCAGCAGCACGCGGTCGAAGCTGAGATCGGGGAACGGCAGCGCGTCCTCCTCGGCCACGCAGGACAGGTTGGGGCCGCCGGAGGGCCAGCGTGCGGCCATGACCTGGACGGGGTTGAGAGCGATGCAGCGGGCCGCCTGATCGCGCCACAGGCGCAGATAGGGTGCGGTGTGGCCGATACCGAGCACGGCCTGACCGGTCACCGACGGCCAGAGTTCCGCAAGCCGTTGGCGTACGAGATGGGCGGCGACCACGCCCTGGCGCGTGCCATAGAACGTGGCGGGCGCTTGCATGTCCGATAACATGGCGGGGATTATAGCATGCCGGTCCCCGTCTGTGAGCCATGGCCGACAGACATCCCTGTTTCCTCGCTTGCGCTTGACCTGTTTCGTCGCTTGCGCTTGGGCCGGTGGATGCTACATCCGATGCCATGATCACCGTTCAGGCTGTTCCCATTCTATCGGACAACTATGCGTGGTTGCTGCGCTGCACCGTGACCGGCGCGACCGCTATCGTCGATCCGGCTGATGCGGCCCCCGTGGCGGCGGCGATCGACGCCGCGGGCGGAAGGCTGGACATGATTCTGCTCACGCATCACCACGCCGACCATGTCGCAGGCACCGACGAGATCCGCGCCCGCTATGGCGCCAGCGTGGTCGGGGCCGCCGCCGACGCGCATCGTCTGCCCAAGCTGGATCGCGCCGTGCGTGAGGGCGACAGCGTCGGGTTGGGGCAGTGCAGCGCGCGGGTGATCGAGACGCCGGGGCATACCAGGGGCCATATTTCTTTCTACTTTCCCGATGGGCCGGATGGTCATGGCGTGCTGATTTGCGCGGACACGCTGTTCAGCCTCGGCTGTGGCCGTCTGCTGGAAGGCTCGGCCGCTGAAATGTTCGCCAGCCTGAGGAAATTCGCGGCCCTTCCGCCGGAGACGCTGGTGTGCTGCGGGCATGAATACACCCAAAGCAACGCCCGATTTGCCCTGCACGCCGATTCCGGCAACGCGGCGCTGCGGAGCTTTGCCGAAGATGTGAACAAGAAGCGCGCCGCCGGGCTGCCGACCGTCCCCAGCCTGCTATCCGACGAATTGGCCGCCAATCCGTTCCTGCGGGCGCCTGATGTGGCGACCTTGGCCGATCTGCGCGTCCGCAAGGACGCCTTCTAACCAAGAATCCGCCTGATCAGGGAAAATCTCCGTGAAGCTATTCTATTCCGCGACCAGCCCCTACGCTCGCAAGGTTCTCGCCTGCGCCATCACCCGCGAGATCGACCAGCAGATCGAGCTGCTGCCGACCAATCCCCATGTCATGCCGCCCGACCTGCTGACGGCGAACCCGTTGTCCAAGGTTCCGTGCATGATCACCTCGGACGGCATGGCGTTGTTCGACAGCGCGGTGATCTGCGAATTTCTGGACAGCGTCGACGGCGCGCTGCCGATGTTCCCCCGGTCGGGTGGTGCGCGCTGGCTGGCCTTGCGCTATCAGGCCCTGGGCGACGGCATCATGGATGCGGCTATCGGACGGCGCGGCGAGATCGGCAAACCGCTGGATGCGGCGCGCGATGCCTATATGGCGAAGCAAAAGGCCGTGGTGGCACGGGCGTTGGACGATCTGGAGATGCCGGTTCCGCACAAATTGGCGGATATCGGTTCGATCACGGTAGCTTGCGCGATCGGATACGTGGATTTCCGGTTCGGCTTCGAACCATGGCGCGAAACGCATCCCCAGCTGGCCGCCTGGTACGAGGCATTCTCGGAACAGCCTGGCATCGCCCACACCGCACCGAAGGAACAATCGCGGGCCGCTTAGGCAGCCCCGGCGCCTGAAAACCTAGCGTCCTCTTCTTTCATCAGCCATTTGCGGGATATACTTGCCGTCACGCGCGAACGCGCATTCGGTACGGAGTCCTTCGCCCATGGCAGCTGCCACGCAGACACGACGCTTCGCATCTCCGGTTCTGCGGCTGCTGATCCGTCGCCGGCTGGCCGAGCTGGGAGGCATTGCGCTGGCGCTTGTCGGCATGACATTGCTTGTGGCGCTCGCCTTCTATGATCCCCGCGACCCGTCGCTGAACACCGCAACGGCGCAGCAGGCGCACAACATCAGTGGACCCGTCGGCGCCATCGCCGCCGACATGCTGCTGCAGGGATTCGGCCTGGCCGGCGCGCTTCCAGGGCTGGCCATGCTCGCCTGGGCGTGGCGCATCTTCTCCCATCGTGGCCTGGGCGGCGTCGCGGTCCGGGTGGCATCGCTGTTGGCGGCCATGCCCGTGTTGGGCGGGGTGCTGGCGGGGATTCCCGGGCCACATGGGATAAAGCTGGCCTGGCCCAGCCCGGCTGGGTTGGGCGGAGCCGCCGGCAGCCTGCTGGCCAATGATACGCTGGCCGCCGGGCATGACATGCTCGGCACATTCGGCGCCCCGCTGGTCTGGGTGCTGGGTACCACCCTGGCGGGCACGTTGACCGTGCTCGCGCTGGGTCTCACCGCCGGGGAATGGCGATCGGCCGGCCGCGCCGCGCGAATGACGGTCGTGCATGGGCGTGGCGCCGTCGGCCTTGCGGGTAGCGGCCTTGGCTGGCTGGGGCGTGCCGGCGCCGCCATCTTGGAGAGGCTCAACGGCACATCCTCGGCGATCGATCGGACCGAGCCCTATGCCATGCCGGAGCGGATCATCCCTGAAACCCCGCGCGCGGCGCGTCCATCGCGCGACAGCGCCGCCCGCGAGGCGCCCCCGCCTGCCCCACCATCTGCCTTGTCGCCGCCCCCGCCCCCAGCCGCCAAGGCCAAGGTGCTGGCATCCGCCAAAAAAACCACGCCGGCCGCGATCCGTCAGGAGAGCTTGCCGCTGGAAGGCGCCTGGCGCTTCCCGCCGCTATCGCTGCTCGCCCCCGCACCAGCCCGCTCGGCCATCGGCGCCCCCAGCGAGGAGGCGCTGCAAGCCAATGCGAGGCTGCTGGAATCCGTGCTGTCGGATTACGGCGTGCAGGGGCAGATCGTTGAAATCCGCCCCGGCCCGGTGGTGACGCTGTACGAGCTGGAACCCGCGCCCGGCATTCGCAGCGCCCGCGTCATCGGGCTGGCCGACGACGTCGCGCGCAGCCTGTCCGTCACCGCCGTGCGCATCGCCACCGTTTCCGGCCGCAACGTCATCGGCATCGAGGTGCCGAATGCGCGGCGTGAGACCGTCTATCTGTCTGAATTGCTGTCCTCGGAAGAATGGGGCCGCCATCAGGCCCATGGCCGGCTCGCTTTGGCCCTGGGCAAGGACATCAGCGGCAGTTCGATCATCGCCGACCTCGCCCGCATGCCGCATCTGCTGGTTGCTGGCACCACCGGTTCGGGTAAGTCGGTCGGCATCAATGCGATGATCCTTTCCCTGCTGTATAAAATGTCTCCCGATCAGTGCCGGCTGATCCTGATTGACCCGAAGATGCTCGAATTGTCGGTCTATGAAGGCATCCCGCATCTGATGGCGCCGGTCGTCACCGAACCGAAGAAAGCGGTGGTGGCGCTGAAATGGACGGTGCGCGAAATGGAGCGCCGCTACCGTGCCATGAGCCAGCTCAGTGTGCGCAACATCGGTGGCTACAACGATCGCGTTGCCGACGCCCGCGCGAAGGGCGAAGTGGTCACCCGCCGCGTGCAGACCGGCTTCGACAGCGAAACCGGCAAGCCGATCTTCGAGGACCAGCCGCTCGCCCTGGAACCCCTGCCCTTCATCGTGGTGGTCATCGACGAGATGGCCGATCTGATGATGGTCGCCGGCAAGGAAATCGAAGTCACGGTCCAACGCCTCGCCCAGATGGCCCGCGCCGCCGGCATCCATGTGGTGATGGCCACGCAACGCCCCTCCGTGGACGTGATCACCGGCACGATCAAGGCCAATTTCCCCACCCGGATCAGCTTCACCGTCATCAGCAAATTCGACAGTCGCACCATCCTGGGCGAACAAGGCGCCGAACAGCTCCTCGGCCAGGGCGACATGCTGTACATGGCCGGCGGCGGTCGCATCACACGCGTGCACGGCCCGTTCGTCTCCGACAAGGAGGTCGAGGAGATCGTCGCCTATCTGCGCGAACAGGGCGAACCCGCCTATCTCGACGAAGTGACGGAAGGCCAGGACGAGGCCGAAATCGGCAGCTCCGGCATGAGCGGCATCGCGGGCGCCAGCGATAGCGAAAAGAGCCTGTTCGACCAGGCCGTCGATGTCGTCTCCCGCGAAGGCAAGGCCAGCACCAGCTTCATCCAGCGCCATTTGCAGATCGGCTACAACCGGGCGGCCAAGCTGATCGAGCAGATGGAGAAGGAAGGCATCGTCGGGCCGGCGAACCACGTGGGCAAGCGCGAGGTGCTGGTGCGGCGGTCTGACGAGGACGATTAAGGGGAAGGCCAGTAAAGGAAGGCCAGGGCATTCGCTGCGCCGCAGCAATTTAATTTACCCGCCCCGCGGATCTGTGGCAGCGTTCCGCCAGCGATCCCGTGGCCCGCATCTGGCCGGCCCGTGACTATCGCGTTCTTGACCGCACCATGCCATTCCCTGAACCAGGAGAGTGCCTCATGCAGGACAAGACCGTCACCTCCAAATTCTCCCATGTGCGGCCGGGGGATACGGATTTCGTGTCCGATGGCCTGCGCGATTTTTTCCTGTATCGCGATCTCGGCATCGCCGCGGCGACGGGCGGCCGCGTGATCGCCCAACTCGTCATTGCCAACTCGGCGCCGGAAAAGGGCACGGGCTGGCATCGGCACGAGGCCGATTTTCACATCGTCCTGATGCTGAAGGGCTGGGCAAAGTTCATGTACGAGGACAAGGAGACGCTGGTTGCCGCCGGCGACTGCGTGCACCAGCGCCCCGGCATCGTGCATTATTTGTACGATTACTCGCCCGATATGGAATATCTGGAAATCGTCGCCCCCGCCAATTTCAAGACCGTGGACGTGGAGGGCCCTTGCGAGGTGCCCGCGCCCGCGCCCTGGACGGCGAGCGCCTGACCCTGTTCAGGGGGAAGTGTCAAAACTCCACTTCGAGTTTCGGCACTTCCTCCGCTTCCTGCAGCGCGCCGGCGATCCATTCCTGCATGTCCGGCAGCGCCATGGTGCGCTGGCAATAGCCACGGCACGCATCGTCCAGCGCCACATCATACGTCAGCAAGCGGGTGACCACCGGCGCGTACATCGCATCCGCCACGCTGCGCGCCTCACCGAACAGCCAGGGGCCATTCCAGGTCTTCAAACATTCGCGCCAGATGGTGAAGATCCGCTCGATATCCACGCGCGCGGCCGACCACACCACGAATCCGGGACGGTGAGCGCGAAGATTCATCGGCAGCGAGGAACGCAACGCCGCGAAGCCGGCATGCATTTCGCCGGAAATCGACCGGCAGCGCGCCCTGGCCACCCGGTCCTGCGGGAACATCTGTGCGGCCGGCCGCAGCTCGTTCAGATATTCGGCGATGGCCAGCGTGTCCCAGATCGAAATGCCGTCATGGATCAGGCAAGGAACCAGGATGGAGGAGGCCCGCAGCAGCAATTCGTCTCGCGCCGCCGCGTCATCCGCGGCCACTGCCCGGACGGTGAAATCGATGCCGGACAGGCGCGCCAGCAGCCAGCCACGCAGCGACCAGGATGAATAGTTGCGGCTGCTGATGATCAGTACGGTGTCGGCCATTGATGTGCCCATCCCCGGTCGCATAGCGAAATAATATCGCTTGGCATGGAGTGTTGCACTAACATTACGCGACGCGGTGGAGCCCACATCCTCGATGTTCTATCAGATGTATCAGGCCCAGTCCGATATTGCGGGACCGATGCGGGCCACGGCCGAGCTTTGGTCTGGCTGGCTGGGCAACCAGGCCGCCACAATGGCCGGAATGGATCTGCTGCGCCGGCGCATGGCCGCATCGTTCGAGCTGGTTGAGCATACCGCCATCACCCATGTGCGCCCGGCCTTCGGCATCGATGAAGTTCAGGTGGGCAACCGGCCGGTGGCGGTGCGCGAGGAGATCCTGCACGCCACGCCCTTCGCGTCTTTGCTGCATTTCGCCAAGGACACGCAGGCGCGCCAGCCTAAGCTGTTGGTGGTGGCGCCCATGTCCGGCCATTTCGCCACGCTGCTGCGCGGCACGGTGCGGACGTTGCTGAGCGAGAACGACGTCCATATCACCGATTGGCACAATGCGCGCGACGTGGCGCTGAGCGATGGCGATTTCGACCTGGACGATTTCACCGACCATGTCATCCAATTCCTGGAAATCCTTGGCCCGGGCAGCCACGTTATCGCGGTGTGCCAGCCCACAGTGTCGGTGCTGTCGGCGGCAGCGCTGATGGCGCAGGCCAACAACCCGGCGCAGCCCCGTAGCATGACGTTGATGGCCGGCCCGATCGACACGCGCCTGAACCCCACCGTGGTCAACAAGCTCGCCAAGGAACACTCGATCGACTGGTTCGAAAAGAACCTGATCAGCACGGTGCCCACGCGCTATGCCGGGGCCGGGCGACGCGTCTATCCCGGATTCGTGCAGTTGATGGCCTTCATGACAATGAACAAGGAACGCCACGAAAAGGCGCATCGCGACTTCTTTGACAATCTCGTTGACGGCAACGAGGAAAAAGTCGCGGCGCATCGCCGCTTCTACGACGAATATCTGGCGGTGATGGACCTGCCTGCCGTGTTCTACCTGGAAACCGTCGCCAAAGTGTTCCAGGAACACGATCTGCCACTGGGCAGGCTGACCTTTCATGGCCAGAAGATCGAACCCCGGGCCATCCGCCGTACGGCGCTGTTCACCGTTGAAGGCGAGCTTGATGATATCTGCGCCGTTGGCCAGACGATGGCGGCACTGGATCTGTGCACCGGTCTGCGCCCGTCGATGAAACGCCACCATCTGCAGACCGGCGTGGGCCATTTCGGCGTGTTCAACGGGCGGCGTTGGGCGGGGGAAATCTATCCGCAGATCCGGGAAGTGATCCAGGCCAACGCGATGTGAGAGCGGTTGCCGGAAAGAAAGCTCAGAAGCGATCAAGAGTGGGCTCTGCCCACACCTGCCAGGGGCCAACCCTCCGCTGGCATTCCACCTGCGTAAGCACGCCGGCGGAACCTTCGCCAGCTCCGCCCCTGGACCTTGATATGAATGATAATCGCGATGCTGCCCTTCGGCGTTGCTGCGGGCAGCGCTCGTGACAGTAGACAAACAAAAAGGGCGGTGGAGAACCACCGCCCTTTCCGCAGGCTAGGCTGGGATCAAACACTTACCACTGGAACGCCTGACCAATAACGATGCCCTGAGCGCGGGTGGCGTTGTTGAACTTGCCGGTGGTGGCGGCGAAGAAGTCGCGGTTGGCCTGGTGACGCTGGCCCCACAGATAGTCGACATACAAGGACGCGCCCGGCGCCCAGTTGAACGTGGCGCCGACCGACACGCCGATGTCGTGCTCGATACCGTAGGTGTTCTGCGTGTTCGTGGCGGCGTTGCCGTTCCACGCGCCCTGGAACAGTTCGTTCATGAACGAGGCACCCACGATGAACGGACCGGCAGCATAGGACGTGCCGACAACGAAATCGAGTTCGTGCTTGCCGCCCTTGACCAGCAGCGTAGTGGCATTCTTCTCGCCGGCAACAACATTGCCGCCGACCGCGAGGCCGCCAAAGGTGCCGACCAAGCCGGCATCGAAGTAGTTGAGGCCCTTAAAGGCAACCGGATCGATAAACGGATTGGCGTCGGAAACATGGCCAGAATGGACCCAGGCACCTTCGGCAACCAGGCCCACCGGCCCGAACACGCCGCGATAGCGGGCGCCGACGGTTGTCAGGTTACGACGGGTCGCGAGCTGGCTGCCGATCAGGCTGAACGGACCGGCCAGCGAGGTGACCGTGGCGCAACCCACCGTGATCGTGTTGGTGGGGACGTTGGGGCTAGCGTTCGTGCCGGTGCCGACGCAGGCGCCGTCACCCGAGGTCTGGTTGGAGGCGGGCTCCCAGTCAAAGCCGAAATCGAAGCCGCCGAAGTTCGGCGACAAATAGACCAGCTTCGAGCTGCCGTACCAGGCGCTGGTGTCCGGGAAGTTCCAGTTCAGCGACGTGCCGACGCCGGACGTTTGGCCACCGCTGAACAGGGCGGGCAAATCGCCATCCCAGCCGCCTTCATAGTCGAAGTTTTCGAAGGTGCCGACGATGAACAGCGACTGCACGCCGTCGGTCTGGCCAAAGCGCAGCGTGCCGAGCTTGTCGGTGCCGACATACATCGTCTCACGACGCCAGAACAGGGTGTTGCCGGCGGTGGCGTTGTTGTTGGCGAAGGCCTGGTTGATGCCGATGCCGCCGCTGTTCTGGCGGATTTCCGCCGAGGCGCCGTATTTGATGCCGTTCTGCGTCACGCCGTCGAAGGCGGGGTAGAGACGGGCATATTCGCCGAAATAATACGGCGCGTATTTCGAGGTGATACCCTGCGTGTTGGTGCCCTGCGGGGGGGCCTTGTAGCCATTATCGCTGCCCCCACCGACCATGAAGTCGGCCACGACACGGACGTTCAGGCGGACCACGGCGGTGCCGGGCAACGGCGAGGCGGACGGCACCGAGTTGTTGGAGTTAGGGGCGGGGGGCGGCGTGACGACGACCGTCGGCGGGACAACCTGGGCGTTGGCCATCGTGGCCAGACCAGCGGTCGCGCCGATCATGGCCGTTGCAGCCAATAGGAGCTTACGCATTCAAAACCTCCTCATTTCACCGGCAGAGCCGGCCGAATAACCAGGCCCCGCCCCGTTTCCCACCGGATTGTCACCGCCGAAGAAACGACAGTGACAACCCCCCAACGGGTGGGGCCGCCAGACCTGTAACGAGTATTGGCCGCTTGGTTAAAACTCTGCAATCGCCTCCGAGCGTCCGCTATGGCATTTCCGGGACAGTGTGGTGAATGAGACACACATTCCAGTGTTTTCGCATGACCGATTTGCGTTGTAAACAATCCTGCATTTTTCTAACTCTTTGATTTGTATGAATAGATATCGTGACACATACATAATTGTAATTTTGCCTAATTTGGCTTCGCAAATTCGTTCCGGTCTAGCATGTCTGATCGTTAATCCGTTAGGCTGCCATTCGTTGCCTGCATAAGGGTCGGGCTTCGTTTAGGGAGCGTAAAGTTCAAAATCATGCTTTCGCCAGAACAATGCCGTGGCGCTCGCGCGATGCTTCAATTGTCTCGCGCGGATTTAACCAAAGTGGCGGGGGTGACTGCGGCAACCGTGGAAAATTTCGAAGCCGGTCGCCGCAAACTTCGCCCCACTTCCATTGCGCGGATCCGCGCTGCTCTGGAACTCGCGGGAGCGGAGTTTCTTGATGGTGAAGACGGGGGCGCGGTTCGTCTGCGCAGCGCGCCATCCAAGGAGGAATTAAAGCAGGAGCCGGAGACCACCGAGGATGGATTTACGTTCCTTGTGAATTTCGGCGAACGTGCACGCAAAGCACGTCTTAGCGCCAATCTCAGGCAGGCGGATGTTTACGAGCGCGCCGGAATCCCTCAAGCACATTTGTCCCAGATGGAATTGGGCAACATTAACGTTACCCTGATGACGGCGTACAAATTGGCGAAGGTATTGGGGAAGGATGTCAAGGACCTACTATAGGTTTTACTTGACAAGTAAAGCCGTTTCGCAATCGAGATTTCGACGGGACCATAGCGCCCGACCATCAGGCCTTCCGAAAATACCCCAGCGCAAACACCCGTAACGCGGAGGCCAATGGCTGTTCCGGCATTCGTTCGGCATCCAACTCGGCCACCAAGGCGCCAACGCTGCGCCGCTGCGCCGTTGCGATATCGGTCAGCGCTGCCCAGAAGGCTTCTTCCAGGGCCACGCTGGTGCGATGCCCCGCCAGGCTGAAACTGCGTTTGGTCAGCCGCATCGCCGGATCAGTCGCCGCCTTCCAACACGTCGCCGGGCCGGGTCATCTTGCCCGGCTGCACCCAGCGGTCGAAATCCTCAGGCGAGACCAGGCTCAGTTTCTCGGCGGCTTCCTTCAGGGTGATGTTGTCCTCGATCGCCGTCTTGGCGATACGCACGGCGCTGTCGTAGCCGATATGCGGGTTCAGCGCTGTCACCAACATGGGCGATCGGGCCAGGTTCTCGGCGATATGTTCGTAGTTCGGCTCCAGCCTGTCGACCATATTGGCCGCGAAGCTCTCGGCGGCGTCGGCCAGCAGGCGGGCGGATTGCAGCACGTTGTGAATCACCGGCTTGAACACATTAAGTTGCAGGAAGCTTTGCGCGCCGCCGAAAGTAATCGCCACATTGTTGCCGATCACCTGAGCGCAGACCATGGTCAGCGCCTCGCTCTGCGTCGGGTTGGTCTTGCCCGGCATGATGGAGGAGGACAGGCCGTCCTGCGGGATGAGCAGTTCGGCAAGGCCGGCGCGCGGACCTGAGCCGAGCAGGCGGATGTCGTTGCCGATCTTGTTGAGCGACACGGCGATGGTGTTCATCACGCCGGACAGCTCCACGAAGGCATCATGCGCGCCCATGCCCTCGAACTTGTTCGGGTTGGGCGTGAAATCGAGGCCCGTGAGCGCCGAGAGCCGGTCGCAGAACACATAGTCGAAGTCTGGATGACGGTTCAGCCCGGTGCCGACGGCGGTGCCGCCCTGCGGCACACAGAGCAGGCGGGGCATGATCCCTTCCAGCCGGTCGATGCCAAGCGCCACCTGCCGCGCCCAGGCGCCGAATTCCTGCCCCAATGTGATGGGCACAGCGTCCATCATATGGGCGCGACCGATCTTCACCACATTTTCCGATTGCGCCGCACGGCGGCTCAGCGCCTCGAACAGGGTACGCAGCCCGGGGATGGTCATGGCCTGCACGGCTTCGGCGGCGGCGATATGCATCACCGTCGGAAAATTGTCGTTGGAGGACTGGCCGCGATTCACATGGTCGTTGGGGTGAACCGGGCTGCGTGCGCCCAGAGGCTGGCCGAGCATCTCGTTGGCGCGGTTGGCGATCACCTCGTTGGCGTTCATGTTGGTCTGCGTGCCCGATCCGGTTTGCCAGACGGGCAGCGGGAATTCGCTGTCCAGCTTGCCTTCCGCCACCTCGCGCGCCGCAGTCACGATCGGGGCGGCGATGGCGCGGGGCAGTTCGCCCAACGCCAGGTTGGTTTCGGCCGCGGCCTGCTTCTGCAAGCCGATGGCGCGGATCAGGCCAGTGGGAAACCGTTCCGTGCCGATGCGGAACAGCAGCCGCGCCCGCTCAATCTGCGGCCCCCAGTAGCGGGTGGCCTCGATCTCGATCTCGCCCAGGGCGTCGGTCTCCGTGCGCGTCATGTCGTCTCCCCGTCCCGCAGCCGTGTCAGCGCCCAGGCAGCGGCTTCCGCCACCACTGGGTCCGCGTCGGCAACAAGATGCCTGGCCGCGGGTTCGAGCGAAAGGTCACGGGAGTTCCCAATGGCGATAAGCACGTTGCGCACGAACCGGCCGCGGCCGATGCGCTTGATGGGCGAGCCGGCGAACAGCGCGCGGAACGCCGCATCATCGAGGGCCGCAAGCTCCGCCAGGCGGGGGGCGGTGAGTTCCTCGCGGGCCTGCAGCTTGGCGTGGCCGGTGGCGCGGGCGAAGCGGTTCCAGGGGCACACGGCCAGGCAGTCATCGCAGCCATAAATCCGGTTGCCCATGGCGGCCCTGAATTCATGCGGGATCGGGCCACGATGCTCGATGGTGAGGTATGAGATGCAGCGCGTCGCATCCAGCCGGTACGGAGCGGGAAACGCATCGGTGGGGCAGGCGGCCATGCAGCGCGTGCAACTGCCGCAATGCTGGCCGTGCGGCGGATCGGGCGGCAGATCGAGCGTGGTGTAGATCTCGCCCAGGAACAGCCAGGAGCCGTGCTGACGAGACACGAGATTGGTGTGCTTGCCCTGCCAGCCCAGCCCGGCTTGCTCCGCCAGCGGCTTCTCCATCACCGGCGCGGTGTCCACGAACACTTTTATCTGTGGCCCGAAGCGCGACACGATGAACTGGCCGAGATGCTTCAACAGGCCCTTCATCACGTCGTGGTAGTCCCGATTGCGGGCGTAGACAGAAAGATTGCCGATGTCCGGGCGGCCGAGATTGGCCAGCGCGTCCTCCTCCGGCGCGTAGGAGAGGCCCAGGCAGATCACGCTGCGCGCCTCGGGCCACAAGGATTGCGGATGGCTGCGTTGGTCCATGCGCTCGGCCAGCCACCCCATGTCGCCGTGCTGGCCAAAAGCGACGAGTTCCTTCAGCCGGCTGCGCGCCTCCGGCCCCAATGCCGCCGGGGCGAAACCCACGGCGCTGAACCCGAGCGCCAGCGCGCGGGCACGAATGTCAGCCGCGGCCGCGATAGGGGGGTACACCCTGGTCGGGTATCCACACGCCGGCGGGCGGCGCACCCGTCTGCCAGAACACATCGATCGGCATGCCGCCGCGTGGATACCAGTAGCCGCCAATGCGCAGCCATGCGGGCGCCAGCAAATCCACCAGCCGTTTGGCGATCATCATCGTGCAGGCCTCATGGAAGGCGCCGTGGTTGCGGAACGATGCAAGAAAAAGCTTCAGGGACTTGCTCTCGACGATCCACCCCGCCGGCACGTAGTCGATGACGATATGGGCGAAATCCGGCTGGCCCGTCATGGGGCAGAGCGAGGTGAATTCCGGGCAGGTGAAGCGGATGAGGTACTGGCTGCCCTCATGCGGGTTCGGCACGCGCTCCAACGTCGCCGCCTCGGGGTTGGCGGGCTGGGTTGTGTGATGGCCGAGTTGTGTCAGGCCCGCATAGCTATCGGTCATGCTGCTTCCTCGCCGACCGCCCAGGCGGCGCGGAGTGCTGCCGCATGCGCCGCCAGATTGCCCTCGGATATCGCCGTGCGCAGGCCGCGCATCAGGCTCTGATAATAATGCAGATTATGCCATGTCAGCAGCATCGGGCCGAGCATTTCCTCGCACCGGAACAGATGGTGCAGATAGGCGCGGCTGTGCCGGGTACAGCCCAGGCAGAAGCAGCCCGGGTCCAGCGGCCGCGCATCGTCGGCGAACCGGGCATTGCGTAGGTTGAAAACCCCGCACGAGGTATAGGCCCGCGCGGTGCGGCCGGCGCGGGTGGGCATGACGCAGTCGAACATGTCGATGCCGCGCTGCACCGCGCCGATCATGTCGTCCGGCGTGCCGACGCCCATCAGATAGCGCGGCCGGTCGGCGGGGAGGGCGGGCAAGGTCTGGTCCAGCACGCCGAACATCGTCTCCTGCCCTTCGCCCACCGCCAGGCCACCGACGGCATAGCCCTCGAAGCCGATATCGGTCAGCGCGCGGGCGGAGGCGGCGCGAAGATGCGGGAACACCCCACCCTGGACGATGCCGAACAGGCCGTAGCCCTCCCGCGCCACAAAGGCATCCCGCGACTGTCCCGCCCAGCGCATGGACATCTCCATGGACGCCCGCGCCTGCGCCTCGGTTGCCGGAAACGGGGTGCATTCATCGAAGGCCATGGTGATGGTGGCGTCGAGCAAATGCTGGATTTCCACGGAGCTGCGCGGCGTCAGACGGTGCTTGGAACCGTCGATGTGCGAACTGAATGTCACCCCGTCCCGGTCCAGCTTGCGTAGAGAGGACAGGGACATGACCTGAAACCCGCCGGAATCCGTCAGGATCGGGCCGGGCCAGTCCATCATGGCGTGCAGCCCGCCCAGCCGCGCCACCCGCTCGGCGCCCGGCCGCAGCATCAGGTGATAGGTGTTGCCCAGGATCAGCCTCGCCCCGGTGGCGCGCACCGAATCCGCCGTCATCGCCTTCACCGTGCCGGCGGTGCCCACGGGCATGAACACGGGAGTTTCCACCGCGCCATGGCCGGTGTTCAGCTCGCCGGCGCGGGCAGCGCCGTCGGTTGCGGTGGCGGTCCAGGTGAGTGTCATCCGCGTTCCAGCAGAGAGGAGTCGCCGTAGGAGTAGAAGCGATATCCCGCCGCGATGGCATGCGCGTAGGCGGCGCGCATGCGCGCCGTGCCGGCGAAGGCGCAGACCAGCATGAACAGCGTGGATTTCGGCAGATGGAAATTGGTCATCAGCAAATCCACGGCGCGGAATTGATGGCCCGGGAGAACGAAAATCTCGGTCTCGCCCATAAAGGGCCGCACGGTGCCGTCCGGCTCGGCCGCCGTCTCCAGCAGGCGCAGCGTGGTGGTGCCGACGGCGACGATCCGCCCACCCTGGCGGCGCGTGGCGTTGATCAGAACCGCCGCTTCCTCGCTGATGTGCCCGCGTTCGGCATGGATACGGTGCTCCGCCACGTCATCATGGCGCATGGGAAGGAAGGTGCCGGCGCCGACATGCAAGGTCAGGCTGGTGCGTCGGATGCCCGCCGCGTCCAGGGCCGCCAGCAAAGCCGGCGTGAAATGCAATCCTGCCGTGGGCGCCGCGACCGCACCGTCGTGGCGCGCGAAAATGGTCTGGTAATCCGCCGCATCCTCCGCCGACGGTCCGCTAGGGCGCGCGATGTAGGGCGGCAGCGCCAGCGCCCCCGCCCGGCACAGCGCCTCGGCGAAGGATTCATCCTGCAGGTTGAACGCCAGCGCCACCCCGCCATCCGCATCCCGCTCCCGCACCGTCGCCGTCAGACCGTCGGCGCCGTCGATCGTCAGCACGTCGCCCACATGCAGGCGCCGCGCGTTGCGGGCCAGCGCATGCCACGCACCGTCGGCGCTTGGACGATCGAGCGTGATGCCGATGCGCGCGGCGCCGCGATGCGCCCAAAGCTGTGCCGGGATCACCCGCGTGTCGTTGGCCACCAGCAGGTCGCCGGCGCGCAGCGATGCGGGCAACGCCGCGACCTGCCGGTCGTGCAGCCCGTCCGGCGCCACGTGCAGCAGCCGCGCCGTATCGCGCGGACGCGCGGGATGTTGGGCGATACGGTCCGGCGGCAGCGCGAAATCGAAATCGCTGGCCTTCATTCCGTCAGATAGGACGCAATCTCAATCAGATTGCCATCGGGATCGCGGCAATAGACCGAGCGCATCGGGCCAAGGGCGCCCATCTTCGTCACCGGCCCCTGTTCCACGGCCACCCCGCAGTTATGCAGATGCGCGAGCACGTCCTGCGGCCCCACGGCCGTGATGAAGCACAGATCATCGCTTCCGGGCGCCACCACACGGCCGGTGAACCAGGCTTCCGTGTCATGCCCGGCCGGGCGCAGATTGATCTTCTGGCCGCCGAATTTCAGCGCGATCCGGCCTTCCTCGCCGAAATGCTCCATATCCATGCCGAGCACGCGCTGATACCAGGATGCCGAAACCCGCACGTCGCTGACGTTCAGCACCAAATGATCGAGCCGGTCGATGGTGAAGCGCATCAGCCGAGGCCGTCGTAGAAATCGTTGCCCTTGTCGTCCATCACGATGAAGGCCGGGAAATTCTCAACCTCGATGCGCCACACCGCCTCCATGCCGAGTTCCGGATATTCCAGCACCTCGACCTTGCGGATGCAGTCTTGCGCCAGCCGTGCCGCCGGGCCACCGACGCTGCCCAGATAGAACCCGCCAAACTTCTTGCAGGCATCCTTCACCGCCTTGGAGCGGTTGCCCTTGGCCAGCATGACGAACGAGCCGCCGGCGGCCTGGAAATCGGCCACGTAACTGTCCATCCGCCCCGCCGTGGTGGGGCCGAAGCTGCCGGTTGCCATGCCGGTGGGGGTCTTGGCTGGGCCGGCGTAATAAACCGGGTGATCCTTGAGATACTGCGGTAGCCCGCCGCCGGCATCCAGCCGCTCCTTCAGCTTGGCGTGCGCGATGTCGCGCGCCACCACCATCGTGCCGGTCAACGAAAGCCGCGTCTTGATGGGATGGGCGGCAAGCTGGCTGCGGATCTCCGCCATCGGGCGGTTCAGGTCGATTTCGACGACCTCGCCACCCAGACGCTCATCCGTCGTTTCGGGCAGGTATTTGGAGGGGTCGGCCTCCAACTGCTCCAGGAAGACGCCTTCCGGCGTGATCTTGGCCTTCACCTGGCGGTCAGCACTGCACGAGACGCCGATGCCCACGGGCAGGCTGGCGCCGTGGCGGGGCAGGCGGATCACCCGCACATCATGGCAGAAATATTTGCCGCCGAACTGCGCGCCGATGCCCACGTTGCGGCTGATCTCCAGCACCTTCTGCTCCATCTCCAGGTCGCGGAAGGCGCTGCCGGCCTTGCTGCCCGTGGTGGGCAGCTCGTCCAGCCACTTCGTGGAGGCGAGCTTCACCGCCTTGACGGTCGTCTCGGCGCTGGTGCCGCCGATGACGATGGCGAGGTGATAGGGCGGGCAGGCCGAGGTGCCCAACGTCTTCATCTTGGTCTCAAGGAACTGGACCAGCTTCTCCGGGGTCAGGATCGCCCGGGTTTCCTGATACAGGAAGGTCTTGTTGGCTGAGCCGCCTCCCTTGGCGACGAACATCAGATGCAGTTCGTCGGCATGGTGCTCGCCGGGGCTGGCATACATGTCGATCTGCACCGGCAGGTTGTTGCCGGTATTCACTTCCTCGAACATGGTCAGCGGCGCCATCTGCGAATAGCGCAGATTGGTCTCGGTATAGGTGCGGTGCACGCCGTAGGACAGCGCCTCCTCCTCGTCACCCTCCACCCAGACGCGCTGGCCCTTTTTGCCGACGATGATCGCAGTCCCGGTGTCCTGGCACATCGGCAGCACGCCGCCGGCGGCGATATTGGCGTTCTTCAACAGGTCCAGCGCCACGAACCGATCGTTCTCAGACGCCTCGGGATCGTCCAGGATTTTCCGAAGCTGCGCCAAATGGGCCGAGCGCAGCAGATGGGACACCTCGTGGAAGGCCTGGAAGGCCAGCTCGGTCAGTGCCTGCGGTTCGATCTTCAGCACGCTGCGACCGTCGCAGGTGAAGCTCGACACACCCTGGATGTCCAGCTTCTTCCACGTCGTGGTGTCCGGCCCCAGCGGGAACATCGGCGCGTAGAGGAAATTCGATGGCCTCGGCATCGGTGCGTTCACGCGTCTCTCCATCACTCTTTCGGACTGCGCCGTCGGAAGGCGTCCAGGCTGACCACCTGTGGCGCCTCGGCCGGGGTTCCATCGGGGGTTTCAGCCTCTGCGCCGGCATCCGGTTGCGGCGCTTCCTGCTCGGCGATCTCCTCGTCCGCCGTGTACTCGGCGGCGGCGGCGTCGCTGCTGAAGCGCATGCCGGTGCGCACGAAAGGGTCGGCGAAGGCGATGATGGCGGAAAGCGGAATGCGCAGCGTGGAGGGCACGCCACCGAAGGACAGGCCCACGCTCAGCATGCCGGCCGTCTCGTCCACCTGCATGTCCCAGAACTGGTGCTGAAGGACGATGGTCATTTCGTCCGGATATTGCGCCTTCAGCCGCGCGGGAATGACCACACTGGGCGCCCCGGTGCGAAAGGTCAGGTAGAAATGATGTCCGCCCGGAAGCCCGTTGGCCGCCGCGTATTGCAGCGCGCGCAGCATCACATGGCGGAGTGCTTCCTCGTGCCACTCATCATATGGCAGCAGGCTGTCCGGCGGCTGCGCCTGATCGTCTTCCATGGGTCGGCCTCACGCATGATCGGGTTCCCTTAGCGCCTTTGGCGGCCGGGGTGAAGGCAGGGGGGCGTATGGGTGGAGTACCGGCCTGATACTGGGATCGGCCTTGCCGGTCCCAGAATGAAGCGGGGGGCATTCTGTTGCCCGGGGCCCCCCTAACCGCGCTTGTTACCGCTTACGCGGCGACAGCGAATGCCTCATGATTGTCATTGGCACTTGTGATACGGCCCGATAACGGCGGAACCATGCCGGGCAAAAGGCGAGTCTTTACCACGCGTGTCGAGCCTGTATCGCCCCCCTAGCCCATACCCCCGGAGGAGATCCGAAGGAACTGGTGGAGGCGCCGGGCACTGCCCCAGGGTCCACAACGCTTATTCCACGCACCGTTTATCGCCATAGCCGGCAAGCCGGCAAACCGAATATAGGCATGCGGAGCGCGCGATGAAAGGGACTTCAACGCAATGAGCCTGACGGACGACCAACTGGCCGAAATTGCCGCGAGCCGGGCCACTGCCACCCCCACCCTGCGTTCCACCGTCCCGGCGCTGGAGGCGATGCTGTATCAGGCCATGCCGGTCCTGGATCACGGCTTCGTCCGCGTGGTGGATTATATGGGCGACGACGCGGCGGTGGTGCAGGCCGCGCGCGTCTCCTACGGCCGCGGCACGCGCCGCGTGTCCGAGGATGCCGGGCTGATCCGGTATTTGATGCGCCATCGGCACAGCACGCCGTTCGAGATGTGCGAAATCAAATACCACGTGAAGCTGCCCATTTTCGTGGCCCGGCAATGGATCCGCCATCGCACGGCCAACGTGAACGAGTATTCCGCCCGATATTCAATCCTGGACCGGGAATTCTACCTGCCCGCGCCAGAACACCTCGCCGCCCAATCCACCTCCAACCGCCAGGGCCGCGGCGAGGTGCTGACCGGCGAGGCCGCCGCCGAGGTGCTGGAATTGCTGCGCACCGACGCTACCCGCACCTACGACAACTACGCCGCCATGTTGAACGAGGGGCCGGACGGCGCGCCGGCCGACCCCAGCCGCCCCGGCCTGGCCCGGGAATTGGCGCGCATGAACCTGACGCTGAACACCTACACGCAATGGTACTGGAAGACCGATCTGCACAATCTGCTGCACTTCCTGTCGCTGCGCACCGACGCCCACGCCCAGTACGAAATTCGCGTCTTTGCCGAGGCGATGCTGGAATCGCTGAAGGCCTGGGTGCCGCTGACCTATGCCGCCTTTGCCGATTACCGCCTGGGTGCGGTCACCTTTTCCGCCGCCATGATGGGGGTGATCAAGCGGATGCTGGACGGGCAGAAGGTGGAACAGAAAGACAGTGGCCTGTCCAAGCGGGAATGGGTGGAAATGATAGCCGCCCTTGGCCGGGACGGCTGAAAGCCGATGATCGTCTGCTTCGGCTCCGTCAATCTCGATCTGATCTTCGCCTTGCCGGTGCTGCCCTCGGCTGGCCAGACCGTGCTCGGCCCGTCCGTGCGGATCGAGCCGGGCGGGAAGGGGGCCAACCAGGCCGTGGCGGCAGCGCGGGACGGGGCAGCAGTGGTGTTCGCCGGCGCGGTCGGCCGCGACGCTTTGGCCGATGATGCGCTGGCGCTGATGCGGAGCCTCGGCATCGATACCACCCGCATCACCGCAGACGCCAGCACCACCGGATGCGCCGCCATCTGCGTGGACGCCGCCGGCCGCAACCTGATCGCCGTCGGCAGTGGCGCGAACCTCGCGGCCCGGCAAACTCAGGTCGAGGACGCGCTGCTCACTCCTGGCACCACATTGCTGCTGCAGCGGGAAACCGAACCAGCCGAGATCGAGGCGCTGATCCGCCGCGCCCGCGCCGCCAGCGCCCGAATCGTGCTCAACCTCGCGCCCGCCGGCCATCTGGCGCCGGATGCGATGCGCATGCTCGATGTGCTCGTGGTCAATGAGCATGAGGCCGAATGGCTGGGGCAGTCCTTGGGATGCGCCGACGATGCCGCCGCCCTGCATGCCGCCCTTGGCGCGGACGTGGTGGTCACGCGCGGCGGCGCCGGGCTGGAAGCCGCCACCTCGCACGGGCCGGTCCGCCTGCCCGCCCACCATGTCGCCGTGCTGGACACCACCGGCGCCGGCGATTGCTTCACCGGCGTTGTGGCCGCCGCCCTCGACCGCGGCCTGGCGATCGAACCAGCCCTGCGCCGCGCCAACCTCGCCGCCGCTCTATGCTGCACCCGCCCCGGCACCCAAGCCAGCATGCCCTGGGGCCGGGAAACCGATGCCGCCACGAAGCAAAGCGAATAGAAGTTTTTTGGTCGTTTTTTTTAAAAAAGAACAGTCTTTCCAAGGCCTTCTTTTTTGAAAAAAAAGAAGCAAAAAACTCTTATCCGGTTAAGTGACGCTGAAGCGTTCGATTTTTCCGACATCATGACGTAGGCCAGGATTGCGACCAGGGCGTTGGCGCCGACGAACACGAGTGCGTCGTTGAACGAGCCGGTCAGGGCGATGATGTAGCCGATCGCGATCGGGGTGGTGATCAAGGCGATGTTGCCGAACATATTGAACAATCCGGCGCTGAGTCCCGCCACTTGGGGTGGTCCGGTGTCGGCCATCACTGCCCAGCCCAGCGCACCCACGCCCTTGCCCAAAAGGGCCAGCGCCATGATCGTCACCACCAGCCATTCCGCATCCACGTAGTTGCACAGCGCCATGCAGGTGGAGAGCAGCATACCGGCGACGATGGGAGTCTTGCGCGCCGCGGTGAGGGAGTAGCCGCGACGCAGCAGGGCATCGGAAAACACTCCCCCGAGCACGCCGCCGGCGATGCCGCATATTGCCGGGATGGAGGCGACGAGCCCGGCCGTCAGGATTGACATGTGACGCTGCTGCACGAGATAGACCGGAAACCA